>CAYTTF010000539.1:0-2465 GCA_964440665.1 uncultured Myxococcales bacterium | reverse complement strand
CCGGCAGGCGATCCGGCATGTGATCGCGTCGCCCCGGTTCGCCGGACGCGACATCCGGGTCGGCCCGACGACGCACGTCGCCCCGGACGAGCTTCGCGCCCTTGCGGGTGTCCGGATCGGCGATCGCCTGCTGGCCGTCGACCCGGACGTGGTGGCGGCTCGCCTCACGACGCACCCCTGGATCGTGTCGGCGCGCGTCCGGCGCGAGCTGCCGTCCGCGCTCTCCATCGAAGTCACGGAGCGACACGCGATCGCGAGCGCGCTGCTGGGCGCCCTGTACCTGCTCGACGACTCCGGCCGCCCGTTCAAGCGCGCCACCTTCGAGGAAGCCGACGGCCTCCCGGTGCTGACCGGGATCACCCGCGACCAGTACGCGGCCATGCGCCCAACCAGCGAGGCCGCCTTCCGCGAGACCCTGAGCCTCCTCGGCGCCTACACCGGTGCATCCGACGGCAGGCCCGAAATTTCGGATCCGGGGTACGTGAGCCCGCCGACGCGCCCCAAACTGTCGGAGATTCACGTCGATCCTCGGGCCGGCTTCACCCTCGTGCTCTACGACGGTGGCGGCGAGATCCGGCTCGGGCGGGGCGACTGGGCGGGCAAGCTCGCCGCCTTCGATCGCATCCTCGGCGCGCTCGGCCCACGCGGGCCCGCGGCGCTGGCGACGGTCTACCTGGACGGCGCGCCTTCGGAGCGGGTCACCCTCCGCCTCAAACCCTCCCCGGCCCCCGCCGGGGCCCAAACCGCGCCGGTCGCCCCCGTCTTGGCGAGCAAAAAATTTCGGGTAGCGGACAAACGCGGCGAAGATTAACCGCGCATGCCCAGGAGATCGTCCGACATCATCGTGGGTCTCGACATCGGGACCACCAAGATTGCCGCCGTCGTCGGCGAGATCGGACCCGACGGCCTCGACATCATCGGCGTCGGCACCCACCCCTCGCGGGGCCTGAAAAAGGGCGTGATCGTCAACATCGACTCGACCGTCGCGTCGATCAAACAGGCGGTCCTGGAAGCCGAGAGCATGTCCGGCTGCGAGATTTCGCAGGTCTACGTCGGCATCGCGGGCGGCCACATCAAGGGCGTCAATTCGACGGGCACGGTCGCGATCAAGGACAAAGAGGTCCGCGCCACCGACGTGGGCAAGGTGCTCGAGCTGGCGCGCGCCATCGCGCTGCCGGTCGACCGCCACATCGTCCACGTGCTTCCGCAGGAGTACAAGATCGACGGCCAGGACGGCGTGCGGGAGCCGCTCGGCATGTGCGGCGTGCGCCTGGAGGCGCGCGTCCACATCGTGACCGCCGCCGCTGCCGCCGCGCAGAACATCATCAAGTGCTGCACCCGCTGCGACCTCGAGGTCCTGGACATCGTGCTCGAGCCGCTGGCCTCGGGCGAGGCGGTCCTGGAAGACGACGAAAAGGGACTGGGCGTCGCGCTGATCGACATCGGCGGCGGCACCACCGACATCGCCATCTTCACCGACGGAGCAGTCGCGCACACCAGCGTCATCCCGATCGGCGGACATCAGCTGACCAGCGACATCGCCTTCGGCCTGCGCACGCCGCCGCACGAGGCCGAGAAGATCAAGATCCGCTCGGGCTGCGCGCTGTCGTCGATGGTGGGCGAGGACGAGACCCTCGAGGTCGCCTCCGTCGGTGGCCGCGCCCCGCGCGTGCTGTCGCGCCACACCCTCTGCCGCGACATCATCCAGCCGCGCATCGAGGAAATTCTATCGTTCGTCAAAGCCGAGATCGTCCGTCTCGGCTGCGAGGACTTGCTGGCCTCGGGCGCGGTGCTCACCGGCGGGACCACGCAGATCTCCGGAATGACCGAGCTCGGCGAGGAGATCCTCGGGATCCCCGTGCGCCGGGGGGTCCCCAAGGGCGTGGGCGGCCTGGCCGAGGTGGTCCGCAACGCCACCTTCTCGACGGCCGTCGGCCTGGTCCAGTACGGGGTCTCGCGCCAGGACACCACCCGCGTCACCGACGCCCCGCAAAAGCGCGGCCTCTTCTCCCGCCTCCGCCGCACGCTCTCGAGCGCGTTCTAGTCGCGCCCGATTCGCTTTTCGATGGGCAATACCGGCGCGGGTGTTCAGCGTCCGTGGATTTTGTCGGGTCACCCGTCGGAAAAAGAGGTGAAAAATTAGCGTCGGTGCCCGCGCTGTGGGATCGATAGTTTGAGGAGTCCCAATGCTCGAATTTGACGACGAAGCTCAAGGTCCCGGACGACCCGTCATCAAGGTGGTCGGCGTGGGGGGCGGTGGCGGCAACGCGCTCAACACGATGATCGAAGCCGGAGTCGAAGGCGTCGACTTCATCGTGGCCAACACCGACTGCCAGGTGCTGGAGGCCAGCCTGGCCGGCATCAAGGTGCACCTCGGCCGAAACCTGACCAAGGGGCTCGGCGCGGGCGCCAACCCGGAGATCGGGCGGGCCGCGGCCCTCGAGGACGCCTCGCGCGTCGCCGAG
>CAYTTF010000538.1:0-2491 GCA_964440665.1 uncultured Myxococcales bacterium | reverse complement strand
AGGTCTACGGCGATCCGATCGAGCACCCGCAGCGCGAGAGCTACTGGGGGAACGTGAACCCGATCGGTCCACGCGCCTGCTACGACGAGGGGAAGCGCTGCGCGGAGGCGCTGGCGGTTTCCTACGCGCGCCAGCACGGCGTCGAGGTACGCATCGTCCGCATCTTCAACACCTACGGCCCGCGCATGCACGAGAACGACGGGCGGGTGGTCTCGAACTTCGCCGTGCAGGCCCTGCGGAATGAGCCGATCACCGTCTACGGCGAGGGGCAACAGACGCGGTCGTTTTGCTACGTCTCCGATCTCATCGAGGGGTTCGTCCGCTTGATGGCCAGTCCCCATGGGGTCGATCCCGTCAATCTCGGCAATCCCCACGAGACGACGGTGCTGGAGCTGGCGGAGATGATCAAACGCCTGGCGCGATCGAAGTCCGAGATCATTCGGGCGCCGCTGCCGACCGACGATCCGACGCGCCGCAAGCCGGACATCACCCGCGCCCAGGCCTTGCTCAACGGCTGGGCGCCACGGGTGTCTCTCGAAGAAGGTATCGCCGCCACCGTCGAAGACTTCCGGCGGCGCCTCGGCCTCTAACGCGGGTCCCGGATGGCCCGCACGGCTGGGTCGGGTGCGGCGCGATCGAGCGGTTCACCGGTGACGGGATGCGCGAGGCCGCGCTCCGCGACGTCGGCCAGCGGGATGCGCACGAAGGGTCGCTGGATGAGGCGCGGGTGTGGCACGATCAGCGCCGGCCCGGCCTGGATGACCTCGCTCCCGTAGAGCAGCAGATCGAGATCGATCTCCCGGGGCGCGGGCGCCAGCGGCGCGGGCGCCAAAGCGATCGGCCGGACTCGCCCGAGCGCGCGTTCGACATCCAGACAGGCGGCGAGCAGCGCCCGCGCGGAGAGCGCAGTCTCGACGCGCGCGGCGGCGTTGACAAAGAGCGGTTGCGGATCGGGTGTCACCGGATCGGTCTCATAGAGCGGCGACCGGGCGCGCAGCGCGACGCCCAGTGCGTCGAGCCGCTCGATCGCGGCGGCGATCGCCGCCGCCCGGTCGCCGAGGTTCGAGCCGAACGCCAGGTAAGCGGTCACCATCTGCCGTGTATATAGTCCCGGAGCGTGGGCGCTGGAACTCTTGCCGCGGCGATCTCCGGGATGGCCACCAGCCTGGGGGCGTTGCCGTTTCTGTTCGTGCGCACCCTGCCGCGGCGGACGTACGACGGCATCCTGGGCCTGGGGGCGGGTCTGATGCTGGCGGCGGCGACGCTGGGGCTCATCGCCGAGGCGATCGGCGGCGTCAACGCCGGCGGCGTCTTTCACCCGGGGCAGCTGGCGCTCGTCGTCTCGGGTTTCGTAGTCGGAGGGGGGCTGGCGGCGACGATGGATCGCCTCATTCCACACCAGCACGCGGGTGGCCACCACCAGCACCTCGGTCACGAGCCGGGTCACGACGTACACGACCGGGTCCCGTCCACCTCCGCGCGCCGCGCCTACTCGATGGTCGGTGCGCTCAGCGTGCACCGCATTCCGGAGGGGCTGGCGATCGGTGCGGGCTTTGCGGTGGCGCGCACTTCCCATCTGGGGATCGTGCTGGCCATTGCGGTGGGCGTTCAGAACGCCTGCGAGGGGATCGTGATGGCCGCGCCGCTCCGTCAGGGGGGCGTCCCGGCCTGGCGCGGCTTCGCGATTG
Organism: uncultured Myxococcales bacterium; assembly: GCA_964440665.1. Classification (GTDB taxonomy): domain Bacteria; phylum Myxococcota_A; class Polyangia; order Fen-1088; family Fen-1088; genus JADGRB01. Next base: position 803 of record CAYTTF010000538.1, on the reverse strand, counting down.
TCGGGCTCACCGGCCTGGTGATTCCGGTCGCGGCGGTGATCGGTGAGACCCTGGCGAGCGCCGCGCTCGCCACGATGCCGTTCGTGCTGGCCCTGGCCGGCGGCACGCTCATCTACGTGACGTCGAACGAGATCATTCCCGAATCGCACAGCCACGGCAACGAAGGAACCGCCTCCGCCGGGCTGGTGGCGGGATTCCTGCTCACGATGGTTCTCGAGGCTGTCCTGCGTTGAGCCGGCTCAGCCGGACCGAACGCCGCGATTAGAGCGCGCAGACGTGCTTTCCGGTTTCCCCCCATCGCCGCTCCGACCTCAATACCCCAGTTGCGGTTGCCGTTTGCGCCCGTATTTGTCGGGGACGAAAGGCCCCGGCCGCTTATCGCCCCCGATGGGGACGCTCACCGCGTGGTTCCCCTCCGGGCCAACCCCGATGGTCCTGCGCGTGATGGTCGACGCGGCCTCGTGCCAGGCCGAAAGCTCGTAGCGTCCGGGCGCCACACCGTGAATCGCGAACGAGCCCGACGCCTGCGCCTTGGCATAGAGCGGCGAGTCGACGACGAACACGTAGGCGTTCATCGTCGAGTGGATGTTGCAGAGCAGCTCGACGACGCCCGCGTGGGTGAAGGTCTTGGTGTACGTCGCGCCGGTGGCCCGGATGCCGGCGTCGAACTCGTTCGGCTTGGCGATGGAAAAAACGTCGTGATAGATGCGGTCGTCGTTGCGGAACTGCACCGACGTGCCGAGCGGGACCGCCAGCACGTGCGGCAGGAAGGTCTTGTCGCGCTGGGTGATGATCTGGTTCTG
>CAYTTF010000537.1:0-2506 GCA_964440665.1 uncultured Myxococcales bacterium | reverse complement strand
GGGTGCGCGAAGTAGAGACCACTGACGCTGGAGCCGGGCCACATCGCGAACGACTCCGTGAGCAACATGCCGGTGTTCTTCTCGACATCGAGGAGCCGCCAGAGCGTTCCCTTCTCGGTGTGATCGGGGCAGGCGGGGTAGCCGGCGGCCGGGCGGATGCCGCGGTATTCCTCGGCGATGAGGCGCTCCTTGGTGAGATCCTCGAGGTGGCCGTAACCCCACTCGTCGCGGACGCGCTTGTGCAGGTATTCGGCGAAGGCCTCGGCCAGACGATCGGCCAGCGCTTCGGCCATGATGGCGTTGTAGTCGTCGAGCCTCGCCCTGAAACCGTCGCACAGCTCTGGCAGCCCGATGCCGGTCGTCACTGCGAAAGCGCCCAGGTGATCGGGCAGCTCGGTCTCTCGCGGCGCGACGAAGTCCCCCAGGCAGCGCTGCGGCTCGCCCTTGTCCTTGGCCGTTTGCTGCCGCAGAAAATGAAACCGCGCGAGCACGTCGTTGCGGCTGGCGCCGGTGTAGAGCTCGACGTCGTCGCCGACAGCGTGGGCCGGGAAGAGGCCGTAGACCCCGCGCGCGGTCAGCAGCTTCTGAGCGACGATGGTGTCGAGTAGCGCGTTCCCCTCGGCGAAGATCTGGCGCGCCTGCTCGCCGTACTTCTCGTGCTCGAAGATGCGCGGGTAGACCCCCTTGAGCTCCCAGGTGTGGAAGAAGGGCGTCCAGTCGATGTACTCGCGCAGGGTGGCGAGGGGAACGTCGGCAAGCACGCGCACGCCCGTGAACTGGGGCGCCGGGATGTCTTCGCTGCGCCAGGTGATCGGCGTGCGGTTGGCGCGCGCGGCCGGGAGCGACACCAGCTTGTGCTTGGGCGTGCTGTGGATCTTGCGCAGGTTCTCGTAGTCCTCGCGATGTTTGGTCACGAAACCCGGCTTGCCCTCCGGGCTCAATAGACTGGTGGTGACCGGCACCGCGCGGCTCGCGTCGAGGACGTGCACCACCGGCTCGCTGTAGTGGGGCGCGATCTTGATGGCGGTGTGCGCGCGGCTGGTGGTCGCGCCGCCGATCAGAAGCGGCAGCTTGAACCCCTGCCGCTCCATCTCGCGGGCCACGTGCGCCATCTCATCCAGCGACGGCGTGATGAGGCCGGAAAGGCCGATCAGATCGGCTCTTTCGGTCTTGGCGCGCTCGAGGATCTTCTCGCAGGGCACCATCACACCCATGTCGATGACCTGGTAGTTGTTGCAGGCCAGCACGACGCCCACGATGTTCTTGCCGATGTCGTGCACGTCGCCCTTCACCGTGGCCAGCACGATCTTCCCCTGCGTCTTCACCTCGCGCCCGGCGGCGGCGTGGGCCGCCTTCTCCGCCTCCATGAACGGCGTCAGGTGGGCGACCGCCTTCTTCATCACGCGCGCCGACTTGACCACCTGGGGGAGAAACATCTTCCCCGCCCCGAAGAGATCGCCGACCACACCCATGCCGTCCATCAGCGGACCTTCGATCACCGCCAGCGGCCGGCCCAGCTTGAGGCGGGCCTCCTCGGTATCCGCGTCGATATAGGTCTCGATCCCCTTGACCAGCGCGTGCGATAGGCGCGCTTCGACGGTGCCTTTGCGCCAGGCCTCGTCCTTCTCTTTTCTTTCGGCGGTGTTGCCGCCGCCCTCGCTGGCCTTGAGCCGCTCGCCGTAGTCGACCAGCCGCTCGGTCGCGTCCGGCCGCCGGTTGAGCAGCACGTCCTCGACCAGCTCGCGTAGCTCGGGCACGATCTCCTCGTAGACCTCCAGCATGCCGGCGTTGACGATCCCCATGTCCATGCCGGCCGCGATGGCGTGGTACAGGAACGCGGAGTGCATCGCCTCGCGGACCCGGTTGTTGCCGCGGAAGCTGAAGGAGATGTTCGAGACGCCACCGCTCACCTTGGCGTGCGGCAGGTTCGCTTTGATCCAGCGGGTCGCGTTGATGAAGTCGACCGCGTAGTTGTTGTGCTCCTCCATCCCGGTGGCAACCGTGAGGATGTTGGGATCGAAGATGATGTCCTCCGGCGGAAAGCCGACCTCGTCGACCAATATTCGATAGGCGCGCTCGCAGATCCGGATCTTGTCCTCGTAGGTGGCCGCCTGCCCCGCCTCGTCGAAGGCCATCACGACCACGGCGGCGCCGTACCTGAGCACGGTGCGCGCGTTGCCCCGGAACTTGTCCTCTCCCTCCTTCATCGAGATCGAGTTGACGATCCCCTTGCCCTGCAAGCATTTGATGCCCGCCTCGATGACCTCCCACTTGGAGGAATCGACCATGAATGGCACCTTGGCGACTTCCGGCTCGCTGCCGAGCAGCGACAGGAAGCGCGACATCGCCGCGACACCGTCGATCATTCCCTCGTCCATGCAGACGTCGATGATGTTGGCGCCGTTTTCCACCTGCTGGCGGGCGACGCTCACCGCCTCCTCGAACTTTCCCTCCTTGATCAGCTTGGCGAACTTGGGCGAGCCGGCCACGTTGGTGCGCTCGCCGA
>CAYTTF010000536.1:0-2507 GCA_964440665.1 uncultured Myxococcales bacterium | reverse complement strand
GCACTTCATCGCCGCCAAGGGCGAAGCCGACATCCACAAGTGGTCGAACGCCGTCGACTTGACGGCCACCCGCGCCGGTTTCCTGATCTGCAATGACCTGGAGGTCGCCATCCGACTGGTCCAGACCGAGCCGGTCTCGATCGGTGTCGCGGATCCCAAAGACAAGGTTCGCGATCTGATCTTGTGGTCGATATCCGAGGAGTATTTCACCGTCCGCGAGCACCTTGGATTGGTGATCGGCCAAGCCTAGGAGGATGGATTCTCCGATCGTTGCGCTCTGTGCTTCCGCCCTCGCCGCCGCCGCGGTGGGCGCCTGGCTGGGTCGACGCGTGGCGCGCCACCGCGCGGAGGCGATGTTGGCCGGGGTCCGGCAGGTCACGGCCGCGATGGCTCGGGCCGCCGCGGCCGAGTGCGCGGAGATCCTGCGTGCCGGAGAGATCGGCGGTCGCGAAGAAGCGAGCGCGCTTTCGGCCGTCGCCGAGGCCACCGGCCAGGCGCGCCGCGCAGAGCTGGAAGCGCGCCTCCGGCGCCTTGCCGAGCGGCAGGCCGAGCAGAGGCTCGCCGACACGCACAGCGTGGAGGTGGCCGCGCGCGCGGCGGCGGTCCGCGCTCGGATCGCGGTGACCGACGCCGAGGTGGCGCGCCTGCGAAGCGAAATCGCCGCTGGCGGTGTGGCGGCGCGGGCGGCCCTGGAGCGTGCCGCGGGTCGGTCGTCGACCGACGCCATCGATGCCATCCGGCAGGGCGAGATCGAGGAGGCCCGTCTCTCGGCCGCCCGTGGCGAGCGCGCGGCCGAGGAGGGGGCCCTGGTGGCCGCTGGCAAGGGCGCCAAGCGGATCATGGGGATCGCCATGGGGCGCTTCTTCGGCCACTACCTGACCGAGCGGCTCCACTCGACCCTGCCGCTCCCACCGGGCGAGGCGGCCGCGACGCTGATCGGCCGCGATCAGGAGAACCTGCGCGCCATCGAAGCGGTGGCGGGGGTCACGCTGTCGCTCGCCGACCAGCACGACACGGTGCGATTGGAGGGCCTGGACGGGGTGGGGCGCGAGGTCGCGCGTCGGGTCATCGCCCGCCTTCTGCGCCAGCCAGGCTCGGCGCGCGATCCGGCCTCCGTCACCCGCGTGGCCCAGGAGATCGCGGCGGCGCTCGACGCCGAGCTGGTCGAGCTCGGCCGCCGCGCGTTTTCGATCCTGGAGATTCCCCGGGCCCACCCGGAGATCGTGAACCTGGTCGGCCGGCTCAACTATCGGACCAGCTTCACGCAGAACCAGTGGAAGCACGCCATCGAGGCGGCGTTCCTGTGCGGGATGATGGCCGACGAGCTCGGGCTCGATCCCAAGATCGCTCGCCGCGCCGCCCTGATGCACGACATCGGAAAGGCCCTCACCCACGAGCTCGACGGCTCGCACGCCGTGATCGGCGCCGACTATGCCCGCCGGTTGGGCGAGGCGGAGACGGTCGCCAACGCCATCGGGGCCCACCACACGGACGAGCCGTTCGGGAGCGCCTATGCCTATCTGGTGGCCGCCGGCGACGCACTGTCGGGTGGCCGGCCCGGGGCGCGCCGCCAGACCGACGAGAACTACCTTTCCCGCATCGACGACCTCGAACGGATCACGCGGGGCTTTCGCGGGGTGGCCGAGGCGTTCGCCGTGCAGGGCGGTCGGGAGGTCCGGATCTACGTGCAAGAGGACCGCGTCGACGATCTCGGCGCCGTCACGCTGTCGAGCGAGATCGCCGGCAAGATCTCGCAGGAGATGCGGTTCCCGGGACAGATCCGGGTTACGGTCATTCGCGAGCTCAAGGCCGTCGAGGTAGCCAGCTGAGATGAACATCGTCATCCCACCGATCTTTTTCTACGTGATGGGGGCGGTCCTGGTGATAGCCGGCGCCGTGCGCGCCGCGACCCTCGGCCGTCGCAACAGCGAGCGCGAGCTCCTCGACGACACGCCCGAGCGCGCCAAGGCCCGCCGGCGCCACCTCACCTTCGGCATCGTGTGGGTCGCGATGGGCCTGTTTCTGATCGCCTCGACCGCCGGCCTCCTCCGCATGCGGCATTGAGAGCCCGCGCGCGGGGCGCTATCTCAGACCGAGATCGCGGAGCGTAGACGCGTTTTGCGCGTCGGAGCTCGTCGCGGGAGGCGCGGGACCCTTCGCGGGTCCCGATCAGACAGTCGGTGGTTCGGCTTCGAGAGGCGGCCCGGCGTCGAGGCCGGTGACCTCGATGCCGGCGGCCGGCGCGTTTCTCCGACGCTGCAGCCAGAAAAGCAGGGCGGGCAGAGCCACGATCGCGGCGGACAGGCAAGAGACCTCGCCGAAGATCGCCATCAGACCAAATCCCTGCAGCGCTTGGTTCCGTGCCGCCAAAAGCGATCCGTAGCCGACGATGGTGGTCCACGAACAGAGCGCGACCGCGGCTCCGGTCGAGATCACCGCGCGGGCGACGTCGCGCTCCTCGCGGTAGCGGGTGATGACGTTGAGCGCATATTCGGCGCCGATGCCGA
>CAYTTF010000535.1:0-2513 GCA_964440665.1 uncultured Myxococcales bacterium | reverse complement strand
CGGCCAGCGCCTCGGCGACGGTGTTCACCATGTTGGCGCCCATCGCGTTCCGGCAATCGACGTGGACGTGCACCACCACGCGACGCGGGTGGGCGCGCACCTCGATCTCGCGCGCGCCGCCGCCACGTTCGCGCAGACGTGGCAGCGTGGCGTGCGCCATCGCGAGCAGCTCGTCCGCCGCCGCCTCCAACCGCGCCACCGACGCCTCCGGATCGGCGACGCCGACGATCTCGATCTGCGCCGTCATGACCGGGTCGTCCGCCTCGGCGACGAAGCCGCCCCCCTGGCGCACCATCTTGGCGGCGTTCGACGCTGCCGCGATCACCGACGGTTCCTCGATGGCCATTGGCACCAGCACGTCGCGCCCGTTGACCCGAAAGTTGAGCCCCAGACCCAGCGGCAACGCGTAGATCCCGATGGCGTTCTCGACGACCCGGTCGGCCGTCGCGGTGTCGATCCCGCCACTCTCCAGCGTCTCCAGCTCCTGCTCCGAGAGGTCGGCCCGGCGGCGCAGAGCCTCTCGTCGCTCGGCGATGCCGAGCCGATAGAACCCCGGGATGCGAGAGCTTTCTTTCGAGCCATTGTCTGACATGGAACCTTTCTAGTCGTCGCGCGCGAGTCCGCGCGCACCGGTCTTTACGTGAAGGATCGGCAGATCGAGCTTGGGGGCGCGCATCCGGAAGGCTTCCGCCGATTCTGGATCGGGGAAGAAGGCCACCCCCACGTCGCCACCGCCGGCGCCCGACGGCTTGGCGGCACCGCGGCATTCGCCCGCGAGCGCGGCGGCCGCCAAGAGCGGTGGCGTGACGATCGGCCGATCGGCGTCGCGCCCGAGCGCCTCCAGCGCCCCGTACGATTGGCGGACCGCCTCGATCAGCGCCGCCGGCTGGCGATCTTGGTAGGCGCGAAGGAACTGCTCGGCCGCCTCGCCGATCTCCCGCAGCCTGGCGGCGTGCCCGACCGGATCGCGCTCGGCCAGACGCTCGACCGCACGTAGATGCTCGACCGTCGCGCTGGGAGCCCCGGCCCGGAACACCACCAGCTCGCCCGGCGGGGTCGGGGCGAGCGGCTGAATGACGTTCACCTGGCTCTCGGACGTGCGGCGCCTGTAGGCGATCACGCCGCCGAACACCGCGACCGCCACGTCTCCGCCCGACCCGCGGCCCCCCTGCGCTGCGCGATGCGCCAGATCCGCCAGCCTCAGAGCGAAGGGCAGCTCTTCGGCGAGATCGATTCCAGCCTCTTCGAGCAGAACGCCGACCGCCGCGGCGGCGACGGCGGCGCTGGATCCGAGGCCCAGCTTGAGGCCGCCTTCCGACAGCGCGGAGCTGTCGATCTCGGGGGCGCCGTCGGCGAATGGCCGGACGCCCGCGTGGTTGGTGTCGCGGACCGCGCGGAGGGTCTCGGCCACCAGCGGCGTCGACGGCTTGGCGCCGGGGACGAAGTGCGCCACCACCCGGCGATCGATCGCCGCGACCACGGCCGTGCCGCCGGAAAGCACGGCGTACTCGCCGGCCAGGAACAGCTTGCCGGGCGCGCTGACGTTCATGCCGCCTCCACGATCCGCGCGCCCGGTCCCGGCGCGGCGACCAGCGTCTGCAAGACGCCCGGCACGCCGGCCAGCGCCGCGGCGACCCGGTCCGCGTCCTCGGCGGCGCAGAGCACCTTGACGTGCGGTCCGGCGTCGATGGTGAAGAACGCCGGCGTTGCGGGGTGGGCGTCGCGCAGCGCGCGAACACGCGCGATCGCGGCCAGGGTGGCGGGGTTCCAGTAGACGATGGCCGGGTCGGCGCCGAGCGCCGTCGCGTGCATCCGCAACGCGCTCCGCTCGGCGACGGCGCCGAGCGCTGCCAGATCGCGACCGGCGATGGCGGCGCGTGCCGCGGCGAGATCGGCATCGACGCTGGCGATCCAGGCGTCATAGAACGGCGAGGTTCGCGCGGTGTGGGTCATGGCCGCGGTCGACCCGATCGCCTTTTCGCCCGCCGCCGTGATCGCCACGACCAGCCGGACCTCCCAGTCGCCCTGTCGTTCTGCCTGCGGCCCTTGCACCTTCGCCCCGAGCGGATGCGCCATCGCGTCGGTGCCATCGGCGCGCGTGCCACGCGCCATCTCGACGAAGCCGCCGAAGATCGAGCGCGCCGCCGAGCCGGAGCCGAGGCGTGCCAGCGCCGAAAGCTCGGCGGGCGGCAGGTCGAGGCCCGCGGCGCGCGAGGCCGCCAGCGCCAGCGCCGCGAATCCGGAGGCCGACGAAGCCAGGCCAGACGCCGTAGGCACGCTGTTGTCGGTGACCACGGTCGCGCGGGTGTCGACGCCGGCACGCGCGCGCACGCGATCGAGAAACGCCGCCACGCGCCGGGTGGTCTTCTCGTCGGCGCGGGCGCCGTTCAGCGTGAGGAGATCGCCACCGCCGTCGCCGCCGTCGAAGGCGACACGCGTGCGCGTGCCCAGTCGGTCCAGCGTCAACGACAGACTGCCCGTCGCCGGCAGGTTGAGCGCCTCGTCGCGCTTTC
>CAYTTF010000534.1:0-2525 GCA_964440665.1 uncultured Myxococcales bacterium | reverse complement strand
GCGTTGAGCGGCGTGCGCAGCTCGTGGCTCATGTTGGCCAGAAAGGCGCTCTTGGCCCGGTTGGCGGTGTCGGCGGCATCCTTGGCTTCGTGCATCTCGCGCTGCGCGCGCTCGCGCTCTTCGACCTCGCTCTTGAGCCGAAGGTTGGCGTCCATGAGCTGGCTGGTGCGCTTTTCGACCCGGACCTCCAGCTCGGCGTGCGCCGTCCGCAACGACACCTCGGCCGCCTTCCGCGCCGTGATGTCGGCGAACGAGGCCATCGCCGCGTAGGGAGCGTTCTCGCCGAACCGCACCAGCGGCTGCGAGTTCATCGAGATCCAGACCCGCTCTCCGTCGCTGCGGGTCACGCCCAGCACCACGTTCTGCAGGGGCTCCCCCGAGCGCAGCGTCGCCAGGAACGGCAGCGCGTCGCCGGTCACCGGCCGCTCGCTCTCGTCGACCGCCGAGGCGAACGTCTCGATCGAGGATCGCCCCAGCATCTCCCGCGACGACCGGGCCAGGATCCGCTCGCAGCTGGCGTTGGACGCGATGACCTGTCCCTCGGCGTCGACCAGAATCAGCCCCTCGTCGAGCGCCGCGATCACCGACCGGTAGCGCTCCTCGCTGTCGCGCAACCCCTGCTCGACCCGCTTGCGCTCCATGAACTGCCCGATCTGACCGCCCAGCGCGCTCAGCATCGACAGGTGATCGTCGTTGGCCTGCCGCACGTCCCGGCTGTAGAACGCCATCACGCCGATCACCTCGGGACCGTTGCGCAGCGGAATCGCGAACGAGCCGTGTAGCCCGGATTCGCTGGCGAAGCCCGCCATCGGCAGCGTCGGCTCCTCGCCGAGGTCCGAGATCCAGAGCGGAAGATGGCGCTGCCAGACGCGACCCGCGAGGCCAGCGTCGGGGGCGATCCGGGTGTTGCGCCGCTGTTCCAGAAAATCGAGCTTCTGGTAGTCCTCGGCGTGCCAGATGTCCACGCAGCGCAGGAACTGACGCCCCTCTTCGACCTCCCACAGCTCGCCGACGTGCCAGCCCTGGTTTTCGCCCATGATGCGCAGGATGAACGGCGCCGCCTCGGGCAAGCTGCTGGCCCCCGCCAGGACTCGGGTGATCACGTACTGCAGCGAGAGCAGGCGCTCGGTGCGCTGGCGCTCGGCCACCTCGCGTTCGAGCGCGGAGCGGCTGGTGTCGATGGTGGCCTGCTTCCTGGCGCCGCTCAGGATGTCGTTCTGGCTCTTGTCGATCGCCAGCAGCAAGAGCACGTCCTCGACCACGATGAACGCCGGATCCAGGAACCAGCCCCAGCGTTCGAGGTGCACGACGCCGGGCGCGCCGTGGGAAAGGGAGTAGCTGCGTAAGACGTGATCGATCACGCCGATCAGGCTGGCCAGGAGCACGACGGTCGGATCGCGGTACATGGCCAGGAAGGCCAGCGAGGCGAAGAGGACCGAGTGCATCTCCATATGACCGCCGGTGAGGCCGCCGGACAGGTGGATCAGAAGCGCGCTGACCAGCCCCTGCCCGATCGCGATCTCGTGACGGGTCAGCGTGGATCCCGGGTGCCGGATGGCCACCAAGATCGGCAACGTCGTGATGGCCCCCCCCAGCACGAAGGCCTTCCAGACCAGCGGCGGCAGGTGCATGAGGGAGCTATGCCAGGGGCCGGGCGACGCCAGCAGCGCCGTCGCGATCGCCGCCAGCCACTGCGCCAGCAGCAGCCAGAGGAACATCCGGTCGGTGTGCTCCCAGATCTCCTGTCGGTACTCCGCGTAGAGGCGCCGCGTAGCTGGGGTCTCGTCCTCGAAGCGCACGCTCACCCGATCGCGATTCCGCCGCGGCCCGATGTGGGTGGCGGCGCCGACGTCGGGGCCCGGGTGCCCGCCGCGACGGAGAGCGGCAGGCGCGCGACCGGCAACCGCACGCAGAAGCAGCCGCCGCGCCCCGGCCCATCGTCGATCCAGATGGCGCCGCCGTGCACGGTAACCGCCCGCCGACAGAACACCAGACCGAGCCCGTGGCTGGTGCGCGCGTCCTGGGCCCCCGGCCGGTCGAAACGCCCGTACTTCTCGAAGATGAGCTGGCGATACGCGGTCGGGATCCCCTCCCCTTCGTCGCGCACCCGGATCTCGACCGCCGGCTCTGCGCCATCGTCCATCGTCCCGGGCGTCAGATCAATGGAGATGGTGGCCCGGCGGGGCCCATATTTGTACGCGTTGTCGATCAGGTTCTCGAGGAGGCGGCGCACCAGGTCCCGGTCGCCGCGCAGAGCGCCGACCCCCGGCGTCACGGCCAGCACCAGGTGTTGCTCCTTGTCTTCGATCCGGCGGCCCATCTCCGAACAGACCTCGCCGAGCAGAACCGGCAGGTCGAACTCCGTCACCAGCGGGACCAGCGCGCCGTCCTCGCTGCGGCTCACGTCGAGCAGGTTCATCACCAGCCGCACCATCGACTGCGACGCCCGCATGACGTCCTCGAGCGCATCGCGCCCGTCGGGCACCGGCGCGTTTCGGCCCAGCACGTACTGAACGTTGGAGAGG
>CAYTTF010000533.1:0-2539 GCA_964440665.1 uncultured Myxococcales bacterium | reverse complement strand
TCCGGCGGTGTGAGCGGCTGTATCAAGTGCGCGGCGTGGGTGTCAAGGAACAAAAACCCCGTTCACGCCGCTCGAGCACGGGCTGCCGTAAACGACGGGGGCCTTCCCACCGGGCGCGTCCGAGCTTACCGTCGCGCCATGCCCGTTTCGCCACTCGCGGGAAAGCCAGCCCCCGCGGAAGCCCTGATCGACGTCGATCGGCTGATCGCCGCCTACTACGACCGCCGTCCCGATCCGTCGAACCCGCGCGAGCTGGTGGCCTTCGGAACCAGCGGGCACCGGGGCGCGGCCGAAGATGGCGCGTTCAACGAGGCCCACATCCTGGTGATCACCCAGGCGATCTGCGAGCATCGGGCCGAGCTCGGCATCACCGGACCGCTCTTCCTGGGGGCCGACACGCACGCGGCATCGGGGCCGGCGTTGCGGACGGCGCTGGAGGTGCTGGCCGCTGCCGGCGTGGAGACGCGGGTGTCGGGCGAGGGCGACTACACGCCAACACCCGCGCTGTCGCGCGCGATCCTGTCTTTTAACAATGGGCTTCGCGACGGTCTGTCGGACGGCATCATCATCACGCCGTCGCACAATCCGCCGCGCGACGGTGGATTCAAATACAACCCGCCCCACGGCGGGCCGGCCGACAGCGACGTCACCGACGGGATCCAGAACCGCGCCAACGAGTTGCTCCGCGCGGGCACGGAGGTCCGCCGACTGGCGTACGACGCCGCCCGGCGGGCGCCCAGCACCCACGAGCACGATTTCATGTCGCCGTACATCGAGGACCTGGCGGGCGCCATCGACGTCGAAGCGATCGCGCGCGCGGGCGTCAAGATCGGCGCCGACCCGATGGGGGGCGCCAGCGTGCAGTACTGGCCGCGCATCGCCGAGCGGTTCGGCCTGACGCTGACGGTGGTGAACTCGAAGATCGATCCGCGCTTCGCGTTCATGCCGCTGGACGCCGACGGCAAGATCCGGATGGATTGCTCGAGCCCCTACGCGATGGCCAACTTGATCCGTCTCAAGGACAAGTACGACGTCGCGTTCGGCAACGACACCGACGCCGACCGCCACGGCATCGTGACGCCGACCGGGGGGCTCATGAATCCCAACCACTACCTGGCGGTGGCGATCGAGTATCTCTTCACCCATCGCCCCGGCTGGCCCGCCGGCGCCGCGGTCGGCAAGACGCTGGTGTCGAGCACGCTCATCGACCGCGTGGTCGCGAGCCTCGGCCGCAAGCTCTACGAGGTCCCGGTGGGGTTCAAGTGGTTCGTGGAAGGGCTCCTCGACGGCAGCCTGGGTTTCGGCGGCGAGGAGAGCGCCGGCGGCAGCTTCCTGCGCTGCGACGGCCGGGTCCACACCACCGACAAGGACGGCATCCTGCTCGATCTCCTGGCGGCCGAGATCACCGCCGTCACCGGCCAGGATCCCGGCGCCCACTACGAGCGGCTGCGCGCCCGATTCGGGACGCCGTACTACACGCGCATCGATGCGCCGGCCACGCCGGCGGAGAAGGCGGCGCTCAAACGGCTGGCACCGGCGGCGGTGAAGGCCGCCACGCTGGCCGGCGAGCCGATCGTGGCCAGGCTCACGCGAGCGCCGGGCAACGACGCCGCCATCGGTGGCCTCAAAGTTACCAGCGCCGACGGCTGGTTCGCGGCGCGGCCGTCGGGCACGGAGAACGTCTACAAGATCTACGCCGAGAGCATGAAGAGCGCAGAGCACCTGGCGGTGATCCTGGCCGAGGCGCAGAAGATCGTCGCCGAGGCGCTCGCCGGCGGTTGAGGCGCTCGGCGGCGGCGCTCGGGTCGCCGCTTGGCCCGCGCACTAGTGGCCGTCGCCGCTGCCGATCGACAGCTTTCCGCGAAAGGTTCGATAGAGGTAGAGGAAGCTTCCCGTCACCAGCGCCAGGGCCGCAAACCACCATGTGAGTGCGACGCGCATGGCGTAGGAGCCGGTCGACGCGGTCAGGATTGTGAGTGAACGGGTGGCGTCGTTCGAGTCCGGCAACAACACCGGGTAGAGCGCGAAGGCTGCGCCGCCCAGCATGGCGACCAGGTAGACGCCGGAGGCCCAGAAGGCCAGTCGCTCGCGATCGCGGCGCGCCCCCAGCTCCATGGCGACCAGGCTGGCGGCCACCGCCACCGGCAGCAGCAGGCCGGCGGGGTGCTCGACGAAGTTGCGGCTCACCGACGGACGAACGACGAGCGTCGCGACCAGGCTGGCGAAGGTGACGAGCGGCAGGAGGCGCGCGCCGGTATGGCCCAGGCGCCGCGCGCGGACATTCACCTCGCCGGTGGTGCGCAAGGCCAGGTAGTGGGCGCCGTGGGTCCCGAGCGCGACCAGCGCGACGACGCCGCACAGGACGGTGTACCAGTCGAGGACGCCGGGGTCCGGCCCGGGGCGAAAGTTGGTCCACAGCGGCAAGAAGAAGTATCCGTCGGCGTCCAGAGGGACCCCGCGGATGACGTTGCCCAGCGCCGCGCCCAGGATGATGGTCAGCAGCAGGCTCGAGACCATGAAGATCGAATCGCAGGCTTCC
>CAYTTF010000532.1:0-2543 GCA_964440665.1 uncultured Myxococcales bacterium | reverse complement strand
CCTCGTCGCCGCTCACGAACAGGTCGGAGGCCTCGACCAGCTCGATCCCCATCGAACGCGCCAGGAAGCTGTGCTCGAAGTAGGCCGAATTGAATGGCCCGGGCGTCAGCACCACGATCGTCGTGTGGGCCGGATCCTCGGGCGAGACCGAGCGCAAGGTTTCCACCAGCTGCGTCGGATAGTCGTCGACGCGGCGAACGCCGATCCGATCCATGGCGGCCGGGAAGACCCGCTTGGTCACCAGCCGGTTCTCGATCACGTAGGAGACGCCCGAGGGCGTCCGCAGGTTGTCTTCGAGCACGCGCAGCACGCCGTCGGGGCTGCGAATCAGATCGATCCCCGCGATGTGGATCCGCACGCCGCCCGGCGGCTTCATGCCCCGCAGCTGCGGCAGGTAGTGCTTCGACCCGAAGATCAGCTCGGGCGGGATCACGTGCTCGCGCAGGACGCGCTGCTCGCCGTAGAGGTCATCGAGAAAGGTTTGCAAGGCTGTCAGGCGCTGGACCAGGCCCTTTTCGAGGCGGGCCCACTCGGCCGCGCCGATCACCCGGGGGACCAGGCAGACCGGCATGACTTTCTCGGTGCCGCGATCGTCCGAGTAGACCGAGAAGGTGACCCCGCGCTGCGCGAGGGCCAGCTCCGCCAGCGCCTGACAGCGGGCGAAGGTGTCCGCGTTCATGTTCGCCAGCAGATTCGCCACCATCAGGGCATGCTTGCGCGTTCCCCCGGCGGCCTCGACCAATTCGTCGTAGGTTCCGTCCAGGGCTCGATAGCCTTCTAGGATGGTGGATGCAGGCAGTCGGGTTGCCTCTTGTTCGATGAGCACCATGGCAATCCTAGAAAACCACCGACTTGCAATCTATCCCAGCGTCGTCCGTTTACGGTATTTGATCCGACTGGAAACCTTTCATTAACCTTGGACACCCTATCGTGACCTCCATTCACGGATCGCCGCACGACACGCCGGGCTCGGGTGAAGCGACCGGGCCGGCGCTGGCGCCGCCGTCCGTCACGCCCTGGGACGAGATGCGCGGGGCGGACGGCGCCGTGCGCGAGCACTGGCAGGTGCTGGATCAGGCCCTTCGCGCGTTCGGCCCCGGTGAGATGTGGCGCCGCTGGGAGCAGGCGCGGCAGCTCATCCGCCAGCATGGCGTCACCTTCAACGTCTACGGCGATCCGCGCGGGCTCGAAAGGCCCTGGCCGCTCGATCCGGTGCCGGTGGTGCTGGCGCCGGGGGAGTTCGCGACGCTGGCGGCGGGGTTGGCGCAGCGGGCCACCCTTCTCGATCGGCTGCTGGGGGATCTCTATGGGCCGCGCCGCACGCTGTCCGAGGGGCTCGTGCCGCCCGAGGTGGTGTTCGCGCATCCCAATCTCTTGCGCCCCTGCGCGGGGCTGAATCCGCCGGGTGGACGTTTCCTGCATTTCTATGCCGCCGATCTGGCCCGCACGCCCGACGGGACATTGCGGGTTCTCGCCGATCGCACGCAGGCGCCCGCCGGGGCCGGCTACGCGCTGGAAAATCGGATCGTCCTCGGGCGGGTGCTGCCCGAGGCGTTTCGCGACTCGAACACGCAGCGCCTGGCGATGTTCTTTCGCAGGCTGCGCGAGACGCTGGCGGCGCTGTCGCCGCAGGGGGTTTCGAACCCGCGCATCGTGCTGCTCACCGCCGGGCCGCACAACGCCACCTACTTCGAGCAGGCGTTCCTGGCGCAGTACCTGGGATACCCGCTGGTCGAAGGCGGCGATCTGACCGTGCGCGATGGGCGCGTGTACCTCAAGACGCTGGGCGGGCTGCACCCGGTCGACGTGATCCTGCGGCGGCTGCGCGACGATTACTGCGATCCGCTGGAGCTGCGCGCCGACTCGCTGCTGGGGGTCCCGGGCCTCTTGCAGGCGGCCCGCGACGGCACCATCGCGATCGCCAACGCCGTCGGTACGGGCGTGCTGCAGACACCGGCCCTGATCCCGTTTCTGCCGGGCCTCTGCCGCGCGCTGCTGGGCGAGGAGCTGAAGCTGACCTCGGTCGAGACCTGGTGGTGCGGCGAGCCAGCGATCCTCGAATACGTGCTCGAGCACCTCCACGAGATGGTGGTCAAGCCGACCTACCCCCTCGGACCCACCGATCCAATTTTCGGCGCGCGTCTCGATCGCGCGGCGGCGGAGACCCTGGCGGCGACGATCCGCGCGGCGCCCAGCCGATTCGTGGCGCAGCGACACGCCGCGCCCTCGACCGTCCCGGTGATCGAGGGGGACGAGCTCAAGTTGCGGCCGCTGGTCCTGCGCAGCTTCGTGGTGGCCGACGGCGACGGCGGCTATCAGGCGATGCCGGGCGCGCTGGCGCTGGTGGGTGGCGCGAACGAGGCCGACATCTCGATCGCGCGCGGTGCGCGCAGCAAGGACACCTGGGTCATCAGCGACGGCGCGGTGAGCGAGTTTTCGCTGCTCCCCCCGCAGGTGCAACCGGTGGAGCTGACCCGCGGCGGCGGCGATCTGCCGAGCCGCGTGGCCGACAATTTCTTCTGGCTCGGCCGCTACGCCGAGCG
>CAYTTF010000531.1:0-2571 GCA_964440665.1 uncultured Myxococcales bacterium | reverse complement strand
CTGACGCGGACGTGGCTCTGCGCGCCCAGGTTGTAGATCTCGTCGGGCTTGATGGTCCGGATGGCGCGGTTGAGCGAGCTCGCGTCGTCCAGATCGCCATAGACCAGCCGCAGGCGATAGTCGGCGACGTGCGGATCCTGGTAGATGCGTTCGAGCCGCTCGGTGTTGAAGGAGCTCGACCGGCGGACGAGCCCGCAGACCTCGTACCCCTTGGCCAGCAGGAGCTCCGCCAGATACGACCCGTCCTGTCCGGTGACGCCGGTGATGAGGGCGCGCTTCATCGACTCTCGATCTCCTCTCGATGTTCCTCGTAGTACGCGACCGTGGCCGCCAGGCCTTGGTCGAAGGGTGTCTTGGCCTCGAACCCGAAACGCTCGCGGGCGCGCGACACCTCAAGGCGTCGCCGCGGCTGGCCGTTCGGTTTGCTGGTGTCCCAGACGAATCGCCCCCCGTAACGTGCCGCGCGGGCGATGATGGCGGCGAGATCGGCGATCGCGATCTCCGCCCCGCTGCCGAGGTTCACCGGATCGCTCGCGTCGTAGCGCTCGGCGGCCAGCAGGATCCCCTCGGCCGCGTCGTCGACGTACAGAAACTCGCGCGTCGGCGTGCCGTCGCCCCACAGCGTGACCTCGGCGTCCCCGCGGTCGCGTGCCGCCACGAACTTGCGGACCATCGCCGGGATGACGTGCGACGAATTCAGGTCGAAGTTGTCGCGCGGCCCGTAGAGGTTGACCGGGAAGAGCACGACGCTGTTCATGCCGTATTGTTCACGGTAGGCCTGCGATTGCACCAGCATCAGCTTCTTGGCGATGCCGTAGGGCGCGTTGGTCTCCTCCGGGTAGCCGTTCCAGAGATCGTCTTCCTTGAAGGGGATCGGCGCGAACTTCGGGTAGGCGCAGATCGTTCCGAGCGCGACCAGCTTGGGGATGTGGGCCAGGCGGCACTCCTCGAAGAGACCGAGCCCCATCATCGCGTTGTCGAACAGGTACCGTCCTGGGTTTTCGCGGTTGGCGCCGATGCCGCCCACCCGGGCCGCCAGATGGATGACCAGGTCGGGCTGGGTGTCGGCGAGGAGGCGCCGCGAGGCCCCCCGATCGACCAGGTCGTACTCGCTCGAGCGTGGAATGACCACCGAGGCGTTGGCGGCACGAAGCCGCTCGACCACGAAGCTGCCGAGAAATCCGGCGCCGCCCGTCACGACGACGCGCCGGCCGTTCCAAAATGAGCTCATGGGCCGCCGGAATCTAACCGCAATGAATGCCGGCCGCTACTGCGACAAGGCGGCCCGGGCGGAGAGCTTTCCGGCGGCGACCTGGGCGGCCAGCGCGGTCAGCTCCGGCAGCGCGGCGCCCGCGTCCCCGGCGGGGAGGCGCACGCCACCGGGCCTGACCGTCGCGCCGTAGGTCGTGATCACGAAGATGCGAATCACTTCGGTGCGCTCGGCGGGCAACGCGCGCCCGTAGGCCTCGACGAGATCGGCGATGTCCCGCGGCGGGTGACCTTCCAGAACCGCCCGCCCCCACGCGGACAGCAACTTCGCCTGGAAATTGCGGAACGGGCCCAGGACGGCGGCCGGGCTGATCCCGGGCGGGATGCGATCGGTGACGAACGGCGCGTAGACCTCGGGCGGTGCGACCTTGCGTCCCACCGACTTCGACTGGACCAGCCGGTAGAGCACCGTCGCCGCGAGGCCGGGATCGGCGAGCAGCTCGCCCGGCGGGCGCGGCGCGCCGTCGGCGCCGACGGCATAGCGGTTCTCGCGAATCGCCGCGAACAGGTCACGCTGCTCGCGCGTCCCGGCGCCAGGTGGGATCGCGCCGTTCGCGCCCTCTCCGACGCGCCACTCCCGGGCGATCACCTCGAGCGCGCGCGCGTATCCTTCGAGCAACGCGGCGGGAGGCGGCCCGTCTGCGCCGGCCACACGCGCCGCGGCCGAGCGGCCGATGAGCCCCGCCAGCGTCTGCGGGAGCGCGTTGTCGTGATCCGGGTAGCGATCGAGCGCGATCCAGTTGACGTTCGGGTGATCGCTGGCGCCGAAGGTCCCCTTGAGCGCGAGCCCACGGCCGGCCTTCTCGCTGCCGGCCCCGCCCACCACGAACGCGGTCGGCTCGGCGGCGGCCGCGCGGGCCGCGTCCGAGTAGCGCCGCCCGCCGATGAGCGCGTCCCGGACGAGCTGCTTGGCGAGGTAGTCGGTGCGCAGGACTTCGCCCGGAAAGCCGCTCCCAAACTCCCGGTAGATCGGCTCCGCCCGCGGATCGTCCGGGGCCACCGACGAGACCAGGGCCAGGCCGGCGGCGCTATGCGGCGGCGCGCCCGAAGAGGCCTCGATGGGCGCGTAGACGGCGAAGGAATCGGGTGTCCCCAGCGTGGTGTCGCCGTGACAGCCGGCGCCGAGAACCGTACCGAGCATCGCTCCGCTCGCGGCGACCAAGGTCTGGCGAACGGATTTGGATTGGCTCATCTTGTTCTCGGATCTGACATCGGGCGCGACCGATGGTTCCGACTCGGTCCCAGATTCGTCGTGACCCCGGCCTGATTCGAACAGGCGACCTACGGTTTAGGAAACCGCCG
>CAYTTF010000530.1:0-2572 GCA_964440665.1 uncultured Myxococcales bacterium | reverse complement strand
ATGCGGGCACCCAACGGCGTTTGCTCCGCGCTCGTCCTGGCATGGGTTGGATCGGTCGGCATCGCACGAGCTGAGACTCCCACCGTCCGAGAAGCGCCCAAGAACGCGCCGACGGTCGCGAACAATCCGCCGCCCATCGCGCCGCCGTCGCCCGAGGCTCCGCCTCAAGAGGTCGAGGACGCCAAGAAAACCGCCAAGGTCGCGGCGCTCACCCCGATCGTCCCGAGCCCCAAGAATCCCCTGCACCCGGCGTTTCAGCTTTACGCCGAGATCGATCTGCCGATCCTGGGGATCGGGATCGTATTCGCGGAGGCGCGGCTGACTCGCTCGCAGCCGGCGTACTGTTCCCCGCTTTGCCCCTCCGCCGGTCTCAATGCGCTCGATCGCACGACGGCGGGTTATTGGAGCCCCGGCTGGCAAACCGCGTCGGACTACGGTCTCTACGCGATCGGCGCTGGGGCCGCGACTCTGCTCTTCCTGGATGAGGGGTTTCTTCCGGGCCTCAATGACGCCGCCGTCGTCGCCGAGGCGGGGCTCGCCGCAACCGCCGCCGCTACCGTGATGACCCTGGCGGCGGGCCGGCCACGTCCCTATCTCTACGGAGATAAGGCTCCGCTTTCCGATCGCAACAGCGCCGACGCGGGGCTGTCGTTCTTGAGCAGCCACGCCGCCATCAGCTTCGCGATCGCAACCTCCACTTTCGTGACCATGCGACGGCTCCACCCACGCTCGAAGGCGCCTTGGATCGTGATGGCCGTTGGGGGTGCGATGGCGAGCTTCGTCGGCGCGGCGCGGGTTCTCGGCGGCATGCACTTCATCACCGATGTGGTGGGTGGGGCAGTCGTCGGCACGTCCCTGGGGGTACTCGTCCCGTCGCTGCATGCCTCACCGGTTGCCATCGTACCGATCGCGGGAGACGGGCAGCGGGGCCTCGCGCTCAGCGCCCGATTCTGATTTTCGCAGTGCCACCTTGGAAGGAGCTCGCCGGAATGACGCCTCCACATCGCCGATCCCCCCGCCGCCTAATAGGCGCCGGCGGGCCCACCACCGGCTGCACTCCCATCGGAGAAGACGCGTGATCAGTTTGATGGCGGCGCTGCTGATTGTCGGCGGGCAGGCCGACGCCACGCCGCCCGCGCCTGTACTGGAGTTGCAGACGCCGCCCGCGGGTTTAGCGGAGGCACCGAGGTCGCGGCCTCGCGAAGTGTACGAGCTGCATCTGGCCGTCGACATTCCCGTCACCATCGTCGCGGGCAGCGTGGGGCTCGTACGCGTCTTCTTCACGGACCAGCTGGCGCGAAAGAGTTGTCCCTGCGACGCGTCCAGCATCAACTCCCTCGATCGCGGGACCGTGGGAAACCACAGCGCGGCCGCGGGCATCGCCGCCAACGTCACGGTCTACGGAGTGATGGCGGCGCTGCCCCTCGTCGATCTCCTCGATCTCAGGCTTGGGCGCGCCCTGGGCGAGGATCTGGTGGTTTACGCCGAGACGCTCGCCATCGACACCGCGCTGCAGAACGCGACGAATTTCATCGTGGGACGCCCGAGACCCCACACCTATGCGGAGGATCCCGCCCTCGCCTCGGGCGACGGCTATCTCTCTTTCTATGCGGGCCACGTCGCCACCGCGTTCGCCATGACTTCGGTGGCGGCGTTCACCATCCGCCAGCGGTACGGCGAGCGGATCTGGCCCTGGATCGTGGGCGGACTGATTGCATCCAGTGTGGCGGTGGAGCGCGTCGCGTCGGGCGATCACTTCCCGACGGACGTCGGCGTTGCCGCCTTGGTGGGCACCGGCATCGGCATCACCGTCCCCTGGCTTCACCTGCGGCAAGGGGAAATGCACGCCCAGATCGCCCCGGTCGGGGCGAACGGCCTGGGACTCGTCGGCACGTTTTGAAGCCCGCCGCCCGCCGCGGCGGGCGCCTCATCCGCCGTACACCTCGAGTCCGATTGTGGCCCGGTACTGCGGGTAGGAAAATGGAACGCCCTTGAGCTGCGGGGTCGGCACCGCGATGTTGAGCGGGTTGACGACCAGAAAGAAGTGCCGGGACATCTTCCATTCAATTCCCAACGGGCTCAACCCTACATAGATCCCCGTGCTGCCCTTGGGCGCTCCGTACAAGTCGATCAACAGACGGGACACCCCCAGATTGGCCGTCGTCCGAAGGTTGAACTGCTCGTACGCCAATGGCAGTCGCAATATGACGGTTCCGTACCCATTGAAAGCGCCGGCTCGCACGGTCGTGACGCCGTTGACGGCAATCCACGGGTTCCACTCGGCATCGAGCCCGAACGTCCAGTGCTTGCTAAAACGCAGGCGAGCGCCGAGCGCGGCCGCGAGCGCTCCGTTGTCAACCGATCCCGAACCGCCCAGGTAGGCACCCATTGCGATCTGAGACGGATCTTTCGGCCCCGGCTCCTTGACCGGCGTCGTAACGGGCGGTGGCGCGGTGTGCTTGTCTGCCGAGGTAGACGTGTCAGAGCTCTGCGGGTTGGAGTCTGGTTGGGCTAACGCATACCTCGGGACGAAGCTGGCGATCAATAGAACGGTCAGGCCGACGCTAACGCC
>CAYTTF010000529.1:0-2573 GCA_964440665.1 uncultured Myxococcales bacterium | reverse complement strand
CAGGGCAAAGATCTGTTGACAGGGTTCCGGCCTCAGTGGCATCACGTCTTTCCCCGAAAGTTCCTGGAGGGCAAGGTGCCCGATGAGCAGGTTGATTACTTGGCCAACATCGCCGTCATAGGTCCTGAGATCAACATACGAATCTCGGCGAAAGACCCGATGGATTATGTGGACCGGTACGGCATAACCGATAGGCAGCTGACGGACCAGCTGATTGCGCCGGATATTCGTCAGACCGTCGTGTCTAACTACGGCACCTGGGTACGAGCTCGAGCGGAACGTCTGGCTTCGAGTGGCAACCGCTTCTTGGCGAAACTCCGCGGCTCCCTCGCCTGAAGCCGGCCGCGTCTCGCCGAATTACGAGCGCTGTAGCGGGAAAATGATGAGCCGGCGGCTGCTCAACGGATCGGGGTGCCACAGTGGTTGGCCTACCCCGAGCCACGTGCGATAGTCCGACTCATTTCTCGACAAGCAGTTCGTATGCGACAAGTCGGAGATCTTCTGGCCTCACCTCCACGGGCGCTAGAAGGCCGTCTCCTTCCTCGACCGGTTCGCCGAATAGAGCAAGACCGGCGGCGACCAGCGCGTCGGCGGCGTCGCGCCGCTCGCCCAATGTCGGAGCGGCCCGTAAACGCCGGCGTGCGTCGTCGAAGCGCCGCCAGCCGCTGCGACCGTCGTAGTCCTCGACGCGGACTTGGAGCAAACGCCCCAAAACGCGATCCGCGCCGGCAACCTCCAAGCTCATCAGACCGCCCCTGATTTCCTGCCGCATGCGCCGTGACCGCTCGGACGCGCCCGCCACGAGCTGCGCCGTGGACCGGTCACGTGTGAGCTGCTCGGCGAGACTGACCGCGGCCTCGCGCATGAATTCCCAGTCGATGACGGTGGGCCCGGCACTCGGATGCGTATTTGCCTGGCGCGGCTCGCCATCTCGGCAGGCAATCGCGCGGAAGATCTCGACGTCATCGCTGATGACACGTCCCCACAACGTCGATGGCGCGAAGGGGTAGAAGCGCCAATAGGTGTCCACGTTGTTGCTGTGATCGGGCGGACCAGCAAAGGCGATGAATATGCCTTCGCCATGGGCCCAGTCGGACGGCAGACGCTTCACGGACGAGACGCCGAACGGTATCCGATCGAGTTTCTCGTGACCCGCGCGTTGCAGGAAAGTCTCGAGGGGCTGGCGCATGTAGTCGGTCGAACCAAGGGTCCAAGACCGCTCAATTTCGTCAAGCACGCTGGCGTCATCGCGCCGATATAGGCGACGCATCTGCTCGAGAGTCCGCCCTGGCCTATCGCCCGCGATCGTTGTCACCTGCTCGTCGCCCAGGCCGAGACCGTGGATCCGCCGAAAGCGCGCATCGAGCCGCGCCAGCAGACCGATGTGGCGTTCGAGCGCCTCAGGCGGCAGAAACGATACGAGCCACACGAGGCTGTGTGGCGACCCGAGTCGGTCGATGCGTCCTGACCGCTGGACCGCGACCTGAGGATTGAAGTGCAGATCGAAGTTCACCGCACAATCGGCGCGCTGCAGGTTGTGACCCTCCGCCAGCACGTCAGTCGACACGAGGATTTCCGGATCCCCGTCCGGCCTTGCGGCCTCCACTGCTTCGCCGTAGCGATCAGGGTCGAACCACGCTGTGATCGACGACCGGATCTCGTTGGGTACCGCGCCGTCGACGCGAGCGACCTTGAATCCTTCCGTCCGCAGACGTTCCTCGAGGTACACAGCGGTGTCGCGGAACTGGCTGAAGATGACGGACTTTCGTCCCGCGAGCCCGGGGGTCCCTGGACGACCTTCGGGCACCCGCCGAAGCGCGCTCACCAGCGCGGCCACCTTGCCGTCCTGATCTGAGGAGGGCAACGCGGCCGTAAGCTCGGCCAGCCGTTGGCGGTCGCGCGCGATAGACGCGCTGACCGCGGACAGGTCGTAGGCGTCCGCATCGGGCAACTCGGGTGCAGCGTCGAACACGTCAGCCCAGGCGTCGTCGAGTCGGCTAAGAAGCGGATCCTCCTCGGCGTCCGTATCCTCGTGCGCCTCGTCCAACAGTAGCCGCCGCACCTGCTGGTCTCCTCGCAGGTCAAGGAGTCGTGGGGGAACGGCCTCGAGAGCCTCGCCGTAACGGCGTAGTACGGCCTCGAGCCGCCGCAGGCTGATGCGGATCGCGGCCAAGCTGGACTGGAACCTAACCAGTAGACCGACCGCCGCCAGCGCGGCCAGCGTGCCCGGGCGAATCGCGAGCTGATCGTCTTGTTCGTCGAATGGGCGGCCATCCGCATCGTGCAGACGGGCAGTTTCGACCTCGTCAGCCTCACTTCTACGGAAGCGCTCGAGGTCGTATGGGGCAAGCTCAAGCGCCTTGAGCGTGTGTGCGAAGAGCTCAAACAAGTCCACAGCCCCGCCGTAGCCATGGTCGACGTGCGCCAGGCGACGCTCGGGCAAGGTGACGGGCTCGATCGCTACTCCAGCGGCACGTGCCTCATCCTGAGCGCGCAAGATGTCGCCCCGGCTTCGGCGAACAATGACGCGATCGAGGACAGGGAAGGGATCCGCCTCGCCAGCGTCGACCCGC
>CAYTTF010000528.1:0-2574 GCA_964440665.1 uncultured Myxococcales bacterium | reverse complement strand
CAGGCGACCGCCGCCGCCGTCGGGATTCCCCAGTCCCACAGCTCCTGCCCGCGCGCTTTCTCGGCGCCGTGCGCGCGCTGCGATTCGACGGCCGTCCAGGAGGTGCCGCCGCCGCCCGAGACGTCGATCGCCCGCACGCCGACCGCGACCAGACGTCGTGCGACGGAGGGCGAGATCCCGCAACCGGTCTCCTTGATCATGACCGGTTGCCCGAGCTCCGCGGTCACCCGCGCGACCGCGTCGAGCGCGCCGCGGAAGTCGCGATCGCCACCCGGCTGCGCCATCTCCTGGGCCGGGTTCAGATGAATGCAGAGCGCGTCGGCCTCGACCTTCTTCACGATCTCGCGCACCGCGGCCGTGGAGAGCGCGGCCAGCTGGATGACGCCGAGATTGGCGAAGAGGTAGACGTCGGGCGCGGCGCCGCGAACCTGGTAGGTCGGCGCCAGCTCCGGGTGGAGGAGCATCGCGCGCTGGCTGCCGAGGCCGAACGGAATCCCGTGCGCGGCGGCCGCCGCCGCCAGCGCGCGGTTGATCTCCCCCGCGGCCGGCGTTCCGCCGGTCATCCCCGTCACCATCAGCGGCGCGCGGATCGTGCGCCCGAGCAGCTGGGTCGAAAGATCGACGTCGGCCGCCGCGCGTTCCGGCAACGAGCAATGCAGAAGGTGCACCTCGTCGAGCAGGGTCGGCCGATGAAAGTCCGCCGCGCCCGAAGCGGCGATCGCCAGATGCTCGGCCTTGCGCTGACTGATACCGCCGTCCGCCATAGCAGCCCTTTCGTATAGAACCTTTGCGCCTGGAGCGGCAAGCCGCCATTAGTTTTTTCAAAAAAGATTGAAACATGCGTCGCGTCAGGGGTTTCGGCGGCGGACTGTGCCGAGCGGCACGAGCGCGGTCGGACCGCCCGTCGACTCGCCCTGTCAGCGCGCGAACCCGATCGGGGTCGCCTTCGTCTCGGGCGGCGTCATCAGCTGGCGGATCGCCTGCGTCCGACGAGGCTGACCGCGGTCGGCGAGCGCGTCGGCTTGGACGCGCCCGCGCTGGTGGCGTCGTCGACGAGCCGCACGCGGCACCGCGGTCATCCCAAAGACGGTTCCTCGAACCCCTTGAGCAGGATTCCGGCCACCGGATCCTCAGTCACACAGTAAATTACGCCGTCTCGAACCTGGGCGGCAGTGAGGCCGGGAACGTCGACACTTCCGACGTGCCCCCTGTTCGGCCGATATGCGGCGAGGCCCTCGCCCGGGAACGTCACGTAAGCGATGTCTCGTCCTTCGGTGGAGAGGACGCCGGGAAAGCCCTCGACGTCGTGAGCGGAGACGATCTCACCCTCGGCCGTGATGAAAGTGACTCGTTGACCGCAACTGCTCACGTGGACGAGGGTGCCGTCGCGAGAGACGACACCTGCCCAATTGCAACAGCCGGTAATCTTACCCACGATCAGCACCCAATCGACGGCGCCATCAGTTCGGATACTGGCTAGCCAAGGAGGAAATTGTCCGATCGCGAGGAGACGCTCGCGCGGGCGGTCCGCGTCGAGGTAGACGGACGAGTACCACCGGCTGATTCTTGTATCGATCATCGTGCTCACCTGATCGTCCGTCGGGTCAGCGAAAGCGCGGCTCAACCGTTCCCGATGGCGCGCGAATAGCTCGAGGGGAATCGGCGTCCGGGAGACGAGCGTTTCGTCCGCGGCGAACCGAAGCAGCTCTCCCTTCTCCAAAGCGTATCCAAATTCCCCCAGCCGGGCGAGTGAAGCACCCGGGGCGCTGCCGAGCTCCCGACGCTCGCGCCGCTCGAGAACGGTGCCCTGGCGATCAACGGCCAGCGTCTCCTTCCCGGTCGACACTGTGACCCGCGCAGCTTCGACGACGAGGCCTCGAAAAGCGTCTCCGGCGACGCGGTGACACCACATCTCGCGCATGCTCGCTCCCGCTCCCCGGTGGCGCAGTCTCACAGAGCCGGCGTCGCATATCAACGCTTACTCCTTGCGACCAGCGGGGCCCACCTCTCGGTCGCGGTTGGAGAATCCGCGCACGAACCCGGAGCGGCGCCAATCGCCACGCGACCCCCGGCACCTATGCCAAGCTCTCCGCATGCCCGTCGCGACCGGCTCGGCCGATCTCCCGCTGCATGGCGGGCGCGTGCCGGCGCATCACGACGTGCGGGCGGAGGACATCGATTTGCGGAGGTTGGGGAAGACGCTCGCGGCGGTCGCTGATAGGGGTCCCGAGGACTTCGCAGAGCTGATGCTGGTTCCGGGCGTGGGCGCGCGGACGTTGTTCGCGCTGGCGCTGGTCGCCGAGGTCATCCACGGCGCGCCGAGCCGCTTCGCGGATCCGGCGAGGTTCTCGCTGGCGCACGGCGGGAAGGACGGTCATCCGTTCCCGGTGCCGCTCAAGGTCTACGACGAGACGATCCGAGTGCTGAAGACGGCGATCGGACGGGCGAAGCTGGGCGAGGGGGAGCGGTTGGCGGCGATCCGGAGGCTGGATGAGCGAGCGCGGCTGTTGGATGCGGTGGCTGTGACGGAGGGGGAGCTGGCGGCGGGGGTCGAGCGGGAGTGGCGGGCGAAGG
>CAYTTF010000527.1:0-2578 GCA_964440665.1 uncultured Myxococcales bacterium | reverse complement strand
CTCGAAGCATGCGGGGGCTGAGCGAAGGGAGGTAACAGTTGGATCCGAGTTCGTCGAACGAGACCTTGACGGTCGTTCTGCGTTCGCAAGCGCAGACCATCGAAAATCAGCAGCAGACCATCCAGCACCAGCAACTGACCATCGACGTCCTGTCGGGTGGGCGCCGGAACTCGTTGGCGCTGGACCAGACAATCGGTGAGATGTGGGACCGTCATTACGCGTCCATCCCCGATGTCGCTTGGAAAAAAGCCGTGAACGGCGTGATGAAGCGCTTCGTTGCAAAGTTTCGCGACACGCCGGTATCCGACTTTGGTCCGCGTCAGTGGGAGGCGTTCCGCGACGCAGCCGACACGCGTGAGGTAAACGGTCCGGTCACGCTCAACAATATCTTGGCCCGCGTCAAGATCATGTTCGCGAGGGCCATTGACGCTGGAGAACTGCACGAGAGCCCGTTGCGGTCCGTTAAGCGGCTACGCGGTCCAGCGAAGCGAACGACGCAGATCTCGGAAGACGCGGAAGCAACGATCGTGGGCGACCTGGATCAGATCACCGCCACTATGTTTGCGGTCGCTCTGGATTCGGCCATGCGGCGTGACGAAGTGCGACTACTTCAGTGGCCAGAGATTGACCTTGCCACGAAGACCGTCTTCCTGGCGGCAGAGCGGACGAAGAATAGGGTCGCTCGCACGGCGTACCTGACCGCTCGCGCGGTGAAGATGCTGAAGGGGCTTCCGCGCTACCCTGACTGCCCGTGGGTGTTCGCGAATCCGAAGACGAAACGTCCATACAGCAGGACGCGAACCTGGGATCGCTTTCGCGCGGCGGTCGATGAGAACGGCATCCAGGCAGCGCGCGGCGACGGCGCCGTCAGGTGGCACGATGCCACGAGACGGACGGCAGCCTGCCGGCTCGTTAAGCGGGGCGCAATTCTGCCAGCTGTGCAACGAATCCTCGGGCATACCCAGTTGGCCACGACGCTGGGGTACGTCAGCGCCGAAGATCGCGACGTTATCGAGGCGCACGCGTTGCTGGAGAAAGCGACGCGAAAGGGACCAAAGCGATCACCGAGCGCATTGGCGCCCGTTGCTCGCGGCCGGCGGGCGGCGGGTTGAGAAAGATATTCTCCGACGGTGGCCTATCCCCACGTGCACGTTTTTGATGTTGCCCCGTTGACACCAAACCGTGTCCGGTCGTACAACAGATCTCGCTTAGGACCCATGAACACCTCTACGACAGCAGCCTCGACCGGAATCTTCCCCTCGGGTCCTAAGCAAATTCGGGTCGCAGGGTTCCGGTCAGGACTGGTCTCGTAGAGGTTCTTTTTTTGGAGGTCGTGGTGGCCAGAAGCACTTCTTCTATTCCGACGACAGCGCCCTCGACGGGCACTCAATCCGCAGGGGGTCGATCCCGTGCGGGGCTTTCTTCTAGCCAGCTAGAGGCGCAGGTATGCCGCCCCCGGGCGGCTCAAGGCGGCGGCGACCAAGTCGGGTCGGCCGCCGTTCTGCGTTCGTACCGCAGGCGCATCCGCGCCTTAGCGCGTACGAACCAGACGGTCGCGGCGGCCCTCGGGCTGCACGATAACAACGGGCTCGACTACGTCACGGCGCTCGAGTGCCTCGTGCTCGAACTGGCCGCCGGGTCGGCGCTTGCCGATCGTACGGTCGACAACGAGTGCATCGTCTGCCGTGAGATCGACTGCCCGGGGCATGGCCAGTGACCACCCGCCAGTTCGCCCACCTGGGGCCGCTCTTCGAAGCTGACCGGCGTCGCGCCGGTCTCCAGGTCGCGCTGGAATCCTTCCTCGGCCGGGCGCGCACGATGCTGTCGATCGCGCCACAGAAGCCCGGCCCTGGCCAGATGTCGGAGGGCGTCCGGCGGCTGGTGGAGATGGTCGCCGAGGCGCACGGCGTCCCCGTCCGGCAGGTGACGGGGAAGGACCGCCGCGCGGAGGTGGTGGCCGCCCGGCATGAGGCGTGGTTCCGGCTAGCGGCGTGCGGCTACAGCCAGCCGGTCACGGCGAAGATGTTCCGCTGCAGGCCCTCCACGCTGGTGCCGGCGCTGCGCGGGTTCCGCGAGCGCTTCCCGGAGAAGGCGGCCGAGATCGAACGCGCAGCGCGCGCGCCACTTCACGCGGTGCCGGCGGCAGAGGAACGGAGGGCCGCCTGATGCTCGAAGCTGTGAAAGCCGAGCGGCGCTCGCCGGGCGCGGCCGCGCTCGAGGACCACATGCGCATCTGCTCGCTCTGCCGCGCGGTCGCGACGGCGAAGCAGGAGGTCACGAAGCTGTGCGCGGCGGGGCGGCTGCTGGCGCTGGCAACGTACAAGGCGCGGGCCCGGAGGTCGCCATGACCGTGAAGCGGTGGCGTGTGATTTCGCTCGTCGCGATGGTCGTTCCCGTGTGCGTCATCGCACGCGAGCTTGGCGAGGTGATCGTCTTCGCGATCGTTCGTGATGCCACGGCGACGTTCTCCTCGAACTGGACCGGCAAAGTCGAAGGCTGGCCGGCGATCGTACTGATCTCGGGGCCACCCCTTCTCGGCTGTGCCCTGGCGTTCCTCGCTGGCTTCGCTTGCGCGCGA
>CAYTTF010000526.1:0-2591 GCA_964440665.1 uncultured Myxococcales bacterium | reverse complement strand
CGCTGCTCGACACGGCACGGAACCTGGACGCGATGGCCCCCGACGTGGTGGTGGTCCGCCACGCGCAGGCGGGCGCCGCCGAGATGTTGGCGACGCGCCTCAAGGCGGGGGTCGTCAACGCCGGCGACGGCGCGCACGAGCACCCGACGCAGGCGCTGCTCGACTGCTCGACCATCCGCGCGCACAAGGGGCGCATCGAGGGGCTCGACGTGGTCATCTGCGGCGACATCCGCCACAGCCGCGTCGCGCGCTCGGACATCTGGGCGCTCACCAAGCTGGGCGCGCGCGTCCGGATCGCGGCGCCTCGCACGCTGCTGGCGCCGGGGCTCGACGAGATGGGGAGCGGGGTCGCCGGCAACGTCTCCATCCACGACCGTCTCGAACCCGCCCTGGAGGGGGCCGACGTGGTCATGATGTTGCGGATCCAAAAGGAGCGCATCGGCGGCGCGCTGTTCCCCAATACCCGCGAGTACGCCCGCTACTTCGGCCTGTCCCCCCGCCGACTCGCGCTCGCCAAGACGGACGCCATCGTCATGCACCCGGGTCCCCTCAACCGCGGGATCGAGATCTCCCCGGAGGTCGCCGACGGATCGCACGCGGTGATCCTCGACCAGGTCGCGCGCGGCGTCGCGATCCGAATGGCCGTCCTCTACCTGCTCGCCGGCGGCGAAGCCGCGACACCCAGCGAATAGGCGCCTCGCCGGGGAGGCCGAGCTGGCCGGCGCGGGGCAGCAAGGGGAGTATTGCCTGTAGGAGTAATACATGCGCATCACGCGAGATACCTCCCGCTACCGAACGTACTTTCCTTCGGTCGAGCTCATCGCCCCTTAGGCGCCGACATTCGCGCGGCGTCTACCAGAGCGTGCGCACGGCGTACTGGGTGATCAGGGGATCGGGCGTGACCAGCGTGAGGCCACCCATGATGGATTGGCAGATCAGCATGCGGTCGAAGGGGTCGCGGTGCAGCTCCGGGAGCTGAGCGACGGCCAGGGCAGCGCGTTCGTCGAGCGGGAGCGATTCGATGTGGTGTCGCGCCCGTATGTCCGGAACAAGCGTGGTGGGTTGGCGCGGGAGCGGCAGCTTGCCGAGTGCGTGCTTGATGGCGATCTCCCAGGCGGAGACGGGACTCAGATAGACATCGTTGCTCGGATCCGCGAACGACTCCCGCGCCACGCGCGACAGCGCGCGATCGCCGGTCGCGATCCAGAGGAAGGTGCAGGTATCGAGGAGGAGCTTCATGAACCGCCACGGAACGCCGTCACGATCTCTTCGGGGAGCGGCTCGAAGAAGCGGGGGGGGATCTTGAGCTCGCCCCGCGCCAGACCGATGGGGCGCGACTTCTTGCGCGGATGGGGCAAGCCCTTGAGCTCGGCGACCGGCAAGTTTCGATGACAGATGATGACGGTCTCTCCCCGTCCGGCCGCCTCGATGTACTTGGACAGATTGGCCTTCGCCTCATGGATGTTGACCTTGAACATGGTCATAATCATAG
Organism: uncultured Myxococcales bacterium; assembly: GCA_964440665.1. Classification (GTDB taxonomy): domain Bacteria; phylum Myxococcota_A; class Polyangia; order Fen-1088; family Fen-1088; genus JADGRB01. The sequence goes on along the minus strand of CAYTTF010000526.1, from coordinate 1,099 downwards.
TCATGTATGGGGTCATTGTCATCCGGGCCTCCAGGCCCTCTTTGAAGCTATATTCGACCGGTCAATGCCTGCGTTGCGCGACGTCGTCGCATCCCACCCGCGTCTTCTGCTGGTCGGGATCAACCCCGGATTGCGGTCGGGGGCGCTCGGACATCACTTCGCCGGGAACGGCAATCCGTTCTGGCGGTTGCTGCACGCCGCGCGGCTGACGCCGACCTTGCTGCCCTATGCGGAGAGCCCGCGGCTCGCGGAGCTGGGCATCGCGCTGACCAACCTCTGCCCGCGGACGACCCGCACGGCGGCCGAGCTGACGCGGCCGGAGATCGCGCGCGGCCGGGTCGCGCTGGCGCGCAAGATCGGCGACTGGCGGCCCGCCGTGGTGGCCTTCGTCGGCGTCAGCCTCACCCGGATGTATTTCGGCGCCGCCGCGACGCCGGGGCCGGGCCCGAAGCCCGAGACGATCGCCGGCGCGCGGGTCTTCGTGGTGCCCAACCCGAGCGGCCTCAACGCCAGCTTCCCCGGCTTCGCGGACAAGCTGGTCTGGTTCAAACGTCTGCGCGCATTCGTCGATCGGGTGAGCCCGAAAGCGGCCTCCGGGCCCGGTCGGGGCGGCTTCGGGGCCGGACGGGGCGGCTTCGGGGCCGGACGGGTCGGCTTCGGGGCCGGACGGGTCGGGTCCTTGCCCCCGCGAAGCGGGTCCTTGCCCCCGCGGCTTCGAAAGCGGTTGACTGGCGCGCGGTAACCCCCTATCAACAGGTCCCGGCGAATGGATCTCTGTTTGAGCGGCGGCCGGGTCATCGATCCTCGACGCCGTCTCGATGCCGAGGCGGATGTGCTGGTCCAGGACGGACGGGTCGCCCGGATCGGCGCGGGGATCGCCGGCGGCGTCGGTCCCGAGGTGCGGGTCATCGATCTGCGCGGGATGTGGGTGCTGCCCGGGCTCATCGATCTGCACACGCACCTGCGCGAGCCGGGGCACGAGTACAAGGAGGACATCGCCACCGGGACGCGCGCGGCGGCCGCCGGCGGGTTCACGGCGGTCTGCGCGATGCCGAACACCACGCCGCCCAACGACACGCGCGCGGTGACCGAGCTCATC
>CAYTTF010000525.1:0-2594 GCA_964440665.1 uncultured Myxococcales bacterium | reverse complement strand
CCGGCGGGCTGCCTTCACCGACCCCCGGTTCTCGGGATCTTCAGGGGTTGTAAGGCGGGCACGGGTCTTGCGTTAGCGTCGCCGGTGGTTCTGCGCGCGCTCGGCCTCGTTGCCCTCGTCGCTGTCGCCGCGCCCTCGCTGCGGGCGGCTGAGCTGCCGCCCGAGCCCGTCATCCCGCAGGCGCTGACCCTCGGCCAGGCGTTGGCCATCTTTCGGACGCACGGCCTCGACCTGCTGATCGCCGAGGCGGCGGCGCAAGCGGCCGAGGGGGATGCGCTGACCGCGGGCGCGATCCAGAACCCAAACGCGACCGGCGGTCTCTACCACTCGTTCTTCAACGATGGTCTCTACGAGACGCACAACGGATGGTTCGTCGGCATCGGCGATTCCAATGCCATCGAAGACACCCTTTCCGGCAAGCGTGGGCTTCGCAAGGGTGTCGCCGAGGCGGCGCTGGCGGCGGCGCGGCTCCAGCGGGCGGACGCGCAGCGGACGATCGAGCTCCAGATCAAGCAGCAGTATTTCCAGGCGGTCGCGGCGGCGGCGGCGCTGGAGCTCGCGCGCGAGATCGCCGGGTCCACGGCGCACACGTTCGATCTCAACCAGATCCGATATCGAAGCGGCGCCATCTCCGAGGTCGACCTGTCGCGAACCGAGACGGTGAAGCTCGAGGCCGAGCAGGCGGTCGACACCGCCGGGCAGGCGCTCCGGCAGGCGAAGGTGCAGCTCGCCTTCCTGCTCGGTCAGCGGCGTGGGTTCACCGACTTTGCCATCGACGCCGGCCAGCTCCGCTTCGCGACGCCGGCGGGTCTAACCGGGATGAACGCCCAGCAACTGGTCGATCGCGCGATCGCGGCCCGACCCGATCTGCGCGCGCAGGAGAGCCAGCGCACGCGCGCCGGGCGCGCCGTCGCGCTCGCCAAGCGCCAGCGCTTTCCCGACCTCGGCATCAACCTCCAGTATCAGCAAGAGGGCTCTGCGTCGGGGAGTACGATCACCCCGACCGGTAGCACCGCAACGACGCAGGTCGCTGGCGTGACGCCGCCGACCTTGCAGCTCTCGCTCACCGGAACGCTGCCGCTCTTCTACCAACAGCAGGGCGAGATCAAGAAGGCCGAGGCCGACGGGATCACGCAGGACGCGCAGGCGGCGAAGTTGCGCGCGCAGGTGGTGGCCGACGTCGAGAATGCCTTCGCGGCCTACCAGACCACCGGCCGCCTGGTGGGTCGGATGGAAGGGCGCCTGCTCGAACGCGCGGGTCGCGCGCGCCAGCTGGTGGAGTTGCAGTACCAGAAGGGGGCGGCGTCGCTGCTCGAGTTCCTGGACGCGCAGCGGACCTACGTCGCCACCAAGCTCGAATACATCCAGGATCTGAATGCCTACTGGGACGCCGTCTTCCAGATCGAAGCCGCCACCGCGACGGAGCTGGTTCAATGAAGGCCCGCCCATCCGTCGTCGCCCTGTTGTTGAGGGTTCCCCTCGCCGCCGCCGTCGCCCTGACCGCCGCCGTCGCTGCCTCCGGATGTCGGAGCACGCCCGCCGCCGGCAGCGCGCTGCCGCCGCCGCCGCAGGACGAGGTCTGGCTGACGCCGCGGCAGCTCCAGGACGCCAAGGTGCAGGTGGAGCCCGTCGAGATGCGCACCGTCGGTAACGAGATCGTCGCCAGCGGCAAGGTCGCCTTCGACGACCGCCGCGTCGCACACCTGTTCTCGCCGGTCACCGGACGCATCCGACGCATCCTGGCCGAGCCCGGCGCGCGCGTGAAGAAAGGCGCGCCGCTTGCGACCATCGAATCGCCGGACGTCGGCAACACGTCGGCGGATCTCGGCAAAGCGAACGCCGACCTGGTGGCCGCCGACCACGATCTGCGCCGCCAGAAGGAGCTCTACGAGGCACACGCCGGTTCCCAGCGCGACTACGAATCGGCACAGGACAACCACGGCAAGGCCAAGGCGGAGATGGAGCGGTCCCGCCAGAAGGCGCGGCTCTTCGGCGGCGCGTCGGCCGACGCCGTCACGCAGGAGTTCACGCTGCGCGCGCCGATTGACGGCGAGGTGATCGCCCGCAACGTGAACCCCGGCGCCGAGGTGCAGGGGCAGTACGGAGGCGGCACGGCCGTCGAGCTATTCACGATCGGCGAGCTCGACCAGGTCTGGGTCTTCGCCGAGGTCTTCGAGTCGGATCTGGCGCGCGTGCACCAGGGCGCGACCGTCACCCTCAAAGCCATCGCCTACCCCACCCAGATCTTCAGCGGCCAGGTCGACTGGATCGCGGGCGCGCTCGATCCGGTCTCTCGCACGGCGCGGATCCGCTGCTCGATTCCCAACCGCAACCGCGAGCTGAAGCCGGAGATGTACGCGACGGTCAGCGTCGCCGTCGCCGGTCCGACGGTGGCGGCGCTGCCGCGAACGGCGGTGTTGCGCATCGCCGATCAGACCGCGGTGTTCGTCGAAACTGGCGCGGCGCCCGACGGCCGCCTCAGATTCGTTCGCCGGATCGTCGCCATCAACGAGGATCAGGGGACCGACTACCTGCCGATCGTGCGGGGCGTGACGCCGGGCGATCGGATCGTGACCACCGGCGCGACGCTGCTC
>CAYTTF010000524.1:0-2641 GCA_964440665.1 uncultured Myxococcales bacterium | reverse complement strand
TGTCCTCCAGCGTCGACTCACGCAGACTTCTCCAGTGATGACACGTGGCCACCCGCCCGACGAAGTGCGTCCGCGTTGGACAGACTCGCTCAATCTCGCGTTGATAACCCTGACGTGCCAACGACCACGGACCAACCCGTCGGTTCATGCAAGGCTCGCCAAGGCGCGGCGCTCAGACGACGACCCAGACGACCGCGTCACGTATCTGTCCTATCTTGGCCTCGCCTGGATGACGACGTTCGCAGCATGTGCTGTCGGAGGAATCGGGATAGCGACGCTCCTACACCGGGTCGACGGTGAGTCCGGGAAACGAATCGGCGTAATGCTCTTTGTCTTCGTCAGCGTCTTCTGCATCGTCGGCACAGCCGATGCCTTCTGGCGGATCTGCCTGGCGTCCGCCGCCCGTCGCCGCTTCTGCACCCAGAACCGCGTCACCGACGACCGCACCCGTCGACTGCTGAGGCTCGCTCGGGTACCAGACGCCCAACTGCTCGTCCAAGCAGCGATTGCGGCCTTGTTCGCCTGGCGGGTGTACTAGCGTCGCCAGGCTCAGGGGTCATTCCGGAACGCTGGCGCAGTCGAGTTGCATTGCCCGCGATACTGCCTCACGTGAGCGAAATGACCGTTCAGTGCGACGAGCACGGGACGATGACGGCGTGCTTCGTGTGCAGGCACCTATCGGAGTCACTCGCCGGTCATGGCGGGCTGGGTTTCGTCGTTTCAGAGGGCGCTGGGTCTCCGCAGGCGTGGTGCTTCGAGTGCGACGAGGTTCTCGCGAACAGGGGAGGCGAATGGGACACGTTCGGAGAAGCGTTCGCCGGTGTCACGCTTGCGTGCGCTGGGTGCTTCGAACAGATGCGCACGCGGAACGCACGCCCGCGACCCTAGGCCATCGGCGTCGGAGTGTCTTCCCGAACGCTGGCGCAGACAAGTGGCATGTCCCTTACCGAACGGCGTTCGTGAGGTTGAGTGCCACCATTGCCACCACTGCCAGGATGAGCGCGACTACATAGACCAGCGCCGCAACGCGTGAGGCTCGCCGTTCCACGACGATTTCGCGTCCTCGCACCCTCTGGGCGAGACGGACGCCCGGTCCGGCGATAGCGAGTGCCACAACGACGAGGTCGCTTACGAGCGCAGCGGTTTCCATACGGGGTTCTTACCAGCCTGAGATCACCCTCACCGCGATCCCGCGTCAGGTGGCATTTAGAAACACTGGCGCAGGCGATCGTCCTCTTGCTGCACTCTGTAGGTCATGCGGATGAAGCCAGCAGGCGTTCTGCTTGCCAGCGGGATTGTCGTTGGCCTGTCCGCTCTGTTCGGCGCGATCGCTTTCGGATCGGGGCGCACTGCCCCGGCTGCCGCTCTGGTCCCATCGCGTGATGTCCGGTTCGTTCGTGCTCCGGCGGGTGTCACTGTCGACGACGCCCTTTGGTTGAGCGCCGGAAGGTTCCTGGTCACGATCTGGCCGCGCAAAACGGTCTTCACGACGCTCGACCTGACCAGCCTTGGTTCCGAGACGTTCAAGAGGCTGACGACGCTCACGGAGCCGGGATGCAAGCCGATGTCGGCGCTGTTCCCGGTTTTGGATCGCGGTCGGGTTGTCTACCTCGCCTCCTGTTGGGCCAATCAACTGAGCCAACGCTCCGGCCTCGCCTCGCTCGACCCTCAAACCGGCCAGAACCGGCGATTTGGCCCCTATCGGTTCTCGCAATACTTCAACGGGAGATTCAGCTTTTCACCGGGCGGCGCTCGCGCTGTCATCGACACCGGCGGCTTGAATAGCAAGCTCGAGTGGCTTACCGGGCAGAAAGTCGTGCCCGTCCAGCAAGGGTTGGCTGAGGCCGAAGGCCCGACGTGGTCGCCAGACGGGAAACTGATCATGTTCGGGGGCGTAACGGAACCGCACAACGACGCCGACATCGCCGAACTGCCGACGAACCTGTACACGTTCGCCCCGAGCACACCGACGCGCCTTCACCGCGTCGTCAGCGGGCTGAAAAACTTCCGCCCATCGGGTGTGGCATGGATGCCAAACTCGAAGTGGGTTGTAGCCAACATCCAGCCACCCGGCCAACCTAGCGGCCTTTGGATCGTTGACGCGACCACCGGGCGCAAAGCACTGCTGCTCGCTGGGACAGAGTTCGGCCGCCCCATGGTCTCCCCCGATGGTCGGAAAGTCGCCGTGGGTACAGGTGTGGATGCGAACATCGACCCGGCCCTAGGCCTCAAAGCACAACGGGTCGGCATCGACGTCTTCCCGCTCCCCTCACAGGATCTCCTCAGCACAACGCTCAGGTGACATCGCGCAACGCTCGCGCAGTCCGGCGGTAGGTCGTCTGGACGCGTACGGCAGCTTCGACCAAGCTGTACTGGATGCGCTGTTGTGTCTTCCTGCTTGTGGTGCTCGGCGCTCTCGCCGCCCTCGGAACCTCGTCGGGGAGTGCCCGAACGCGGTTGCCCGGAGTCCTCAGGGATCCCGACGGGCGGCGCTTTGCCGTTCGTCCGGCGATCATCATCATTCCTGGCGACGGCGGCTGGATTGTCGGCGGGACAAGAGGAAGCGGCACGGACCAGGCCAACCTCGGACGCATCGACTGGCTCCGGTGGACGACCCGCGAAGCGGTCGGAGTTGGCATGC
>CAYTTF010000523.1:0-2657 GCA_964440665.1 uncultured Myxococcales bacterium | reverse complement strand
CGATCCGCCGGCGCTGGTCGTGCAGGTCGGCAAGACGCAGCTTCGCTATCACCTGCGCTGCATCGAGGACCTTGCTGCCATGCTGAAAAAGAAAGGCGACTGGGTGCCGCTCGGGAGCGCCGACGAGCAGAAGCCCGCGGCCGAGGGAACGGTCGAGGCCTGGGGCCGTTCCGGGGCCAATCCGGTCAAGGGTTGGTACGGCCTCAAGAAGGGGCTGCGCGGTCGCTTCGGGATGTACGTGCCGCCGGTGCTCGAGGCGCTGGATCTCGCCGAGGTCGAGCACAACCCGAAGAACAACCGGATGCGGGCGGCCGGCAAGAAGAGCTGATCGGGTGGTCGAGCTCGGGAGCCGCCGGAAGGCCTGCCAGGGTGAGGGTCAGGTGCCGTGACCGAAACGCCGTCCACGTTTGCAGACGCCCGCGAACAGTTTCTCGCGATGGTCGCGGATGTGCGCCCCGAGCTTCATCGCTACTGCGCGCGCCTGACCGGCTCGGTCATCGAAGGCGAGGACATCGTCCAGGAGACGCTCGCGAAGGCTTCCTACGCCTTGAGCCTGTCGGCGGACGTGCCGCCGTTGCGCCCGTGGCTGTTCCGGATCGCGCACAACGCGGCGGTGGATTTTCTGAAGAGCCACGGCCGGAAGCTCACCGAGGTGACCGCCGAGATCGAGGAGATCGCGGGATACGAGGAGCGGCCCGATCCCGCGGTGGTCCGCGCGGCGCTGGCGCGCTTCCTTTCGCTGCCGCTCACGCAGCGGAGCGCGGTCATCCTCAAGGACGTGCTCGGGCATTCGCTGGAGGAGACGGCCGAAACGATGGGGACCACCGTGCTGGCCGTCAAGGCGGCGCTGGTGCGCGGACGGGGAAACTTGCAGCGACACGCGCGTGACGAGGCCGAGATCGCGGCGGGCACCCGCGCCGAGCTCGATCGCTACGCGCATCTGTTCAACGCGCGCGACTGGGATGGCGTGCGTGCCCTGGTGAGCGACGACTGCCGTCTCGACTTGGTCTCCAAGTCGCAACGTCGCGGCAGGCAGGTGGGCGCCTACTTCGGGCGCTACGAAAGAGAGAACGTCGCGCTCCGGGTGGTGCGCCTGGAAGGGCGGCTCGCGTTCGCGGCCTACGCCGCGGGCGCCGAGAAGCCCGCCTATTTCATCCTGCTGGAGTTCGAAGCGGGCCGCGTGAAGTCCATCCGCGATTTCCGCTACGTCCCCTACATCGCCGCCGAAGCCGAGTTCGAGACGATCTGAGCCGGCGGATTGGTCGATATCTCGCATTCAGGATCTGGACCTGCGGCCGCGCCGCTCAAGTAAACCGGCGGTAGCACCGATAGGCATTTGTTCACTGCTGGTAGTCGGGGGGCTTTCCGGCAATTTCGTTCGTCCAAGAGGGAGCTCCCATGCGCATTCGTTCTGCGGCGACTGTTCTTCTGTTTTCGGTCTGGGCGATGGCGGCGGGCTGTGGTGACAACCCGGTTGCCGGCGGAAATCCCGGTCAGGGGGGCGGCGGTCACGGGGGAGCGAGCGCGGGCTCGGCGGGGCACCCGGGCGCCGGCGCGGCCGGGAATCCTTCCGGCGGCTCGGGTGGCGGTGCCACCGGCGGTGCGGCGGGGCACGCCAGCGGCGGCGCAGCCGGGGGCGCGCCGGTCAACGAGTGCGCGGCCGCGACGAGCCCGTGCAGCGCCAACGCCACCTGCACCGACACGCCGACCGGCTTTACCTGCGCGTGCAAGACCGGCTACGCGGGCGACGGGATGACCTGCGCCGACGTCGACGAATGCACCACGATGAACGGCGGCTGCGACGCCAACGCCACCTGCACCAACACGCCCGGCAGCCGCACCTGCGTCTGCAAGACGGGCTTTACCGGCAACGGCGTGACCTGCGGCGACGTCGACGAGTGCGCGACCAACAACGGCGGCTGCGACGCCCACGCCGTCTGCGCCAACGCGCCGGGCGGCCGGAGCTGCGCCTGCCCCTCCGGTTACACGGGCGACGGGATGACCTGCACGGACATCGACGAATGCGCGACGGCGAACGGCGGCTGCGACCCGAACGCGACCTGTGCCAACACGGTCGGCAGCCACACCTGCGCTTGCAAGAGCGGCTTCACCGGCAGCGGCACCACCTGCGCCGACATCGACGAGTGCGCCACCAACAACGGCGGCTGCAGCGCCGACGCGCTCTGCTCGAACACCTCGGGTGCAAGGGCCTGCACCTGCAAGAGCGGCTTTATCGGCGATGGCGTGACCTGCACCGACATCGACGAGTGCGCGACCAACAACGGCGGCTGCGACGCGCTGGCGACGTGCAACAACACGCCCGGATCGCACACCTGCGGCAACTGCCCGGCCGGTTACACGGGCGGCGGCGCCGCCGGGTGCATGGACATCGACGAATGCGCGACCGGCAACGGGGGCTGCAGCGCCAACGCTCTGTGCTCGAACAGCCCCGGGAGCTTCAGCTGCGGGTGCAAGGCTGGGTTCACCGGCGACGGCGTCACCTGCAACGCCTGCACCACCTGCGCCGCCGGGCAGTACCAGACCGTCGCCTGCACGCCCACCACCGACACGGCCTGCACGGCCTGCGCGGTCGGATGCGCGGCCTGCACCGACGCCGCGACCTGCACTGCGTGCGCGCCGGGATTCCATCTCGCGGG
>CAYTTF010000522.1:0-2664 GCA_964440665.1 uncultured Myxococcales bacterium | reverse complement strand
AGGTTGGTGGTCGCCATCGGGACCTTCATCCCGGTCTCGGCCAGCGCGCCCTTGAAATCGCGGACGATCTTGTCGCGCTCCGCTGTCGACGACCCGAACGGGATCAAGTCTTCGTCGTGCAGGTTGACGCCATAGGTGCCGAGCTTGGCCAGCTCCCGAACGATCTTCACCGGCGACATCACGTCGCGCACCGCGTGGCCGAAGGGATCGCGGCCCGGGTTGCCGACCGTCCACAATCCGAAGGTGAAATGGTCCTCCGGGCGGGGAACGAACTTGTCGGTGGGATATCGGGAGGGGGAATTCGAGGGTCGCTGGCTCATGGCCCTAGGTTACTATTGCCGCCCATGATGACAAAGCACCGCTTGCACGCCAGCTCGGTTTTTGCGCTTTCGCTGCCCCTGGTGGGGCTCGGAACGCTCAGCCTCGGGATCGATGAAGCGGGGAAGCGGGGAGGCGGGGAGGCGGGGAAGCGGGCAAGCCGGATCGGTGGCTCGCCGATCTACGAGGACCGCCTTTAGATTGAGATCCGTCGTTCGAGCTCGCTGGCACTGGACGTTGCCCGATGCGATCGGGTATCAAGGAAGCGCGTGAAGAAAACGCGGCTGCTCGTTCTCTTCGACACGGACGGCGACCCGCCCGCGTCGCAGGACTATAAGAAGCAGATCGAGTCGACCGACGAGGCCGAGTTTGACATCGCGCGCGCGCTGATCGCGCAAGGGCACCAGGTCCGGATGCTCGGCTTCCGCGACAACCTGGATCAGCTGATCGCGGGCCTGCGCGCCGAGCCGGCCGACGTCATCTTCAATCTGGCGGAGCGCTTTCGCAGCCAATCCTCGCTGGACTACACGGTCACGGCGGTGCTCGACATGTTGGGCCTTCCCTACACGGGCGCGTCTTCCGAGGGGCTCATGTTGGCGCGGGACAAGGCGCTCACCAAGAAGGTGTTCGCCTACCAGGGCATCCGGATCCCGCACTTCATGGTCTGCCACCGCGGCGATCCGGTTCAGCGACCCAGCGATCTCCGGTTCCCGCTGATCGTCAAGCCGCTGGACGAGGACGCGTCGGTTGGCATCGCGCAGGCCTCGGTGGTGCGGGACGACGACGCGCTCAAGGAACGCGTCGCCTTCATTCATGAGCGCATCAAGACCGACGCGATCGTCGAGGAGTTCATCGCGGGGCGCGAGCTCTACATCGGCGTCATGGGGAACGATCCCCCGGTCGCGCTGCCGCCCATCGAGATGGTGTTCGGGAACGATTCCACCGTCGAGAGTCGAATCGCCACCTTCAAGGCCAAATGGAGCGTCCGCTACCGCGAAGGGCGCGGGATCCAGAACATGATCGCCGAGAACCTCTCGGATGAGCTGCGGCATCGCCTGGCCGAGGTGGCGCTGCGGGCCTACGAGGCCGCTGGGTTGCGCGACTACGGCCGCATCGACGTGCGTCTGGCCCACGACGACGCCATCTACGTCGTCGAGGCGAACCCCAACCCGTACCTGGCCGAGGGGGAGGACCTGGCCTGGGCGGCGGAGGAGGGCGGCCACCTCTATCCGGATTTCATCGAGAAGATTGCAGAGATGGCCATTAAACGCGGCGCGCCGCGCGGCTGATTGCGCTGCCCGCCGTGCGGGCCTTGTGTATGATCGGCCCATGCGGCCGTTGCAGGTTCGCTCGACCAGCTTCTGTGCGTTTGTTTTTGCCGTCGCTGCGGCCGGCTGCTCGTTCCTGTTTCCCGGCAACGACATCCCGCCGGCCTCGACGATGGAATGGCCGGTCCATGCGGTCCGCGTCGACACGGTTGGGTATCTGCGCGCCCGCGCCAAGGTCGCGACGGTCGTTCCGCCACCGGGAGCGGCCGATCTCTCGGGCGCCATCGCGCAGATCTTCACCGTGAGCGGTGTGCCCTTGTGGAGCTGTCAGCTCGGCTCCCAGATGATCGACCCCGACTCCGGCGACATCTACTACTTCGCCGATTTCACCGGGTTCGACGAGCCGGGGATCTACGTTTTGGCCGTGCCCAGCCTCGGAACCGGCGAGACCGCGCAATCGGCGCCCTTCGAGATCTCGGAGACGGTCTTCGGCGGCGCGCTCGCGACGGCGATGACCGGTCTTTATGGCCAGCGCTGCGGCACGGCGGTGACGATCACCATCGGCAGCGACACCTGGCAGCACGGCGCCTGCCACATGGCGGACGCCTACCTCGACTACCTGACCGGCGCCGACACCAAATCCGTCGGCGTCGGCGGCTGGCACGATGCCGGCGACTACGGCAAGTACGTCGGCAACGGCGCGTTCAGCGTCGGCATGCTGCTGGCGGCCTGGGAGCATTTCCAGCCGACGCTGGAGGCGCTGGCGTTGCCCATTCCCGAGCATGGCCAGATCCCCGAGGGGGGCACCGCTCCGATGCCCGATTTTCTGTGGGAGGTGAAGTGGGAGCTCGACTGGCTCCTCACGGCCCAGCAGGCCAGCGGCGGCGGCGGCGTGCCCGACAAGCTGACCGCGATCGACTTCGAGAGCTACGGCACCATGCCCGATCACGACAACCAGAAGCGTTATTTCGCCGGCATCGGCACCGCCATGACGGCCGACTTCGTGGCGGTCATGGCGGAGGCGGCGCGCATCTACGGGTCATACGCTCCGGTGTCGTCCGCCGCGTACCTCGTGGCC
>CAYTTF010000521.1:0-2669 GCA_964440665.1 uncultured Myxococcales bacterium | reverse complement strand
TTCACCTTGTCGAGGTTGGCGTACTTGGGCGCCGTGCCGTGCGTCGCCTCGAACACGGCGTGTCCGGTTGCGTAGTTGATGTTGCCGCCCGGCGCGATGCCGATGCCGCCAACCTGGGCCGCCAGCGCGTCGGAGAGGTAGTCGCCGTTCAGGTTCAGTGTCGCGATGACCTCGAACTCCTCGGGGCGGGTCAGGACCTGTTGCAGCGTGATGTCGGCGATGGAGTCCTTCACCAATACCTGGCCGGCCGGCGGTTTGCCGCCGCAGTCGTCCCAGCCGACGGCGCGCCCGGCGTACTCGCGCTTGGTGAGGGCGTACCCCCAGTCGCGGAAGGCGCCCTCCGTGTACTTCATGATGTTTCCCTTGTGGACCAGGGTGACGCTCTTGCGCTTGAACTTGATGGCGTAGTCGAGCGCGGCGCGGACCAGGCGCTCGGTCCCCTCGCGCGAGACTGGCTTGATGCCGATCCCGGACGTCGACGGAAATCGGATGTGCTTGACGCCCATCTCGTTCTGCAGAAAGGAGATGACCTTCTTGGCCTCGGGCGACTCGGCGGCCCATTCGATGCCGGCGTAGATGTCCTCGGTGTTCTCGCGGAAGATCACCATATCGACCTTCTCGGGCGCCTTGACCGGCGAGGGGACACCCTTGAAGTAGCGCACCGGTCGCAGGCAGACGTAGAGGTCGAGCATCTGGCGGATGGCAACGTTGAGCGAGCGGATGCCACCGCCGACCGGCGTGGTGAGCGGCCCCTTGATGCCCACGAGGTACGTCTTGAATGCTTCCAGGGTCTCGTCGGGGAGCCAGCTGTCGAAGAGCTCCTTCGATTTGCCGCCCGCGTAGACCTCGGCCCAGGCGATCTTCTTCTTCCCGCCGAACTCTTTGGCCACCGCCGCGTCGAGCACGCGCACGGAGGCGCGCCAGATGTCGGGGCCGGTGCCGTCGCCTTCGATGAACGGAATGATCGGGTGGTCGGGTACTTCGAGGCGGCCGTCCGCGTGGACGGCGATGGCCTCGGCACCAATCGGAATCACGGGTTTTGCGCTGGGCATGGCGGCTGCTGATTACCTCCGAGGGGGGGTGATCAAGGCAAGAGAAAAACGCGCGGAGACCAGCGAATTCGCGTTCCCGAAACCTGCCGGCTACGCGGCGGACAGGATGTCGAGGAGCGGCGCATCGGGCGAGGCGGGGTTCACCCGCAGCTCGCGCGATTTCGGGTCGACCAGCAGGTCCAGCTCCTCGAGCGGGATCTGTCCGATGAGCGGCGTGGTCCCGGCCGCCTCGACGAGGGCGTTCGTCACCGTCGTTCGCCCCAAGATCGTGATCCCGACGCCGCTGACCCAGGGAACCTCAGCGGTCCGGCCGTCGGCGTAACGGACCTTGCGATAGCCGGCCGGTAGCAGCCCCAGACGCGAAACGGCGTCGGCGGGCAATACCATCATGGTCGCGCCGGTGTCGACGAGCGCTTCGATCTCCGTCGAGCGCACCTTGTCCGCCGCGAGGTCCCCGCGCGCGACGTATTCTTCATCGTAGCTGTTGGTGAGCTTGATGGTTTGCATGACTCTCCCCATGAACGGCTAATCGGAGTCCTCGGGCGACAAGTTGCTCGGTCAACTTACGGTAGTAGATCGCGAACCGACCACCGGTCGGCCAGCTCGGGCGGCGAGACCGAGTCGCCCTCGCCGAGCACCTGCACGGTGCGGTATGAGCCACCTTCTGGCGCCGTGCGCAGCTCGAGCTTGCGTGCTTTGAGATCCAGGAGCCAATAGGCCGGCACATTGGCCGCAGCGTAGATGACGGCCTTGCGGCGATCCTCTTCCTGCGACGTCCACGCCAGCTCGACGAACAGGATCGTGTCCTCGCCCGTCGGGTGGCGCGCGGCGTAAGTTCCGGTTTGCCCGCGCACCACGGCAACGTCTGGCTCAGGAAGGCTGTGCGTCCCTGCCGAAAGAGGCTTTTCCTCGCGGACTCTGGCGCGACCGGCGTAAGCGACGCGCAGGCGATCCGCCAGGTTGGCGGTGGCTTCAGAGTGAACCGGTCCCTGGGGGCTCATCTCGATCAACACCCCGTCCAGAAGCTCGACGGGCTCGTCCTCGCCCACGATGCCAGCGTCGACCATGCGTACCGCTTCATCGGCGGTCAGACGCCGAATCGACTGTTGAGCAGGCGCGGTCATCGTCCTGAAAATCTAGCATGCCGGAGGGTCAACGGATGCGGGTCCCGAGCGGAACCTTGGGCGCCAGGTTTGCGAGATAGATGATCCTCCGTCCGACGATCGTCTCCGGGGTGTAGGCGGGCACGATCCTGGAGACCACCGTGCGTGGCTCGGTCTCGCCCACGTCGTGCGTCAGCTTGAGAAGCTTGTCGATACGAAGCCGCGTCCTCAGAAGGCGCGACACCTCGGGGCGCCAGCTACATTCGCGCAGGTGAGGCCGGTGTCGCACGTACGATTCGCCGCGGCGCCCGTTCCGCAGCACGCCTCTCCCATGGCCCCGCAGTGCTCGCACAGCACGTTGCCCGTGTTGGCGTCGGCTGTGCACAAGAGCCCGGCGTCCGTGCACGTCGGAGGGGATGCGCAACACCGCTCGAAAGCACCGCCGCAGGGCAAGCACATCCCAACGAAGGTGCCGATGGCCCCGACGCAATCGGCCCCCGTCTGACAGTTTCCG
>CAYTTF010000520.1:0-2673 GCA_964440665.1 uncultured Myxococcales bacterium | reverse complement strand
ACAGGTGTCTTCGTGCCGTCTTCGGGGTCCCCCGACGTCGATTGGCCATTGACCTAATTACGATTAATGACAAGGAAGCTGGCAATCGCCCAGCGGTACCCTTCGCCAGTGACCCTCGAAGAAGCGTGGGAAGTGCTTCACGACGCCACCCCTCCGGGCTGGTTCGTCGGACGACCGGGGCTCAACGAGCGCGGGGCCGTGCCGTGGGAGCAGTACGCATTCGACACGACTGAACGACCGAGGGCAGGCCACCGATCGCGGGAATGGACAGCGATCGGCATCACTGGCTGCGCGTCAACTTCTGTCAAGGCCTGTTGCGGAGAATGTGCCGGCGAAGCCGAGGTTGCAGCCCGGACGCTCTTGTTTCGCCGCGACTTGTCAGCGACTGGGTCGTTTCACGATGGCGTCAGGTGGTGTGACAGAGGAGCTGTCACACCGATACGGGAGACTGCTAGCCACTACCAGCTCATGTAGAGGCGGACCGATGCCATCATTCGATCAGACGACATTGGCGATCGTTCAGGCCGTCGCGGCTGTCGTGCAGGCGGCGACGGCACTGGCGATTGTCTGGCTTACGCTCCGCCTGACCGCTACGGCCCGGAGCGCTCTTTTGGCGTCGGAGGCACAGGCCGACGCCGCCCGTAATTCGACTGCCGAAATGCGCCGCCAAGCCCAGCTTGAAGCGATCCCGTTGCTCAACGTGGAGCGCCCGACGTACATCTACGGTGGGGACCTCGAGCTGAACCTGTACCTCGAGAACCCGTCAACTCAGGCGGCTCTCGGGGTCGCCATCTCCATTTTCGCTGAGCACGAACGCGGCCGCGCCGAGCTCAATGCGCGGCTAACCAGAAGCAAAATTCCTCTGCTTCCTCCTGGCGGACAGATGATGCTGACGTTGAACGCGCACGAACTTCAGAACTTCGGCAGCCACGACCAAGCCGGGATGCCCACGCCGATGTTCACTAACGACTGGCTCCTAATCGTCCTTGAGTTTGCCGGGCTTCGAGGAGCGCGTGTTCGCGAGCGTTATGAGTGGCACGCCAACTTCCAGGACCAGTCCGAACCTTCCATTTGGCATTTGATGGATGTCGCGTACAGTCCCGACGGCGATCCGGCCAACGAAGTCGAGGTTCGCCCTTGAATGCGTTTGCCGATCAGGGCTCGAGCGCGTTATCCGCTTGGGAAGCGTCGGCGCGGCTTCGTCGGCCGATCGACTCGGTGCGTTAGTCGTGACGCGACAAAGGAAACGGCGCCCGACTCACCGCCAGCGACCGCTACCGGTGATGGGTGTGGCGGCCGCGCAGGACCGTATGGCGGACGCGCTCGCACGCCGGAAAGACCGTTTCTCGCAGCTGCTCGCGAGAGCTTCGAGCACTGAAAAGCAAGGCAACGTCCTGCTGACGAAGTCGGCGCTGACCGCCGAAGAGTACGTGGAGCTTGAGCGCCTTACTCCTGACGCGCACCGGGGTTTCGAGGTCGAGCTCGTTGAAACCGTCGGCCACCTGCGGACGCTTCTTGCGGCGGCTGATCCGTTCTATGTGCTTGCCGTGCTTCAGGACCTCAACCTGTTCGTGCCATGGGGCGAGTACTACGAACCGACCAATGAAGGTCTCGAGTCGAGACTAGAACTGGCGGCGTCGCTGGTAGCAAGCCAGCCAGGTCAAGTCCGACGTGATCGGCCGACCCCTGCTGCGATGCAGACGATCGTCGACGAGATCGACCACGCGCTGCTCGTGGCGTTCCTCTTCAACCTGACACAACGACCGCCTGAAGGTGATCCCGCTCTCGCGACGCTGAGGACCCTAAGCGCCATGCGGTGGATGTCGCTGCGCGGCGATTCCTACCCGGGCCACGGCGAAGCTCTTGCCGAGGAGGTTTACGGACCGGAAGAGGGTTGGCTGGTAAGCCGCCTTGGTTTTGCGGTCACGGACTTGCTCAAAGTCGGCGACGTGGTGTCCGGGCTGCGCGTGGAGCGCCGCAACGCCCTCGGACAGGCGGCCGCAGACGCGGCCAACGCGGAGCTGACGAATGACGATATGCAGGACGTTGACCAGAACGAGGCCATGCGCCGGTCGATAATGACGCTGCTCGCCGTCAGGCAGGATGGCATCCGGGACACCGCGACCGTTACGGCCGCCCTGATCGCCGATCGGGATCCCACCATTCCGCTTACACGCGCCGAGGCCGTATTGCGCGAACTCTCCGTTCCGGTCGGCTCAATTGACCCGAGCGCATATCGCGGCCCGTTCGACCAGACGCCACTGCGGACTAGGCCGTTCCTGGAGTATGAGAACGAGTACTTGCTCGCTCTACCAGGAGCTCTGACACGTGATGTGGATCGTCTGCTCGAGTCACGTTTGCTAGCCGACAACCGAGGCTTTTCGAAACGACGGGCTAGGACGCTCGATCGCTTGGCGCTCGAATACCTGGCTCGGATGCTGCCCGGAGCGACGACTTACGCGAACGTCTTTTATGGCGACGCTGAGACGGACGGTCTTGTCCTCTTCGAGCGCACGGCGATCGTGGTCGAAGGCAAGGCGAGCGGCATCAGCCCTCAGGGCCAGCGCGGCGACCTTGTTCGCCTGCAGCGCGATCTGGAGGACGCCGTCGAGGATGCCTGGAGACAAGGCGCCCGCGCGCGGTAGTACCTGCTGGGAAACGGTGACTCGATTT
>CAYTTF010000519.1:0-2693 GCA_964440665.1 uncultured Myxococcales bacterium | reverse complement strand
AAGCTCGGGCGGTTCGAGCTGGCCGACAAGGGGACGCTGTTCCTCGACGAGATCGGCGACGTCACGCCGGCGCTCCAGCTCAAGCTCCTGCGCGTGTTGCAGGAACGCGACTTCGAGCGGGTGGGCGGCGAGGAGACGATCAAGGTCGACGTGCGCGTGGTCTCGGCCACCCACAAGGACATCGGGGCGGAGGTCGCCGCGGGGCGCTTTCGCGAGGATCTCTTCTATCGATTGCACGTCGTCCCCTGCGAGGTTCCGCCGCTGCGCGATCGGAAGGAGGACATCCCGCGGTTGGTGGCGCACTTCATCACCAAGCTGGCGCCACGCACCAACGCGGGAATCACCGGCATCACGGAGGCCGCGCTGGCCCGCCTCGGCGCCTACGGCTGGCCGGGCAACGTCCGCGAGCTGGAGAACGTGATCGAGCAGGCGCTGGTGTTCGGGGAGGGGACCACCATCGACATCGCTGCGCTGCCGGCGTCGGTGCGCGGCGGGCTGCCGGAAAACGCGCTGTCGCTCCCGGGGGGCGAGATGTCGCTGCCGGATCTGATCGAGGATCTGGAGCGACAGCTCATTCAGCGGGCCTACGACAAGAGCGGGGGCGTGAAGACCGAGACCGCGCGGCTGCTCGGCATCAAGACCAGCGCGCTCTACTACAAGCTGGAGAAATACGGCATCGGGACCATCGAGAGCCGCGGCGACAAGGCGGCCGTGTCCGCGAGAGACGGCGCGCGACCGGAAGGGCAGACGGACGAAGGGCTGCTCGACGACGGCCCGCCTCCCGAGAACGGCGAGGGTGGAGATCCCGAACGCCCGCGTTGACGGTCGGTATGCGGCGCGCCGGCGGATCGCGTTTCTGACGATCGCCGCGGCGGCCGGCGTGGTGCTCGGTTGCGCGAGCGCGGCCGACGCGCGTCGGGGCGACGCGCGCGTGGGTCGCGTGGAAGAGGGGCGCGCCAGCTACTACGGTCGGGGTTTCGCGGGGCGCAAGACCGCGTCGGGCGAGCGCTTCGATCCGAACGCCATGACCGCCGCGCACAAGACGCTTCCGTTCGGTACCCGCATCCGCGTCAGTCGCCCCGGTGGCCCGTCGGTGACGGTGCGGGTCAACGATCGCTGCGGCTGTCCCGGCGGCCGGATCGTCGACCTTTCGGAGGGCGCGGCACGAAAGCTGGGGATGCTTCGATCGGGCGTCGTGATGGTGCGGCTGGAGGTCATCGGGCGGTAGCGAATCGCCGGGCCTTGAATAAGTATATACTTAGGTATATATATTGTTCGTGACCGAGCGGGCCAAGATCTTCCGGAACGGCGGCAGCCAGGCGGTGCGCCTCCCGAAGTCGTGCCGGTTTCGCGACGAGGAAGAGCTCGTCGCGCGACGGGTGGGAAATCGGGTCGTCCTCGAACCCGCCGACCAGTGGTCGCAGGCGTTTCTCGACTGCCTGGGCGCCTGGAAAGACGACATTCCGCGGCCACCGGGGCGATCGCTCGCGAGCCGCAAGAATCCTTTTGATCGCCGGTGAGGTTGCGTCGGTGAAATACTTACTCGACACCGACACGGTCAGTTTCGCGCTGCGCGGCCAGGGGGAAGTCGGGGCACACCTGCGCACCCGCAAGCCCTCCGATCTTTCCATCAGCGCCATCACACTTGCCGAGCTTCGCTACGGTGCCGATCGCAAGGGATCGCGGAAGCTGCACGCCCTCATCGATACCTTCACGAGCGCCGTCGAAGTGGCGCCGTTCGACGAGCTCGCAGCCGTCGACTTCGGGCGCATCGGAAGCGTTCTCGCAGAGCGCGGAACTCCGATTGGCGAATTCGACGTCTTGATCGCCGCCCACGCGGTGGCCCTTCGGCGCACGCTGGTGACCAACAACGTCCGCCATTTCTCGAAGGTGCCTGGCCTGTCGGTCGAAAACTGGGCCTAGACGTCTGACGTGAGGGGCGCTTCAGGTCTTGTGAACGCGATGCCTTCGAATCCGTCTGCTTGCGGCGGTCGTGATAGGAGGTGCACCCGCTCGAATGGCGCGGTTATCCTGCTAAGCGCCGAGCGCGCAGGTGAAAAAGGGATCGCAAGACGGAATGGCTGCGTTGCTGGTGTCGCAGGTCGAGGCGTAGGTGTCGGCGACGCAGGTCTTGAGCTGACCGACGGTCAAGGTCGCGCAACTCGCGGGTAAAGCCTTGAAGACGGTCTTGCACGATGCTTGGTCAGTCCCGATCTGAAAACTGACGGAGGAAGTGCCACCTTCGCACGAGAGGTCATGGGTCTTGCCGTACCCTCCCTCGACGGACGCCAGCTCTGCGCAGAACGCCCCGAGCTCTCCGTCCCCCAAGCTGACAATCGTGCTCGAATCCGCTGGAGGACTGCTCGCGGAAGTCGAGCTGCTGCCACAATCAGCTCCAAGCGCGATCCATACCAGTAGTGCCGCCGTTCCCAAAGCCTTCGTCATCACGACCCCTCCTTGCAATTGCGAGCGCGTCCCACGGAGATCATCGTACACGACAACACCGCTGCGCCTAACGCGCGCGCAAGTGGGGAAGGCATCCGCCAGATCCTCGTCGGCCGTCTCATGGAGATCGGGCGGGACGCGGACGCCGCCGCACGAAATGCCAATAGTCACGTGCCGGATGACCTCCTCGGTCGCAAGAAGCTGCCGCGGTCCATGCCCGATTTTCACGGATTCGGAGACGACGCGGA
>CAYTTF010000518.1:0-2699 GCA_964440665.1 uncultured Myxococcales bacterium | reverse complement strand
TAGAGTGCCACCTTGCCAAGGTGGACGTCGAGGGTTCGAACCCCTTCTCCCGCTCCGAACCTTTCAAGAGGTTAGGCGCCACGCGGACGGTCGCGAAGAGCGCCAGGGACGAGTTCCGGTACGAGTTTTTGGCGAGGCCGCCGAGGGAGGTTGGTGCTGCATGAGGACCGCCGCCGAGTACAACAAGTGGACCTTCGATTTTCTCCGGAGGCGCTGCGACTTCGTCGCCAACTTTGGTCCCGATCCCTACGCCGAAAAGATCGAGCAGCACGTGGTCTGGGGCGCGACGGTCGGCAAGGGCCTCTGCGTCTTCCTCCTCAGTGACGTCGTAGAGGACGGTGGCAAGCTCGCCCCCCAGTGCGGTGACTTGAGACCACGGCTGGCCGTCCTCAAGGATCTGACGAACACCCTGGGACGATTGCGAAGTGGGTGACATGGGCGACTCCTGGTCTGGGGTGGAACTGGTATCGGTCAGGAACTGGCGATCCTACGGCAGGGCGCATTGCAATTGTCGCATCTCGGAGCTACAAGGAGGGCCCGATGAGATGGGTACCGGTGCGCACAGGTCGGCATTGGCAGGCGCTGGTGATAGTGTCGTTGCTGGTGGCGAACCGCGGCCCCTTGCGCGCGGAGACCGACAAGCGCGAGATAGAGGCGCGCGCCGACTTTGTTGCCGGCCGCTATCAACCAGCGCTCGAGATCTTTGCGCAGCTCTACGCCGAAACGCTGAACCCAATCTTTCTGAGAAATGTGGCCCGCTGTCAGCAGAATCTAAGGCAAGCGCAAGCCGCAATCGACGCGTTTCAGGAATACCTCAGGAAAGCGAAGAGCCTAAAGGCAGAAGAGCGGCAGGAGATCCAAGGCTACATAAAGGAGATGCAGGCGCTTCTTCCCTCGCGGCAGGCTTCGCCAAGCTCCGCCCCGCCGCCCGCTGTGCCACCGACGACTCCGCCGCCGCCCTCTTCGCTGTCGCAGCAGCCAACTGCGGTCACGCCTCCACCGCCCGCATCGTCGCCCCAGCCAGCGTTTCAGCCTAGTTCTCCCGCCGTTTTTCCCATGGCGGCGCCGCCTTCAGTTGCGCCGTCCCTCTCGGCGTCTCCACCGCCGGGCTCGACGAGTCCTTCTGGCGCGCCGCCGGGTGTCGTGAGTGCCGGGGCAGCACCGGCGCAGGCCGACCATCCCTGGCGCGTCGCAGGAATCGTGACGTCAGCGGTGGGTGCCGCGCTGCTTGGGACCGGAATAGCGTTCGGCCTCGCGGCGCGGAACGACGCCAGCGCCGTCAGCCAGCAATACGATCCCTCCAAGGCCGACGCCGGCAAGCGCGCGCAGACTATCGGAATCGTCGCCGACGTCGCTGGTGCGGCAGCCATCGCGGCTGGTGTCTTCCTCGCTGTTCACGAGCGGCCGGGCTCGTCGACGACCGTTAGCCTGAGCGCCGGTCCAGGGACCGACGCCCGTTCGGGGCTGTTTCTGTTGGGGGGGACATTCTGATGTGCGCACGACCATCGATCGTGCCCGTCTTGACCGCCTTGCGGGTGATCCTGGCGTTTGGCCTCGGCGTCTGGGCCTGTTACAACCCGAACTTTGTCGCGGGTGTCACGAAATGCGCGACCGGCGGCTCATGCCCGAACGATTGGGTCTGCCGATCTGGCGTCTGCGTCGAGCCCTCGAACGCCGGTTCAGGTGGAAGCAGCGCCGCGACGGGCGGAAAAGGGGGCGGCGCGGGCGGCTCGGTGACGGGGCACGGCGGCACCGGCGCGGGCGGAACGGTGGCCACCGGCGGAACGACCGGTACGGGCGGGTCCGCGAGCAGCGGTGGCACGACTGGAACAGGTGGAAGCACCCTGAGCTGCATTCTAGGTGGAACCTACACTCCGTCGAGCGCGATCGTCACCGATTTCTCGGACGCCATGCCCGACCCCAACCGGGCCGGTCAGTACGCGTTCGGCTCGAGGGTCGGTGACCCGAGCACGACCGCTTCATTTGCGAGCGCGACGGTGGGAACGCTCGGTGTGTCCGGCGGTGCCCTAACGTTCACGGCGACGCTAGAGGTACCGACGTCCAGCGACATCTATCCCTACAACGGGTTCGGCGTTTACTTCGACGGCCCGGGTTGCGCGAACGGGAGCTCGTACACCGGTGTTTCCTTCACCCTGACGGTGACGGGGACTTGCCCAGCCGTGTTCATGTTCACCGACACGGAACACATTCGGGGGGCCGACGACCCATCACGCGGGACCTGCGCGGGCACGGCCGCACAATGCTATCCGTCCCAGTTCGCCGTGACATCGGCGACGACGATGGTGGCGTTCAACGCGACGCCGACGGTCACGGGCATGCCGACCGCGATCGTCGACTCATCCAAGCTGACCGGTTTTCAGTGGCAGTTCAACAACCCAGGCACGGCTACGACCACTTGTAGCGGCTCGATGACCATCGACAACATCCGGCTCTACCAGTGAGCCGGCGAATCCGCCGGCGAGGCCGAGGGCAGGGTGAGGATCTGGCGCCGCGAAGGTCACGTCACCGTCGGAGAAACCGGATCAGGTCCAGCTCACGTGCGGACTATTTGCGCCCCACAGTCGGCCTTTCCTCGCGAAGGAAATCGGTGCAGGATTCCGGAATGCGCGCGCTGGGGCTGGGGCCGGGTGTGTCGGTGCTGCTGGTGGCGTGGACGGGCTGCGGATCGAGTCTCCCTG
>CAYTTF010000517.1:0-2720 GCA_964440665.1 uncultured Myxococcales bacterium | reverse complement strand
TCGTCGCGCACGTCCACCAGCATGGGCAGCTTCTTGGCGATGATGACGTCGGCGATCCGCTCGACCACGCTCGCCTTGGTGAGCGCGAACGGAATCGAAGTGACGACGATCTGGTCGCCACCGCGGCCACCCGACTCGGTCTTCCATTCGCCGCGCACCCGGACACCCCCCTGCCCCGTCTCGTAGATCTCGCGCAGCTCCTTCTTGCTGTTGGTGATCTGGCCGCCGGTCGGGAAATCGGGCCCCTTGATGTACTTGAGCAGATCCTTGGTCTCGAGCTTGCGGTCGTCGATCAGGGCGACCGCCGCCTCGCATACCTCGGCCAGGTTGTGCGGTGGGATGTTGGTCGCCATGCCGACCGCGATCCCGGTCGAACCGTTGATCAGAAGCTGCGGCACCTTGGCCGGCAGCACGATCGGCTCCTCGGTCGAGCCGTCGTAGTTGGGACGGAAGTCGACCGTCCCCTGCTTGATCTCGTCGAGCAGCTCCATCGCCAGCGGCGCCAGGCGCGCTTCGGTGTAGCGGTGGGCCGCCGGCGCATCCCCGTCCAGCGATCCGAAGTTGCCGTGCCCCTCCACCAGCGTCACCCGCATCGAGAACGGCTGCGCCAGACGCACCATCGCCTCGTAGCAGGCGGAGTCGCCGTGTGGGTGAAACTTGCCCAGCACGTCGCCCACGATGGTCGCCGACTTGCGGAACTTGGCGTCGGGATAGAGGTGAAGGTTGGCGTACATCGAATACAGGATCCGCCGCTGCACCGGCTTGAGGCCGTCGCGCACGTCGGGCAGCGCGCGGGCGGTGATGACACTGACCGCGTAATTGAGGTACCGCCGCTGCGCCTCGGCCGCCAGCGACGCATCGGCCGGCGGCGTGGGCGGCTCGCCGCCACCGGCCCCACCGGCGGCGCCGCGACGACGCCCGCGCCCGCCACCACCGCCGGCGCTCGGCTTGGCTCCGGCCGCGAGAAGATCCAGCTGTCGGGAGGCCATCGGGCTAAGGTGCTGGACCCTAAAGGAGCGGGATCCGAATTGCAAGAACGCCGCGAACGTCGTCGCTGTTTCCGGGCCCGGGCCCTCGCCATGGCGCTCACGCTCGCGGTCCCCGCGCTCTTGCGGGCGGCTTCACCGGAACCTCCCACGCCGGCGCCCGCAGGGCCGCCCGCCGGCTTCGCGCGCGACGCGGCGCCGGTGCTCTCGCGCTGGTGCGTCTCCTGCCACGGCGCCAAAGAGCAGGAAGGCAGCCTGCGCCTCGATAGCTACCTCTGGCTGATGCGGGGTGGCGACTTGGGACCGGCCGTCACCCCGGGCGATCCTGCCGGGAGCCTGTTGGTCGCCAAGATCGAGCGGCGGCAGCGGCCCGCCATGCCGCCCCGCCGACGCCTCCCAGCGACGCTCGTCGCCCGCCTCCGGGCCTGGATCGCCGCCGGCGCACCGCCGTGAAGCGCACGCCCGGTCCCGCCCGTCGGCGCGGAGGCGCGCCCGAAAAAGCTACGACTCGAGCTTCTTGCGCTTCCAGCCGCGGGGCGGACGCTTCTCGGCTGCGTTCGAGTTGGGCGGCGAGTAGTCGGTCCAGCGGTAGCTCGGCGGCGAGCGAACGTCGATGTGGACGAAGCCGCTCCTCGGATAGATGCCAATCCCCATGCCGCCCCGATCGAGCGTCTCGGCAAAGGCCTCGATCTTCTTCGGGCTGATGCCGCTGATTCGAATGTCGCTCGCCCGCCCCTTGAAATGGTTGCTGCTCTGCTTGCGCTGGTTGCGGTAGCCCGAGACGATCTCCAGGGGCTTGCCGCCGAAGTGGTCGTAGACGTGCGACAGCAGGGTCAGCAGCTGCAGGTCGATCGGCTTCTCGGCGTCGGTGCGGCGGCAGCGGAGGACGTGGTTCACGTCCTCCAGCGCATCCAGGTTGTACGACCCGTCCGGGTTGTAGATGTTGACGGTCGCGACGTCGCCCGGGTTGGCGGCGCTGACGATTTTCAAATTTCCGGTTGGGCGCGGCAGCGGATCGGCACGCAGCTTGTCCTCGGGAACCACCCGCCCGGAGAACCTTCCATGGTGCTGGCTCCTGCCCTTTTTGTGGCGCGCACGGCTCGGCTTCGCCGCCGGCGTGTCATCCGAATCACCGGCCGCCTCGGCGGGCGACGTCGGTTCCTCGATGTTCGGCGTGGCTTTTCCCGCGCCCGCCTCTCCGGTCTCAGCGCGCGCAACGCGCGGAGCGACGCCAAAGAGCAGCGCGAAGGCCATACCCAGGGCCAGTCGGCGAAACATGCTCCCTAAGGGTGTGCCCTCTCCGGGGCCTCGGTCAACGAAAAAATCGTAGTCCGGCTTGCGACAGGAACGTCCCGGAGGCCCCCGGGGTGGGGCCGCCCCCCGCGGATGAGACGGAAACGTGGCGCGGCGAAGTGGGCCATCAGCCCCGCTGCGGGGCCGGAACGTGGCTGGGCAGGTGCATCAGGTCAACCGCCAGCCGCTCGGCGACGCTGAAGATCCGCTCGTCCCGGTAGAACTCGCCGTAGACCACGCGCCGCAGACCGGCGTTGGCGATCTCCTTGAAGCAGTTCCAGCAGGGGCTGGCGGTCACGTAGATCGTCCCGGCGTCGATCATCACGCCGTTCTTGGCGGCCTGGATGATGGCGTTGGCTTCGGCGTGAATGGTGGCGACGCAGTGGTCGTTCTCCATCATGTGCCCCGCGTCGGTGCAGTGGGGCATGCCGCGAATCGATC
>CAYTTF010000516.1:0-2726 GCA_964440665.1 uncultured Myxococcales bacterium | reverse complement strand
CGGTGCGTGAGCACCACGATCGGCGCGTCGCGGCCCACCTTCTTGAGATCGGCGGAGAGCCAGTCGATCTGCGCGTCGCCCACCGCGCCGGCGGGGTCGGAAACGTTGTCGAGCGCAACGAAGTGAACCCCCTTGTGCTCGAAGCTGTAGTGGGTGGCGCCGAAGCTCTCCTGGTAGGCGAGGCCGGCGTCCTTGGCGGCGTCGTGCTCGCCGGGCATGAGGTGCAGCGTCTTGATCTTGAGGTTGGAGACGATCTGCTTGAACTCGGTCATGCGCTTGCGGCGCACGGCACCGTCGTCGGTGGTATGGGTGAGATCCCCGGTGAAGACGATGAAGTCGGGCCCGGCCGACACGCCGTTGACGGTCTCCACCACCTTCTTGAGCGTGACGTCGGCTTCCGGGTTGGAGATCCCGCTGTATCCCCAGTGCGTGTCGGAGAGCTGCAGGAAGAAGAAGTCGGAATCGGTATCAGACTTCTTCTTTTTTCCGGCCGCGCCGGCCAGACCGGACGCGAAAACGACCCCGCCCACCCCCATCAGTTTCAGAACGTCTCTGCGGTTTCCTTGAAATGGCATTCGTGACCTCCTAGGCTACCAAACGCGCGCCGCCCCGAATTGGTTCCGTCAACGCGGACGAAATTCTGGAGCCGAGCGTCTCGAGGTCGGGGGTGCTCAGATCGGAAACGATCCCGCTCCCCCGTGCTGTTTCCAGGGAACCACACGCGGCGCTCGTGCGTTCTTGCAGGCAGGCGTGCGTTCTTGCTGGCATGGTATGGAACTTGGATGTTCGGCCGGCCCGATGCTTCCAGCCGCGCCGGCCTCATGCGGGAAGCGCTGGCGTACGCCGATGCACTTCACGACTTTGCGTATCACCTCACAGCCAACGCGACGGAGGCGGAGGACCTCGTACAAGAGACCTATGCGCGGGCGCTCGGTGCTGCCGAGCAATTCGCCGCCGGGAGCAACCCCAAGGCGTGGCTATTTCGCATCCTACGCCACCTGTTCATCGACAACTACCGCCGAGAGCGCTCGCAACGCACCGAGGGTGGCCTCGATACCACCGACAGCGAGGCGGCCGTCCGCGAGGGCGATCCGACTCAGCAGGAGATGGAGCAGGGACAGCTCAGGCAGGTCGTGGGACACGAAATCGAGGCGGCGCTCATGAGGCTCACCCCCGACGCGCGTCTGGTCGTGCTGCTCGACCTGCAGGGTTTCAGCGAGGCTGAGACGGCGTCGCTGCTGGGGTGCGCGCCGGGAACCGTCAAGTCGCGCCTCTTCCGCGCCCGCGCCACGCTGCGCGAGCTGCTACGAGATCATCATGCGTGATGACATGACCACCTGCGCCGAGCTCCGACCGCTGCTGCGCGACGCCACGCGCGGGCGGCTCGATCAGAGCCAGGCCACGGCCGTGACGGCGCATCTCGGCAGCTGCGCCGCCTGCCGCGCCATCTCCGATGAGGAGCGCGTGCTCGATCAACTGCTCGAAGAGAAGTTGCCGCAGCACCCGGCATCGCTGGCGCTCAAACGACGTCTGGCCGCGCGGTTGCCGTCGGTAGACGTGCCGGCAAAGAGCGCGCGCTCCCGCCGCTGGGCGCTGCTGGCCCTGCCGCTGGCCGCCTGCGCCGCGCTCGTGCTGGTGCTCCGGCCCCACACGGACGCGAGAGATCCGCTCGTCGACGAAGCCATCGGCGATCACCTGCGCGTCGTTTATCGGGATCAACCCGTCGACGTGGAGAGCGGCGGCCCGCACCGGGTCAAACCGTGGTTCACCGGACGGCTCGACTTCGCCATCCCGCACGTCTACGGCGGCGACGACGAGTTCACGCTGGTCGGCGGCGCGGTGGCTCTGTTTCACGATCGAAAGGCGGCGATGCTGGTCTACAAGCGCCAGCTTCACACCATCTCGCTTTTCGTCTTCCCCAGCGAAGGGTTGGTCCTCCCCAGCGACGGCCGCGTGCGCCAGGAGCGCGGGTTCTCCGTCGTCCTTTGGCGCGATGGCGACCTCGGCTACGCGCTGACGTCCGACCTCAACGGCGCCGATCTGCAGACGCTGGCGCGGCGGATCGCGGACCAGCGTTGACGATTTCAGGCCAGCTTCGTGGCAATGGCTACGGCGATGCGCCATGACAAATCAGGGCGAACGCGATCGCCCCGGCCACGACAATCCCAGCGCTGAGCATGAGCGGCCAAGTCACCTTGTCGACGGAAGCGATCCTCACGGCGGTTCCCCAGGTACCGGCCGCGCACGCGGCGCCGACGCTGAGGACCAGAAAACGCAAACATGCTTCCCACCCGACGCCGCTCTCGGAGGCGGGCAGAGCGGCGCCAAGACCGAAGAACACAAACGTCGCACCGAAGAAGCTAAAGTAGAAACGAGTCGCTCGTCTCACGCGGCACTTCTACCGAAGGTCTTCGGGCCTGGCAAACCGCGATCGCCCGTGACTCGCGGAGCGGCTTTCGGCACGATGAACCGAGGCGTCGGGAGCCGGACGCCCACCTCACGGCATCGGACCGACCTCCCACGGCGGCGGCGTCGTCCGCTCCTGCAGATGGTCGACGAAGGTTTTCACCTTGGGCGAGATATAGCGCGCGCTCGGGTACACGACGTGGACCGGTACCGACGGTGCTTCCCAATCGCGGAGCACGCGTTCGAGCCGCTTGCCGCGGAGGTCGTCCAGGCAGAGGTAGGCGGGCAGCAGCGCGAGGCCCAAGCCCGCCAACGCGGCG
>CAYTTF010000515.1:0-2747 GCA_964440665.1 uncultured Myxococcales bacterium | reverse complement strand
CGCCGACTTGTCGACGATCATCGAGAAGCTCTCGGAGGCCGCGATCTTGGCGATGATCTTGTTCATGCGCTCGTAGATCTTGGCGGTCGCCTCCTGCTCCTTGCCGGAGAGATCTTGCTGATGGCGGAGATAGGTCTGCTGGACCTTCTGCATCCGCTGCTGCAGCTCGCCCTCTTTCTCGCGCACCTGATCCGGGGGCAGCAAGGTCCGCTTCTTGTCGAGATCCTCGATGTCCTTCTTGAGCGCGGCCTGCTGCTCGTCCAGCTCCTTCTGCTTCTGGTCGAAGACCTTCTTGAGCGCAGCCTTGGCCTTCTTGCCGTCGTCGGTCTCGTTCAGGGCGCGCTGCATGTCCACAAAGCCCAGCTTGAAGTCCTCGGCAAAGGCCGACGAGGCGCTCAGCAGGAACACCCCCAGAACCAGAAAACGTGATGCGCGTGACATGTTCATCTCCTTCACCGCCCGGTTGCTTAACACGTTTAGAAAAAATTACCGATCGTGAACTCGAAGACGATGGGTTGCTCACCCGGGATGGTCCAGAAGGGGATGCCCCACTCGAACCGAAGGGGGCCGATGGGCGACTGCCACCTGAAGCCGAATCCCCAGCTGGCGCGGTAGGCGCTGATATTGAGCGGGTTGAGACAGGGGTTCTTGGATGCATCCACGTTGAACGGAACGAGCTTGCAGTACTGGTCCTCGAGATTGAAGGCGTTGCCGACGTCGGTGAAGACCACGCCGCGAATTCCCACCTTGTCGAAGATGGGGAACTCGACCTCCGCGTTGCCGATCACCTCCATGTTGCCGCCGATGAGGAAGTTGCTGAGCGAGCCGTCCGGCGCCTGGGT
This sequence comes from uncultured Myxococcales bacterium, assembly GCA_964440665.1. Lineage (GTDB taxonomy): Bacteria > Myxococcota_A > Polyangia > Fen-1088 > Fen-1088 > JADGRB01. The sequence goes on along the minus strand of CAYTTF010000515.1, from coordinate 1,905 downwards.
GCTCTCGGCGCGAATCACCGGACCCAGCGAACGCGGCGAGAACCCGCGGATGTCATAGATGCCGCCCACGAAGTAGCGCTCGAAGATCGGGACGCCGCGATCGTCCCGGCTGGCAATGAGGCCGAGGTTCCCCTTGAGCCGAAGCACGAACGGACCCCAGAGCGGATAAAAGGCGCGTGCGACCGCTTCGTAGCGCGTGAAGACGTTCTGCGATGCGATGAAATACGGGTCGGCGACCTCGGCCTTGATCGTGTTGTACCAGCCGCGGGTGGGAAACAGGCGGTTGTCGCGCGAATCGTAAGAGAGCAGCGCCGTGCCGGACGATGTGATCCCCGAGCGCAGCAGGTTGGCGATCGACCCGACCTGCGTCGGCTGGATCACCGAGGTGGAGAAGAAGCTGGAGAAGCCGCTGGTCGAGACGCCGACGTCCTCGAGCGTATACGTGAGGAGCAGGCGGGTGTCCTCGGCGAGCAGGTAGCCCCAGGTCAAGCTGCCGCCCTTGGAATGGCGGACGAACGAGAACAGGAACTGGTCCTGCTTGAAGATGTTGAAACCGAAGGTCCAGTTGGTGTCGAGGAAGTAGAGATCCTGGAACTGGAGCAGGTAGAGCTGGCGCAGGCCGGAATATTGTAGCTGCAAGGTGAGCAGCTGGCCGCGCCCGAACAGGTTGTTTTGCGAGACCTGGGCCTGGGCGATGAAGTTCTCGACGGAGGAGAAGCCGGCGCCGATCTGGAAGGTGCCGGTCGGGCGTTCGGCGACCTCGAAGTTGACGTCCATCTTGTCGTCGGTCTCGCCCCGCTTGGTGGACATGTCCACCTTCTCGAAGTACCCGAGCGCGTTCACCCGCTTCTTGGAATAGTCGAGCAGCGACTGGTTGTAGGTGTCGCCCTCGACGATGCGCATCTCGCGGCGGATGACCTTGTCGCGGGTCTTGTTGTTACCGCGGATGTTGATCCGGTTGATGGTGACCAGATCCCCCTTCTGGATCTCGAAGAAGACGTCGACGATCTTGGTCTTCTCGTTGACCGGGGTGGTTGGGGTCGCGTTGACGTAGGCGTAGCCGCGGTCCTTGTAGAAGTCGGTGAGCTTCTGCAGATCGTCGGAGAGCTTCGACCGGTTGAAGATCTCGCCGGACTTCACCGAGACGCGGCCGAGGAAGAATTCCTTGGGCATCAGGAGATCGCCGGTCACGTCGACCTTGCCGAGGTGGTATTGCGGGCCCTCCTCGATCGAGATCGTGATGTACATCGACTGCTTGTCGGGCGACAGCTCGACCAGCGGATTGCCGACCTTCACCTGCACATAGCCGTGGTCCCAGTAGTGCGCCTGGATGAGCAGCAGGTCGCGCTGGAACACGTCCTCGCGGTAGGTCCCCGCCGAGGTGACTATCGAAAGGATGTTCCCCTCGTGGGTCGAAATGACGTCGCGCAGCTCCCCGTCGGTCATCGCGTGGTTGCCGACGAAGTTCACGCGGCGCACCTCGACCTTGGCGTTCTCCCGGACGTGGAACCAGACGTCGACGGTGGCGGAGCTGTCGCGCTTGATCTCGTAGGAGACCTCCACCATGTAGAAGCCCTTCTCGATGTAGGCGTCCTTGATCTTTTCGACGTTCTTCTTGATCTTGGCGAGGTCGAGAATCTGGTCCTTCTTGATGTCGAGGGCCTCGTTGATCTTCGAGAGCGACACCTCGTCGTTGCCCGCGACGTAGATCTTGTTGATGGCCGGCTTCTCGCGCAGCACGAAGGTGACCACACTGCCGGCCTTGCTCTCGCTGACCTCGACCTGGACGTCCTCGAAGTAGCCCATTTTCCAGATCGCGCGCACGTCGTCGCGCACGGTCTCCTGCGACAGCGTCACGCCGGGGGCGGTCTTGAGGTTCACCTTGATGGCGTCGTCCTCGACCTT
>CAYTTF010000514.1:0-2759 GCA_964440665.1 uncultured Myxococcales bacterium | reverse complement strand
ACGTTGCGCAGATCGCGGCGCAGGATCTGGCGGGCGTTGTTGTTGCCGGACACCTCGACGATCTGGGGCATGTCGATGAGCGTCGGGCCTTTCGCGGCCATCAGCACGTTGTAGGCGGACAGATCGCCGTGGATGCGCCCGGTGCCGAGCAGCGTCTTGACCTGCAGGAACACTTCCAGATGCAGGCGCGTCGCCTCCTCGGCGGTGAAGGTGAAATCGGCCAGGCGCGAGGCCGGCGCGCCGGCGCCGTCGACGATCAGCTCCATGAAGAGGACGTTCTCGTACAGGAAGTACGGCTCGGGCACGCGCACGCCGGCGTCGAACGCGCCGCGCAGCGCGTGAAACTCCATGTCCTGCCAGTTGTCCTCGATGAGGCCGCGCCCGTAGGCGCTCTTGTTCTGCATGGCGCGGCGGTCGCGCGTGTTGCGGGTCTGGTTCCGCCCCTCGACGTAGCTGGACGTCTTCTTGAACGTCCGCTCGTCGCGCGTCTTGTAGACCTTGGCCGCGCCGAGGTGGCCTTCGCGCTCCACGACGTAGACCGTCGCTTCCTTCCCGCTCATCAGACGCGCGTGGACGGCGTCGATGATCCCTTCTTCGACGAGATGGGCGAGGCCGTCAGCTTGGGACATTCGTCGCCGGTGAAGGCCTGGTGTCGTTCCTCAGGCGGGACGACTCTCGACGCTGGACGCGAGGTTCTTGCGGTTGCGCGTGGCCAACCGTCGCAGGATCTCGACGCGCGAAAGGTAGAGGTGCCAGCGCTGGCCGTGGCGCTCGAACTGGTTGGCCTGGTTCACCCATCCTTTGAGCTGGATCGGCGTGCTCACCGACGTCGAGAGGTAGACCTCCGTGAAGAGGTTGTCTTTCATGGCGCGTTTCGCCTCGGCGTGACTCTCGAAAAAATTGTCGGGCATGGCGAGCCTTCTACCAGATTTTCGCACGCCAATGTAGGTTTATGCATACAGGCATAGATTTACGTACGCTTACGTACCTTTAGCCGGTCACGATTCCGATGATCCGACCGGCCTTGTAGATGAGCTTCTTGATCGCGCGCCCCTCGAGGTGCTTGGCGACGTTCGGGATGGCGAGCGCGGCCGCCCGCGCGTCGGCTTCGGAGGCGTCGCGCGGGAGCTCGACGCTGCCGCGCAGCTTGCCGTCGACCTGAACCCCGACGGTGACCTGCGCGTCGATGGTCAGCGCTTCGTCGAACGTGGGCCAGGCCGCTTCGAGCAAGAAGCCGCGCTCGCCGAGCCGCTCCCAGGCCTCGTCGCCCAGATGCGGGGCATACGGACCGACGAGCTTGATCAGCGTCAGGAGATCTTCGCGCGTCGCGCCGCCCGAGACCATCTCGTTGACGTATTCCATGAGCGCGGAGATGGCCGTGTTGAACTGCATCCGCTCCAGATCCGCCGTCACGCGGCGGATCGTCTTGTGACGCAGGCGCAGGTGCGGATCGCCGGCCGGCGCGCGGGCGGCATCCCATTCCTCGCAGAGACGCCATGCCCGCTTGAGGAAGCGGTTGACGCCTTCGATGGCGCGCGGGTCCCAGGGCTTGGGCAGCTCGAATTCGCCCATGAAGAGCTCGTAGAGGCGCATCACATCGGCGCCGTATTCGCGGATCACGTCGTCGGGATTCACGCCGTTCATCTTCGACTTGGCCATCTTCTCGACGGTGGCCTTGAGCGTCTCGCCGGTCGCCGCGAGGACAGCCGTCTCACCGCGGAATTCGATCTCGCTGGGCTCGTGGTAGCGGCCCAGACTGTCCTCGTAAGAATACGCCAGCACCGTCCCCTGGTGGCGCAGCTTCTGGAACGGCTCTTTGGTGGAGACCAGGCCCATGTCGAAGAGGACCTTGTGCCAGAAGCGCGCGTAGAGCAGGTGCAGCACGCCGTGCTCGGCGCCGCCGACGTAGAGATCGACCGGCATCCACTGCTTTTCGAGGGCGCTGTCGAAAGGACGCGCGTCGTTCTGGGGGTCGAGGTAGCGCAGGTAGTACCAGCACGAGCCCGCCCATTGCGGCATGGTGTTGGTCTCGCGGCGGGCCGGGCCGCCGCACTTGGGGCAGGTGGTGGCGACCCAGCTCTCGATACCGGCCAGCGGCGATTCGCCGGTGCCGGTCGGGGCGTAGGTCTCGACGTCGGGCAGACGCACCGGGAGCGCCGATTCGGGGACCGGAACCACGCCGTCGGTGGCGCAGTGGACGAGCGGGATCGGCTCGCCCCAGTAGCGCTGGCGCGAGAAGACCCAGTCGCGCAGCCGGTAGCTGACGGCGGATTTGCCGAGGCCGCGCGCCTCGAGATCGCGCGTGATGGTTCGCTTGGCCTCCGCCGTGGCCAGCCCGTCGAGCGGACCCGAGTTGACCGACACGCCTTCGCCGGTGAACGCGGCCGCTGAATCGGGAGCTGGCCCGTCGGTCGGCCGCACCACCTGAATCACCGGCAGGCCAAACTTGGTCGCGAAGGCAAAGTCGCGCTCGTCGTGGGCGGGCACGGCCATGATCGCGCCCGTGCCGTAGCCCGCCAGCACGTAGTCGGCGATCCAGATCGGGATCGGCCGGCCGGTGACCGGGTTGGTGGCGGTGGCGCCGGTGAAAACCCCAGTCTTGTCTTTCGCCAGGTCGGTGCGTTCGAGATCGCTCTTGCGGCGCGCTTCGTCCTGGTAGGCGGCGACGGCGGCGCGCCGCTCGGGCGTGGTCAGCTCGGCGACGAGCGCGTGCTCGGGCGAGAGCACCATATACGTCGCGCCATAGAGCGTGTCGGGGC
>CAYTTF010000513.1:0-2768 GCA_964440665.1 uncultured Myxococcales bacterium | reverse complement strand
CCTGGTGCTCGACGAGCCGACCAACCACCTCGACATCCCCCGCGCGAGACACTGGAAGCCGCCCTCCAGGACTACGATGGCACGCTGATCGTCGTCAGCCACGATCGCTATTTTCTGGATCGAATCTGCAACCGTCTGCTGGTGATCGAAGGCGCCAGCCTCGAAGCTCATCTCGGCAACTACAGCGACTGGAAACGGCGGCGGGCGGCTCCGGCAGAAGCCCCCCGGGTCGCCGCCCCGCCCCCTCCGGCTCCGCCGACGGCCTCCAGCGCGGAACGGGGCGCTGGCAAGGAGCGCGAGCGGGCCCGGCGGCAGCTGGCGCGGCGCGTGGAGACGTTGGAGGCGGATGTAAGCAAGATCGAGACGGAGCTGGCCGCGGTCCGTGCGGATCTGGCCGGCGATCACGCCGGCGACTGGCAGAAGCTGCACGCGCTCGCCGACCGCGAGCGGGAGCTCGACGCTCTGCTCGCGCGCCGGATCGCCGAGTGGGAGACGGCCGGCGCGGAGCTCCTCGACCGGCCGGCGAAATCATCCGATTGAACGATCGTCCGATTGACGGATCGTCCGATCGTCCGATTGACGGATCGGGACGCCGACCTAGTTTGATCGTGTAGACTTAGTTTGTTCTCTCCGGGAGGTATCCGGATGCGGTTCGTCGGTTTGGTCCTGTATGCGTGCGCGGTCGCCGCGGGCGGCTGCGCGGCACGACCCGTGCCGCCCGCGGCCAATCCGACCAATCCGACCAATCCGGCCAATCCGGCCAATCCGAACAATCCGAACCTGGCGACGCACCCCGGCGGTTCGGAGGTCTCCGGCGTCTGGGACGCGATGAGCCAGACGACGATCGGCGAAGGTATCGGAGCCGGCGACACCCGCATCGAGAAGCAGGAGTGGCACCTGACCCAGGACGGCCGTGCGATCACCGGCTACTACATCGCCGCCCTCACCTTCGTGTCGGGCGACGGCCGGCCGTACGTCTGTAGCCGCCAGCCGCAGTTCTCCGCCATGCAGCGGTTCAGTGTCGTGGGACGCGTGCTCGGCGGGCAGATCGAGATCCAGGAGCTGGAGCAACGGGCCGCACAGGCGGGAAACCACTGCGACCCGGGTCTACGCCAGCTCGCGCGCTACAACGGTCGGCTCGACGGCGACGTCCTCACTCTGGTGAACGGCGCGCAGCGGCGGACCCTGTATCGGATCCACAACCCGGGGGATGCCGAAATACTGGTCGCGCGGGCCGATCCGGGCGCGCAAGAGACCGACGATCCGGGAATCCAGGGGCACCCAGGCGCCCAGACCGCGACCGCATCCGCCGCCGGCTCCACCGACGTGAGCGGGCTTTGGATATGGGAGCATCACGGCGTCGTCCCGGGCGGAGACGAGAAACAGGAGCGCGAAGAGTGGCACGTCACCCAGGACGGTTCGGCGCTGACCGGCTACTACGATCGAATCGTCCACCAGGTCTCGATCGACGGCCACGCCTACCGGTGCAGCATGGCGCTCGACTTCCAGATCGCGACCCGCTACCAGTTCACCGGCGAGGTGCGCGGCGATCAGATCGCGATCTACGAAAGCTCGTACCAGGTGCTCGAGCCGAGCGCTTGCGACAACGGCAAACGACGTTTGGATGCTTACGAAGGTCAGGCATCGCCGGAGGAGCTCCGACTGGTATGGGGCGTCGGCGGTCAGATCCTCCGCCGGGCCCGCCCCGACGTCCCCACTCAGAGATTCTGAACCTCAGCCTTTGGCTTTGAGCTCTTTGTCGATGATGGCCTTGAAGGCGTCGACGGGCTGAGCGCCGACCAGGCGGGTGCCATTGATGAAGAAGGTGGGGGTCCCGGTGGCACCGACGGCGGCGCCCTCCTTGGCCTCGGTGTCGACCTTGTCCTTGTACTTGCCCGAATCGAGCGCCGCCTTGAACTTCCCCATGTCGAGCCCCAGCTCCTGCGCGTACTTCTCGAGCGCCGGCCGATCCAGCGCTTGCTGGTTGGCGAACAGCTTGTCGTGGTACTGCCAGAACTTCCCCTGGGCGTTCGCGGCCAGCGCCGCCTCGGCGGCCAGGTGCGCGTGGTCGTGAAACGGCAGCGGCATCTGCTTGAAGGCGATCCGCAGCTTCCCGGGGTAGTCGGTCTCGAGCTGCCGCACCGTCGGCACGGCGCGCGAACAGAACGGGCACTGGAAGTCGCTGAACGCCACCAGCGTGACGTGGGCCGAGGCGGAGCCCTTGACCGGCGCGTCGCCGACCTTCACGTCGAATTTCCCTTCCGGCCCGGCCGGCGGGCCCGCCGGCGGGCCCGCCGGTGCGGGCGCCGCCAGCGCGGCCATCTCGATCCGCTTGGCGTAGACGTCCTTGAGCGGCGTCCCCTTCTTGATGAGCGCATCGGCCGCCTTGATCTCGTCGTCGATGATCTTCTCGAACGCCGACGCTTCCTGCGCGCCCACCAGCTCGTGCCCGTTGATGTAGAAGGTCGGCGTCCCGTTGGCGCCCACGGAAGAGCCGACCTTCATGTCCTCCGCGATCTCGGCCTTGATCTTGGCGTCGTCCCAATCCTGTTTGAGCTTGGCGACGTTCAACCCCACCTCGGCCGCGTACTTCTCGAGGTCCGGGCGGGTGAGCGCCGTGTTGTTCTCGTACATCTTGTCGTGAAGCTTCCAGGCCTTGTCCGCTCCCTGGCGCGCGGCCGCCTGGAAAGCGGTCGCGGCGTCCATGGCGTGGTCGTGGAACGGCAGCGGCTGGTTCATCCAGACCAGCGCGATGTCCTTGCCGTACT
>CAYTTF010000512.1:0-2774 GCA_964440665.1 uncultured Myxococcales bacterium | reverse complement strand
GCGTCGCGAGGATCGTGCTCGCCGTTGCGCCCGGACCGTACGCCGAACGGTTCGCCTCGTCGTCCGCGCGCAACACACCGCCGGACAGATTGATGCCGGCAAAGAGTCCCTGCGCTCGCGAATACGAAACGATCTCCGCTTTCAGCGCAGGCCCAGCCTTATTCAGTACGCTCAACTTGCCGAAAAGGCTGCCATCTTCTCGGCTATATAAATCTTCGCCGTCCCACTTAACTTTGTGGACAAGCGTGCCGGGCTTGTTGCCTTTAACAATCAAGTATCCAGTGAACTTCAATGGCACAACTGGAGTGCCGATAACTTTGCTGGCGATAGCACCAGTACGGACCCTGTTGCCCACATACATTACCCATCGGTCTGTGCGGGCTCGACCAATAATTCCTTCTTGGGGAGTCGGCGTCTTATTGACTATCTCCGCAATCTGCCGCCCAATTCTACTGGGCGCGATACTCGTAACCCTTTTCTTTGCTGTTAGTATTTTCAAACTTGCCTTTCTGCTAGTTTCCTAACTTTTTATATGTTAAGCCATAAATGGCAAAACGAATTGTGTCTACACAAACTCCTAACCTCTCGGCTCTAGAAAAGTAAAACTTAGACTTTTCTCCGATCGCTAACTTAGAGTAATCCTCTCTTAGATCAACAACTATGTCATTGGACAGCTTACTTTTGTAATGCCTGTCTCCCCAAGGCATTCGATCTTTAAGAACACAATCCTCTGAATTCATCTTCTCTGTTCCTAAAAATAAATGCCCTGGATTACAACATGGAGGATTATCACACGTATGACATACATCTCTAATATTTGGAGGCCATATTCCGACTCCCAAATAAAACGCCATCCTAGACGCTACAAATACTCTCCCTTCATAGTAAAAACTTCCATATCCATGAATAGTGTTTCCTAACCAAAGCCAGCAAGCATCCTCACTTGCTTTCTGGACTTTAGCCCAGAACTTATCAGTTAAAGCTTTGGTCAGTCTAATCTTCACTGTGTAGCCTTTCGTTTATGCGCCTAGCGTGGCGCTGTTTGTTTACGCTCTCACTTTACTCGCCGCATTGAGCCACGCAACTAGTATTTTACACCGATCTTCTAATGGTAAATCCTGGATATGGATAGTCATTATCTAAGCAAGAGGCTATAGCTTTAGAAGGCCCGATAGGCATTCTAGCCTCTGTCCCGTCTACTGAAACCATAGGAGTGTTAGGATCTAACCCGCAAGCTAACCCAATAAACCTAAAAGGTTCTCCGCATTCATCACACTTGATAGTAATATCTGCTGAGAAACATCCAGTATCTTCGAGCCGATTTACTCTTACGTTTGCCGAAAAATTCTCATGTTTGCACATATTTTTTAACGTTAAAAAACCGGGGAGACTTCTCCCCGGCTAACTGATTTAGATTGCTTTCTAAATCAAAATCCTTTACGCCAACTTGGCGTAAGAATCTGCTCGCTTCTGATTGGCGAAGTTTATGATTTCCTGCGCCGCATCTGGATCAAGACGGTAAACATCAATAATGCACGCAGTGAGCTTATTGATGTCCGCCCAAAACGCTGCGGAAGGCAGAACCGGAAGAACGGGATCTCGTTCCCTGCCTGGCAAATTTGGGGATCTGACTCCGGAATTAGTCACTCCGCCGAACCTGTTCTGATCGCTCGGAGTAGGAGCGTTATCCCTGAGCGGGGAGTTATCCTTGGTCAGAGAAGTATCCTTAAACGAAGGGTTATCCCTAACCGGAGCGTTCTTAAGCTCCGAAGCGCTGGTTGACTGTGGCTCTAAATTCTGTCCCATATTATTTCCTTTAACTGTATTTTTGTTACTGTTTGTACTGAACCAATAAACTTAAACCTGTGGGACCTTATTTGCAAGAATTTCTGCGCGCTTCTGCTTAGCGAAATCCAGGATCTCTTGCGCTCGCACTGGATCTTTTTGATAAACCTCAAACACCACTGAAGAAAGAGTGGCGAGACTATCCCAGAACTCAGGCAAAACTGGCGGAGGAGGCAAAGGGCCTGTGCCTGGCAGAGCGACTTTTGGAGAGTTTTGAGACGTAACTCCTGCCCCTGGCAAAGCCACTGAAGGAGGAGCGCTAGGATCAACCCCTTGGCCCGGCAAGCGGCCTGACGAAGAGTTATAACCAGATGGTGCTACTGTGTTACCCATATTTCCTTTCTTTACTTACGGTTTACTGTCGTATTCAAATTCGTAGAAGATGTTGATAGAGTCACAGGAGCCGCTAAAAACAAAGGGAGCGAGTAGTGCGTTTCCCCTAAGTAATTAGAAGCCGAGACTGCGTAAACTCTGGCCTTAACTGGCAGAAGAGGAAAAGTAGCCATAGTGGAATTTGTAACAGTAGCTACAGTTACCCAATTAGTAACTATATAATTAGTAACATTATATTGCCAATTTTCTGGAGTGGACGCCCGAATATAAAAAGTTACGTCATTAGTAATCGTAACCGAGGACTGGTCTCCGTTTGGATTAGGATAAACCAGAACAAACTGAAATGGTAAATTATTTGTAGACCAGTCCCAAGCAAGAGTAAGCGTGCCCGCGCAACCGACAGGCACTACAGGAGGAATGTTCGTATCCTGTGCCTCTATAAAAACAGCACAGAGCAAAGCCAAAACTGTATACAACGAAAACGATTTCATTAGGACCTTTCTTGGTTTTTAACGTTAAAACTTTTGGTTCCGTTTTGGTTCCTGATAAGCTTAACGTTTACTTGGGCTCAGTATACGGGTTCCTAGTCTTGTCGT
>CAYTTF010000511.1:0-2777 GCA_964440665.1 uncultured Myxococcales bacterium | reverse complement strand
GCCGAACGTCCCCTCGCTGCCCACGAACAGCGCCGTGAGATCGTATCCGGTCACCCCCTTGGGCGTCCGGCGTCCGAGCCTCATCGTCTCGCCGCCCATCAGCGTCACCGTCATCCCTAGCGTCCAGTCGCGGGTGACGCCGTACTTGAAGGCGCGCGGGCCGCCCGCGTTCTCGGCGACGTTGCCGCCCATCGAACAAAAGGCGAGGCTGGCCGGATCGGGGGCGTAGAACATCCCCTCGGCCTCGGCGGCGGCTTGCAGATCGGCGTTGATGACGCCGGGCTCGACGACGGCGATCCGATCGTCGACGCTCACCTCGACGATTCGTTTCATTCGCTCGGTCGAAAGCACGAGGCCGCCCCGCACCGGCAGCGCGCCACCGGTCATCCCGCTGCCGGCGCCCCGCGGCGTGACCGGGATCCGGTGCTCGGCCGCCAGCCGCAGCACGATCTCGATTTCCGTCCGCGACTCGCAGAGCACCGCCGCCTCCGGCGGAAACACGCCCAGCCGCGACTCGTCCTGCGCGTAAGGCTCGAGCGCCTCCGCCGAGCGCAACACCCGCCCAGCCCCGAGCTCCCGACTCAGCAGCTCATACGGATCCGTCATCGAGTCCGTTTTCGAGCGGCTGAGCCGCGCCGTTTTAGACGCTGAACGAGCTGCCGCAACCGCAGGTCGATTTGACGTTCGGATTGTTGAACTTGAATCCGGCGCCGTGGAGGCCCTCGACGTAGTCGACCTCGGTACCGAGCAGGTACATCAGGCTCATCTCGTCGCAGATCAGCTTCACGCCCTTGATCTCGAACGGGCGGTCGGTCTCCTGCGGCTGGTCGAAGTAGAGATCGTACGAAAAGCCCGAGCAGCCGCCGCCCTGGACCTTCAGACGGAGCGCGTAGCCCTCCTCGATGTTCTCTTCACCGCGGATCTCCTTGACCTTCTCGGCCGCCTTGTCGGTGAGCAACACCATCGGCGCGTCTTCCTGCGCGGGGGGAGCGTCGGTCTTGATCTCGGTCTCGCTGGTACCTGCTGCGACGGACATCGATTCTCCTTTTGTCGGACCGGTGGGAAGGCGGAAAGTATATTCGACCGCGGTGGGCATTGCCAACCGCTGATTCGGGCCCCGTGCGATGACCATTTCGTCCGTCGAGCAGCGCAAGCGCCGATGCCAGGTTTGGCGCCCGGAATTTGCAAAAAAGCGCCGGGTAAGCTAGTCATCGTGCGCCCGTCGGCACTATTTTCGCCTCCGTGGCGCGCTGGGTGGCCAGCGTTAAACCCCCTCAGACTTTTGGAGAAAATCGCACATGACTGAAATTAGGAAGCGGGCGTTCGTAGGCATTGTGGGTCTGGTTTCGGCCGGGGTCTTCTCGGTCGGCTGCAGCAGCAGCGGCAACACGACCGGAACCGGCGGCAGCAGCGGCTCGGCCGGCACCAGTGGCGGCACCGCCGGCACGACGGGCGGCGGCGGCACGACGGGCGCGGGCGGCGGAGCCGCGGCCACCTGCGGCACGAGCAACACTGCAACGCTCACCTCAGCCAGCGCCGCCATCGATGACTTCACGACGGCCGGCGCCGCCGGCGTCATGGTCATGGGCATGGGCAGCGTCTCCGCGTTTGGCAGCTCGGTAGCGGTCGCGGATACCACGGGAGGCAACCTCCACGTCACGATGACCAAAGCGCAAGCGGCGGCCCCCGATTACAATGAGGGCTTCGGCATCTACTTCACTGAGTGCGTCGACGCCACGGTCTTCACCGGCGTTCAGTTCATGCTCAGCGGCACCGTGACGGGGACGGGATGCGACATTACTTTCGGCGTCGTCGACACCGAGCACCAGCCGCCGACGAACGATCCGAGGGGGACGGCTATTGCGGGCTCCTACGCCGCAAAGTTGCCGCTCGCGCCCACCGCCACGGCGACGATGGTCCAGGTGCCGTTCACCGGCACTACCGCGCCGCCCCTGGGGAGCGGCAGCCCGGCCACGGCAATCGATCGCGCCACGCTCCTCTCGGTTCAGTGGGGCTTCGACGTTCCGATGGGCACCGCGACCTGCGTGGCCGACATAACGATCGACAACGTCGCGTTCTACTAGACCGACACCGATCGTTTTGACCAAGGCTCGGCCGATCAGCTCGATCGGCCGGGCCTTTTCATGTTCGTCCGGGCGCGGGCTTAGTCGACTCGTTCGGTAGGCTTCCGCCCGCGCGTCGGGCTTGCGCCGGCACGGCATTCCCGCCAAACTCCCGCGCTTTACAGCCTGGGACCTGTCACCGCGGGACCGGGGTGACATCCAAGGATACCGGGGGAACCTGCACCATGAGCTTCGGCAAACTTCTGAAAGACGTCAAAGCGCAGATCCGCGAAACCGACGTGGAGAGCGTGCGGAAGAGCGTCGAGGCCCAGAAGGGGCCCGGCGGCGACGGGAACGGCGCGGGGCCGATCCTGATCGACGTGCGCGAGAAGGACGAGTGGGCCGAGGGGTTCATCCCGGGCGCGCGGTCCATTCCACGCGGGTTTCTGGAGCTGCGCATCGAAGATCAGGTGCCGGAGCACGGCGCCGAGATCGTCCTTTACTGCGCGGGCGGCACGCGGTCGGCGCTGGCGGCGAAGTCGCTGGCGGACCTCGGTTACAGCAACGTCAAGTCGATGGCCGGTGGGTTCACGGCCTGGAAGCGGGCGGGGCTGAAGTTCGATCGGCCGTTCGTGATGACGCAGGAACAGAGCCTGCGCTACGCGCGCCATACCATGCTGCCGGAGGTGGGCGACGCGGGTCAGGCCAAGCTGC
>CAYTTF010000510.1:0-2782 GCA_964440665.1 uncultured Myxococcales bacterium | reverse complement strand
ACGACGCGGTGATCAGCGTCGGCGCCTTCGCGGTGACCTACAAGGAGTTCTCGCTCACCACGGTGGCGGCGGTCTTGACCATCATCGGCTATTCGATGAACGACACGATCGTGGTGTTCGATCGTATCCGCGAGAATGCGACCCGGCTGCGCGATCGGCGCTTCGACCGCGTCGTCAACCAATCGATCAACGAGACGCTGTCCCGCACCATCTGGACCAGCGCCACGGTCTTCTTCGTGACCTTCGCCATGAACGTGTTCGGCGTGGGCGTGATCCGCGACTTCGCCTTCGCCCTCAACGTGGGCGTCATCGTCGGCACCTACTCGACGATCTTCATCGCCAGCCCGATCCTGATCTGGCTGAACGACAAGTACGTGGTGAGCCAGCGCAAGCAGAGCCCCGGCCGCAATCCCCGCCGGCCGCGCGACGAGCTCGAGCCCGAGACCTGAGCGCGCGCCGAACGTCCACCTCCGGTCCGGCGGCCGTCCCGTAACGACGGCACGGCGATCCGGGCGCCGGCTCCGGTGCTAAGGTGCGCGCGTGCGGTCGCTCGCCTGGCAAACGCCTTCGCTCGATGAAGCCCGGGTGGCCGGGCTGGCGATCGAGCTTGGCATTCGGCCGCTCACGGCGCGAATCCTGGTCGCGCGGGGGTTCGCGCGCGGGGATCTGGCCGCAAGATTTCTGGCACCTCGTCTGCACGATCTCCGCAAGCCGGAGGGCATGGCGGATCTGACGCGCGGGGTGGAGCGGCTGGTCGTGGCCCTGGCGGCCGCCGAGACCATCGGCGTGTTCGGCGACTACGACGTCGACGGGGTCACGACGGCGGCGGTGCTGACCAGCGCCCTGCGCGCCTTCGGCGGCAAGGTGCTGGCACGCGCCGCCAGCCGAAACGCGGGCTATGGCCTGGGGGTCGAGGACGTCGCGCGCTTCGCGGCCGACGGCTGTGGGGTTCTGGTCACCGGCGACTGCGGCACCAGCGATCACGCGGCGCTGGCCGACGGGCGCGCCCGCGGCCTCGACATCATCGTCATCGACCACCACGAGCTGCCGGCCGGCGAGTCGACCGCCTACGCGCTCATCAACTCGCGCCGCGCGGACGACACCTTCCCCTTCAAGGGGCTCGCCTCCTGCGGCGTCGCGTTCTACCTGGCGGCTGCCCTGCGCACGCGCCTGCAAGCCAGCTTCGATCCGCGCGAGCTCCTGGATCTGGTCGCGCTCGGGACGATCGCCGATCTCGTTCCGCTGGTGGACGAGAACCGGATCCTGGTGGCCGCCGGCCTCAAGACGCTGTCCGAGCGACGGCGCCCGGGCCTGGCGGCGCTCGCCGCCCGCGCGGAGCTGCCCGAGGGCCCCATCACCGCCCACGACGCGGCCTTCCGGCTCACGCCGCGCCTGAACGCGGCGGGACGTCTCGGGGAGGCGCAGCTCGCGCTGGATCTGCTGCTGGCCTCGGAGGCCGACGCCCCCCGGCTGGCCCTCGCGCTCGACGAGCAGAACACCGAGCGGCAGCGGATCCAGGAGCTGGTCTGGATCGAGGCGCGCGCGCAGGCGGCGGCCCAGGACGACGCGCTCGCGCTGGTGGTGGGCGCCGAAGGCTGGCACCAGGGCGTCGTCGGGATCATCGCCGCGCGGCTGGTCGACCAGTTCGCGCGTCCCGCCGTGGTGATCGGGTTCAAGAACGGCGAGGGGCGCGGATCGGCGCGGACTGTGCCGGGCGTGAACCTCTTCGATGCGCTCAGCGGCTGCAGCGCCCACCTGACCAAGTTCGGCGGCCACGCGGGGGCGGCCGGAATGAGCCTGCCGGCCGGGCGCCTCGACGACTTCCGGATCGCCTTCGTCGCCGAGGCGACCCGCCAGATCGGCGGCCGCGCGGCGCCCGCCCTGCAGGTCGACGCCGAGGTCGCGCTCGGCGATCTGGATCTGATCCTGGCCGGCGAGCTGGCCCGCCTGGGACCGTTCGGCGCCGCCAACCGCGAGCCGCTGTTCGCGCTCCGCGGCGTCACCGCCCGGGCGACGCGCCGGGTGGGGAAGGGGCACCTGCAGCTCACGCTCGATCACGCGGGGGCGACCAGCGAGGCGATCGCCTTCGGTCTGGGCGACGCCGATCCGGGCGCCGGCGCGCTCGTCGATCTGGTCGCGACCGCCGAGCTTGACGTCTTCCGCGGCGTTCGCCGCACGCGCCTCAAAGTGTCCAAACTCGCCCGGCAGCCGAACGGCGATTAGGATCCGCGCAACCGTGTCGTCCCGTCGTTTCAATCCACAGCTGCCAAAATTGCCGAGCCCGCCTCGGGAACGTAGCTACTGGGAGCTTGTCCCGCGACGCAACCTCCGTCGCGCCCTGTTCCTGCTTCTCGCGCTCGGCGGCGTGCTCTTCATCAAGCACACCGGTGGGCTGTCGTTCCGCAGGATGTTCGAGGACGTGGCGCCGCCCCAGACCGCCGGTGGCTTCCAGCACATCGAGGTTCGCCGACCGAGGATGCCAGCGACGGGTCATCCGTGACGGCGCCGGGCCAGACGCTCCACTGGGCGGTGTTCGGCATCGTGCTGGTCGTCATGCTGGCGCTGGATCTGGGCGTCTTCCATCGCAAGGCCCACGTGGTCCGCCTCCGCGAAGCCGCGATCTGGTCGTTGGTTTGGATCGGCCTCGCGCTGCTGTTCAATCTGGGAATCTACTGGCGCAGCGGATCCGATCGGGCGCTGGAGTTTCTTCAGGCCTGGCTGATCGAGAAGGCGCTCTCCGTCGACAATCTGTTCGTATTTCTGGCGGCGTTCTCCTTCTTCG
>CAYTTF010000509.1:0-2783 GCA_964440665.1 uncultured Myxococcales bacterium | reverse complement strand
GCGTCGATCTTCCGCGCAACAAGCGGATGGAAATCGCGCTCACGTACATCTATGGAATCGGTAAGGCGCTCTCGCGCGAGATCTTGAAAGCCGCCGACGTGCCGCTCAGCAAGCGCACCGACGAGCTCGACGACAACGAGACCCGCCGCATCCGCGAAGTGATCGAGACGCGCCAGCTGAAGGTCGAGGGCGATCTGCGCCGCGACGTCTCGATGAACATCAAGCGCCTCATGGACCTCGGCTGCTTCCGCGGCCTCCGCCACCGGAAGAGCCTTCCCGTGCGCGGACAGCGGACGCATACCAACGCGCGCACGCGCAAGGGCCCCCGCAAGGGTCAGCAGATCAAACGCAAGACCGAAGGGACGGGCGCGTAGACGATGGCCACCGTGGAAGGCAACAAGCCCAAGCCGAAGACCAAGGCCAAGAAGGTCAAGAAGAACATCCAGAGCGGCATCGCGCACATCACCGCTTCGTTCAACAACACCATCGTCACGATCACCGACGTCTCCGGCAACGTGCTGGCCTGGTCGTCCTCGGGCGTCAAGGGCTTCAAGGGCTCGCGCAAGTCGACCCCGTTCGCGGCGCAGCTGGCCGCCGAGGACGCCGCGCACAAGGCCATGGAGCACGGCCTGCGGACGCTGAGTGTCTACGTCAAGGGGCCGGGCTCGGGACGCGAGTCGGCGCTGCGCGCGCTGGCCTCGACCGGTTTCAAGATCACGCTCATCCGCGACCTCACCCCCATCCCCCACAACGGCTGCCGGCCTCCCAAGCGGCGCCGAGTCTAATGACGAATCCTCACCCCAACCCCTCTCCGCAAGCGGAGAGGGGCACCACGAGAGACATGAGAGACAACTAGATGGCGAACTACTCCGGACCTGTTTGCCGGCTTTGTCGGCGCGAAGATATGAAGCTGTTCCTCAAGGGGGACCGCTGCTACACCGACAAATGCGGCTACGAGCGGCGCGCCTACGCGCCCGGCCAGCACGGCCAGGCGAGGCGGCGCAAGCTGTCGAACTACGGGTCGCAACTGCGCGAGAAGCAGAAGGTCAAGCGCCTCTACGGCCTGGCCGAGCGCCAGTTCCGCGGTTACTACCACAAGGCGATCCGGATGAAGGGCGTCGCGGGCGAGAACCTGCTGCAGCTCCTCGAGCGCCGGCTCGACAACGTGATCTACCGTCTGGGGTTCGCCTCCGACCACGCCGAGGCGCGCCAGCTGGTCCGCCACGGCCACTTCCTGATCAACGGGCACCGGGTCGACATCCCGTCGTTCCTTTGTCGCTCGGGCGATCAGATCGAGGTCAAGGACGGCTCCAAGAAGATCACCCGGGTCCTCGAGAGCCTGGGCGCCGTCGACCGGCGCGGGGTCCCGAAGTGGCTGGAGCTGGACAAAGACAATTTCAAGGGGAAGCTGACCGCGCTTCCCGCCCGTGAAGATTTGACCTTGCCGATCCGCGAGCAGCTCATCGTCGAGCTCTACTCGCGCTGATTCGGACAGAGATTCGGAAGATCCGGAAGCAAGATTTGATTCGGAAAGAGATTCAGAGGAGAGGTAAATGGCGACCGCACTAGCACAGAGCACATCGGGGCAGAGCACTTTCATCGCGCGCAACTGGCGCGATCTCATCCGTCCGCGCAATCTGGAGGTCGATCCGGATACGCTGACGCCGAGCTACGGCAAGTTCACCTGCGAGCCGCTCGAGCGCGGCTTCGGGACGACGCTGGGCAACAGCTTGCGCCGCATCCTGTTGTCGTCGCTGCAGGGTGCGGCGATCAGCGCGGTGAAGATCGAGGGCGCGCTGCACGAGTTCACCACCATCCCCGACGTCGTCGAGGACGTGACCGACATCGTGCTCAACCTCAAGGAGGTGCTGCTCAAGTCGGTCGACTCGAAGCCGCGGGTTTTGCGCCTCGAGAAAGACGGCGAAGGTCGCGTCACGGCGGGCGACATCCAGCTCACCGACGGCATCGAGGTGCTCAACCCCGACCACAAGATCCTGACCTGCTCGAAGGGTGCCAAGCTGCGCCTCGAGCTGTATGTCGGGACCGGCCGCGGCTATGTCCCCTCGGACCGCAACAAGTCGGCGACCACCCCGGTGGGCGTCATCCCGATCGACTCGCTGTTCTCGCCGATTCGCAAGGTGAACTTCCAGGTCACCAACGCCCGCGTGGGTCAGCAGACCGACTACGATCGCCTGGCGATCGAGGTGTGGACCAATGGCGCGGTCAAGCCGGACGACGCGGTGGCCTTCGCCGCCAAGATCCTCAAGGATCAGCTCTCCATCTTCATCAACTTCGAAGAGGGGAGCGAGCCGGCCCACGACACGATGGTCTCGGAGGAGCAGGCCAAGCTCAACGAGAACCTCTGGAAGTCGGTCGACGAGCTGGAGCTGTCGGTCCGTTCGGCGAACTGCCTGCAGAACGCCAACATCCGCTACATCGGCGAGCTGGTTCAGCGGACCGAGTCGGAGATGCTGAAGACCAAGAATTTCGGCCGCAAGTCCCTCAAGGAGATCAAAGAGATCCTCTCCGAGATGGGCCTTTCGCTGGGGATGAAGCTGGAAGGCTGGCCCGGAGACGGTCCGCCCAAAAAAGCCTGAGCGCGCGAGAGCCTAGAAAATGCGACATCAAAGAGCTGGGGTTCATCTTTCGCGGACGTCCGCGCACCGGAAGGCGTTGTTTTCCAATCTGGTGGCGGCGCTCTTCACCAACGAGCGGATCCGGACCACCGACGCCAAGGCCAAGGAGACGCGCCGGCTGGCCGAGCGCACCATCACCTGGGCGCG
>CAYTTF010000508.1:0-2786 GCA_964440665.1 uncultured Myxococcales bacterium | reverse complement strand
GCCAGTCCGATCTCGGCCTTTATCGAGGCCCAGACCCAGGCCGCGCAATGGCTGGCGTCGCATCCCGGCCTCGCGCAACGCTCGCTGACGCTGCGGCCCGGCCGCAACGCCTGACGCTGTCCGCCGCCTGAGGGTTACGGCGAGGCCCTGTCGGTCGTCTTGGTGACCGGGATTTCAGAGACGTTCGTCTTGCCGCCCCCGGAGACGCGATCCAGCTCCGCCTGGGTACCGGCCCGCTGCGCATCGTTCTCGCCGGCAAACGGGAATCCAAAATAGACGAGCAGACCGTCGCCCAAGTATTGCGCGACGTGCCCCTCGAGCGCACTCACAGCGTTGGCGCAGGCCCCCTGGAAGCGGTTGATGAGCTCGCGGAGATCCTCGGGATCCATGCTCTCGCTGAGCGCCGACGATCCGACCAGATCGCAAAAGATGACCGTCAGCAGCCGCCGTTCTGCATCCTCATTAGACCTGCCAGTCGGATTCGAGAGGGTCACCCCACGTCCCATGTCCACTCCGAGCTTCGTCTTTATCACATCCGTCCCGCCGCTCCTACGGTGACGCTTTCGCCCTCACCGACGACCGCCACGCGACAACCGTCTGCTCCGCCGAGAGCGAACGAACCGAGCGCGCGCCCCCCCTTCGCTTCTCCTCGTACATCTCCGCGTCGGCGGCCGCGCACAGCGCCTCCGGCGTCGATCCGTCTGCCGGATACGACGCCGTCCCCAGGCTGACCGCGACGGCGTGGTCGTGGGCGCGGGATTCGTGGCGCCATTCGCGGCGCAGGCGCTTGACGAAGTCGCGGCACTCCCCGTCCCCCCCGCAATCGGGAAGAATCAGCAGGAACTCGTCGCCGCCGATGCGGCAGCAGACGTCGTCGGAACGCAGGCCGTGCCTCAGAAAGCCGGCCACCCACCTGAGCGCCTGGTCGCCCGCCGCGTGACCGCGCCGGTCGTTGATCCCTTTCATGTCGTCGACATCGGCGACCAGCACCGAGAATCGGTACCCGGGCACGCTGCGAGCGCGGCCCATCTCTTCTGCGAGACGCTCGTCGGCGTAGCGGCGGTTCCAGAGTCCCGTGAGCGCGTCTTGGTGCGCGATCCGCCGGAACGACTCCTGCTCCGCCAGCTGCCGCCGCAGCCTGGCGTTCGTCTCGCTCAGCCGCGCGAGCTTTCGATCGGTATTGCCCCGTCGGTCGATCATCGGTCCCCCCCTTTGACCAGGCTCCCGATCGATTGAACGTTCCGGGATCGTTTTATTCGGGGGCTGTCTCCGGGCGCCACCCGATCGGTGATCGGCGATCACCCGATCACCGATCGGACACCGGTCGGACACCGGATCTCCCCGAGAAACGGGGGCCCTACGACGCAATTGCCACGGCATGTCCATTGCTGGGTGTGGGGCCAGGCTCGTCCGTTCGTAGCGTGGGGAGAGAGCACGTACTCGGGGGCGAGAACGGATGGACGGGCCTGTTTCATTTTCGTTCGGCGTCGACCAGCAGGGGAGAAACAGAGATGAGAAAAAAGCAGACCTGGCTCTGGGCGGTGATTCTTGGTGGGGGCGCAATCGGGCTCGGGTGTGCCGACGATTCGACGTCGGGATCGCCGGCGGTCGTCGAGCCGGCCGCGCTCAAGCCGCCGGCCGCGAAGGCGCCGCCGTCACGGACGTTGTCGCCAAACACGAAGTTCATGATTCGCGCTCCGGACCAGGACGCGGTGAAACAGATCGCCAGTGAGCTCAAAGGGCGGGATCTGCCCGACGCGATCCGGCTGGGCATCATGGAGGCGACGCCGCAGGCGGTCTGGTTCACCGACGGCACGCCGAAACAGGTCGAGGCGAACGTTCGCAAGACGATGGCCGAGGCGGCCCTGACCAACTCGGTGCCGGTGCTGGTCGCGTACAACATCCCGTTCCGAGATTGCGCGCAGTACTCGGCGGGCGGCGCGGTCGACACGGCGTCCTACGAGGCCTGGATCGATGGCTTCGCCGCCGGCATCGGGAAGCGGCAAGCGGTCGTCATCCTCGAGCCCGACAGCCTGGGGATCATTCCCTGGAACGGCGGCAGCGGCGATTGGTGCCAGCCGACGGTCACCGATTCGGCGGGGAACACGATCAACGCCCCGGGCGCGGATCCCGCGACCCGTTACGCCCAGCTCAATTATGCGGTCGACAAGCTCGCCGCGACCGCGCCCTCCGCGCTCGTCTACCTCGACGGCACCCACAGCGGCTGGCTGAACGTCGGCGACGCTTCGACCCGGTTGGCAAATGCGGGCGTGGCGCGCGCGGAAGGATTCTTCCTGAACATCTCGAACTACCAGATCACGGACAACCTCGCCCAGTACGGAACCTGGATCTCGGACTGCCTGGCGTACGCAACCTCCGTCACGCCTGGCGATTTTGGGTCGTGCCCGAACCAGTACTGGAACGGCGGCCCCCTGCCCTCCCTGATCGCCCAGATCAGCGGTGAATGGATCGGCACCGCTCTGGATGGAACCGGCGCGTGGAGCGACTCGTCCACTACCGTTGATTTGAACACCTCGGGAATCAATCTGCGCTATGCGAACATGCTGGCCGGGACCGCCGCCACCGCTCGCTTCATCATCGATACGAGTCGCAACGCTCATGGCCCACTCAATGCCGCTCAATATGCCGCCACGCCCTACGACCAGCCGGCGAGCGTCCTCGCGGTCCTCACCAGCGGCAACTGGTGCAACCCACCTGGCGCCGGGCTCGGGCGGCGGCCGACGGCGAACACCGGGGTGGCGTTGCTGGACGCCTACCTCTGGGTC
>CAYTTF010000507.1:520-2787 GCA_964440665.1 uncultured Myxococcales bacterium | reverse complement strand
CGCGCGGCATTGGCACTGCCACCACCCCCTCGCGACCGCGCTGTCGCTGGCCGCTGCATTTCTCCCGCACTGGGCGAGCCTTCTGATGTTGGGAGATCGCCGGATCGGAAACCGCCCTCCGAAAGCCCTGACGATTGCTGCGCGGATCCTGCGTGGCTACGGGTCCATTCATACCCTCCCCCGCGGCGAGCAGCTTCTTCGTAAGCTCCTGCACTTCGATAGCGTCATCGATGCCGCTCGTTATGTCGCGATTCAATCCAGACGCAACGTCGAGGAACGAATGGAACGCGCCTTTCGCGGCCGTTCCGCGCGCGAGCGCCTCTATCTTTAGCCGGCAGCGATCAGGTCAGAGGCTTCTGTGCCACGACATAGTAGTTCGCTCCTTCGACGAAAAGCGGGAGCAGCGTGAAACCGAACACCTTCTCGAGCAGAAATAACGTTGCTCGACGGCGCAGTCCTTTCCAGGGGATTCCGCCCCATTGAGTGCCGGTCGCCACAGTCTTCATGCCCGAGCGGGCCAGCATCTTGTCGAGGACAAAGGGCGACAAAGGGGTGACGTGACTTGGGACTTGAAGATAGAATTGATGGCCGATAATCGAATTGATATTGGGTGTCTGAACAATGCATCGACCGCCTGCTGGAACTGCCTCGAAAATTGCTTCGACATACGCGAAAGGAACGTGCTCCACGAAATCGAGCATGAGGAATGTGTCGAAGCGACCTCCTTCGCGACCGATGTAGTCAAGGGCATCGCACACGGCGATCTTCACCCCGCGGGCCGCCGCCCGCGCTGCGAGCTCAGGGGTGAGATCGACACCCTCGGCTGTATAGCCGGCGCCACAAAGGGCCGCCACCAAATGACCCTCGCCGCAGCCGATGTCGAGGACCCGCTTGCCGAGGTGGGGACCCCAAAAATCGACGGCCGCCGCCAAGTCGGCCGGCGACGGATTCGATTCCCAGACATGGAACTCGGCGCTCGAGTGTACGGACATGACGCGAATTTCGAGATTCGCCTTCGCGGCCGGTTGCTGTCAAGCGGGCGGCCGAGGTACTGCTTCGGCTGGATTTGTTGACGGAAGCCGAAGCGTAGCGGTGCAGATCTTGGTCAGGTAAGCTGCCCGCGCCCGGGCGCCAATCTCATTAATGACGGACGTCAACAATTGCTTCAGAGATGAAAATACTACTGCTGTGTTGTACCGGCATCCGGATCGGCGGTTGGTTTCGCTGTGTGCCGCTTGGCCAGGCTCTTTCGCGTCGCGGCGCCACGGTCACCTTGGTCAACGTGTCACCGAAAAACACCTTCCGTTTCACCTCCGAGATTGATCGCGGCCTGCGGATAATCGAGGTTCCGAGACTGCGGGGTTGGCAGTACTTCGAGCGCGGGACCCGATTGCCCTGGGACATTCTCTTCCGGATGGGCCTCGTTGGCGTCGGTCGCTTCGATGTGGTGCATGGCTTCGGGCATGGGTTCAACAGCGCTCTCCCCCTCTGGGCGACAGCCCTGCTGTCATCCCGTACTGCCACCATCTATGACCGAGAGGATCTGTGGCGCGACGGCGGTCTGGCCGGACCTCGGCACCCCTGGTGGACGAGCGCCGGCGTAAACGATCGCGTCAATGACTGGTTCGAGGCCAACACCGCGCGATTCACTGACGCCATCACTGTGGTGAGCCAGGACCTGCGGGCCCGCACGTTGAACCATGGCTATGATCCATCGAGCGTCTTTTATCTCCCGAACGGCTGTCGCGTGGACCAGTTCGCTCCTGGCGACGTGGCCCGTGCCCGGGAGCAGCTGGGGTTGCCGAAGGATCGCCCAATTTTACTTTACGCGGCGGCAGGTACATACGACGCATTGATGGTTGTCGAGGCCATGAGCCACCTCGCCGGCCTGGGACATCCCGACGCACTTGCCGTCATGGTCGGCAACATGGGCGATAGAGTACGCGGCGACATCGAACGGCGAGGTCTGGAGGGCTCCATGAGCCTGCCCGGATGGCTGGGCCAAGAGCAACTGACGCGGTACCTCCAGGCTGCGGACGTGGGTCTGATGCCGCAGGCCGATACGCCGTTCAACCGCTCGCGTTGGCCGATCAAGGTAGGCGACTACTTGGCGTCCGGGCTGCCTGTTGCGACGACCCACGTTGGAGAGGTGGGGCGCCTGATCGCTGAAAGCGGAGCTGGGACCGCAACGGCCGCGGATGCCGAATCTTTCGCCAGGGGGATCGCCGATCTTCTCGACAAACCACGAGACGCGCTGCGGCGCCTCG
>CAYTTF010000507.1:0-510 GCA_964440665.1 uncultured Myxococcales bacterium | reverse complement strand
AAGGGTCGCATCTGACCGCAGCCGGTTCTTCACACGACGATCGGCAATTTCGTTACTTCGGCAAAGTCGAATGGTCGGCGTACGCCGGGAAAGCGAGGTCGCGCGGACTGATGACCACGGGCGGAAACGGCCATTCGACGCCGAAGGCGGGATCGTCGAACCGCAGGCCACAGGCGGAGGCAGGCACATAGACCGCGGAGATGTCGTAGCGGACGACGGTATCGTCCTCGAGCGTGATGAAGCCGTGCGCGCACCCTTTGGGAACGAACAGCGCCTCGAAGCCGTTTCCGCTCAGCGTGGTCGCGACCCATTGGCGATAGGTCGACGAGTCTCGGCGAAGGTCGACGATGACGTCGTAGATCGCCCCCCGACTGCACCAGACCAGCTTGTTCTCATCGTGAGGTGCCGCCTGGTAGTGCAACCCGCGCAAGGTTCCCCGCCGCCGGTTGAAGGAGACGCTGCGCTGCACGGTCATAGGGTCGAGGCCGTGATCGCGAAACTCATCGGCGT
>CAYTTF010000506.1:0-2787 GCA_964440665.1 uncultured Myxococcales bacterium | reverse complement strand
GCGCGTCCGCGTCGCCTACTTCCGTCGCGATCGGCTCGAGGAAGTGGTCGTCACGCTCTCCGAGAGCCCCGACCGCAAGCTCGCTGTCACCGTCGATCCGAAGGCCGGCGCCCGCGCCAAAGCCGTCCGCGGCGGCTGGTTCGGGATCTGAGGCACGCGCGTCGGCGCAGGGATCGGTGCGCCGGGCGTCAGTGCGTGAAGGTGATCTGATCCGACGACAGCGCGGTGAGCGCCTGTTGCGCGTCGTCGAAGGCGACGTTGCCCAGATCGACTCCGGGGATCTGCAGCGCCGAGATGGTCAGCGTGTCGGTCCCGCTCACGAGCGGATCGGGCGTGACCCCCGGGAGCGTGAACGAGCTCGAGCCGTCGAAGATGGTGACCGACCAGGCGCGGCTGCCGTCGGGGTTCTTGATCTCGGCGGAGTGCAGGGTCGCGGCGGTCACCGGCGTGAAGCTGGTGGTCCCGCCGACGTCGGTGATGGCGGTCGGCGGCGGCAGCCAGGCCGAGACCGCGACGGTCTTCGCGGCGTCGACGCCGTGTAGCCAGGCCAACGACGCCGGCTCGTTCAGGTCCTTGGTGGCCTGCGCCGCCGCGAGCAGATCGTAAGAGCCACCCGCCAGGCCGCCGGTCGTCGCGGCGCCGATCTTCGGCACGCTGGTCATGGTCAGCGACGCGCCGAGGGCGGGGACCACGATCGCGATGCGCCCGGCGTCCCCCAGGTTGATCTCCGGATAGCTGGCCAGATAGCTCATGCCGGCCGGCAGCGTCGGGAACGAGGCCGCGAACGGCTGCATGTCGCCGGCCGCCACCATGGTCAGCATCTCGCTCACGACGGTCTGACCGGCGGTGAGATTGAGCCCGGTGTCGAGCGCCCAGCCCGCGACGGTGAGGACGTCGTCGGTCATGTCGTTCGGGGTCCCCTTCTGATCGTCGTCGACGATGATGGCGTAGTGGGCCTGCGACCCGGTGCGGGTCAGCAGCTGCCAGTTGCAGTCGTCGACCAGGGCGCCGCGCACGCAGGCGTTGGCGGGAATGGGGGTCGTGACGGCGCTTCCCGCCACCGCGATGTCGCGCATCGGCTGCGTCAAGTTGTTGCCCCGATCGCCGAGGTTTGGCGCCTGGGACGCCGCGATCAGGGCGATCGTGTTGTGTCCCATCGCCGGCGCCGGCAACGATTCCCAGCCGGCGATCGTCCCGCTGACCGTTGCCGTGTCGACCGGCGGCCGGGTGAAGGCGCGGATGGACATGGTCATGTTGGCGCCGTTGGCCCCGATCCAGTTGCTGGGCGCGTAGCCGCTGTCCGAGGCGGTGACCGTGACCGGCCCGTTCAGCGACTTGCAGCTCTGTGGATCAAACGTCGCCAGCCCGGTCGAATCGGTGAGCACCTCGCAGGGCATTGAATCCGCCGACGGGCCGACCCGAACCGACGCGCCCATGATCGGCGCGCGCGTGTCGTCGTCGGTGACGTAGACGTTCAGGTAGCCATTGATCTTGCCGCTGCCGATGCCGCCGCCCGGAACCAGGTTGGGCGTCGGATGATTGTCCGACACCGAACCACAACCCGCCCCAAACAGCCCGAGAACCACGACCAAGCCGCCTGAGGTTTTTCGCATGTCCCCCGATCGACACACCAGGGGGCTAAAATGAGCAAAGGCCGTATGCTCTCCTGGATGGATCTCCCCATCCCGATTGCCGGTCTCGCCCACGTGGGCATTCGCGTTCATGACCTGGCGCGATCCCTCCGGTTCTACGAGCTCCTCGGGTTCACCAAGACCGCCGGACCGATCGGTCCCGAGCCGGTAGCGATCCTCGATCACCCGTCCGGCCTGGAGATCAACCTGGTGCTCAACGCGCCCGCCGCCGCCGAGCCTAACGTCCTCATGGACCAAGGCGCCAAGCACCCCGGCATCACGCACATCGCGCTTTTATGCGCGGATCTCGAGGGGGCGACGCGCCGGCTCGACGCCGCCGGGTATCCGCTGAGCGGCGGGCCAATCCAGTTCGGCCCCCGCGCGCGCGGCATCTTCGTGCGGGATCCCGACGGCAACGTGCTCGAGCTGCATCAACGAACCTGACGCCCGACGCGCCCCGCGCATCGGCGCGCCCCTCGTCTCAGCCCCGACGCACCGAGATCGCGAGCTTGGCGACGCTCTTGATGACGTGGGGGACGCGTTTGAAGAGGTTGATCGAAGGCGGGCGCTTCTCGCGGACGGCGAAGGGGATCTCGACCACCTTCTTCCCCTCGCGGTGGGCGCGGATGACGAACTCGCTCGCGAAGACGTCGCGGTCGAGCACACAGCGGCGTGCGGTCTCCAGCAGCGCTTCCCGCCGAAAGCCCTTGAGGCCGTGCGTGTCGGTGCCCGGGTAGTGGCACACGACGCGCAGCATGCCGTTGTAGACGCGGGTGGCGGTGCGGCGGAAGAGCGGGCGCTGGTCGTTCGAGCCGACCATGGCCTTCGACCCGACCACCAGGTCCGTGTCGCTGCGCTCGAGCAGCGCCATCGCGCGCGCGTAGAACTCGGTGTCGAGCAGATCGATCTCGTCGCAGATGACGAACGTCCCGCGCGCCTCGAGAATCCCCATGCGCATCGCCAGGCCGTAGTTCGGCTCGCCCGCCGTGAGCATCCGTACCTTCGGGTGCTCGATCTCGAGCTCCCGGCCGATCTCGATGGTGCGATCCCGCGACCCGTTCTCGCACAGCAGCAGCTCGTAGCTCCAGCCGAACCCGCGCAGCTTCTCCTCCAGCTCCAGCACCGATCCGCGCAGGATCCCCTCTTCGTTGTAGAC
>CAYTTF010000505.1:0-2791 GCA_964440665.1 uncultured Myxococcales bacterium | reverse complement strand
GAAGGCCGCGATTGCGAGTTACGTGCACGAGCTTCCCAACCTTGTGCAACTGCGCCCCGACGACAAGGCAGACCTCGAAAGTGCTGCCATCGAGTACTGGAACCAGTTTCTAACCGACTGGTCCGGCGGTCCGCCGATCGGCCAGGACCCTAGTCATTCAGACCGGGACCGGCGGAAACCGTTCAGCTGACTATGCCGGCTGCACGGCTAAGTCGCCGGTCTGTTTCTCGACGGTTCGGGCCAGGCACCGAGATAGAAGAGGTGCTCGCCTCTTTGCATCTCGTCGCGCATGCGGTCGCGCCACGGCCAGTAGGTTTCCTCGCCGTACGGAATGGCCGTGGTCGGAGATCTCAGTAAGGCCTCGTAGAACAGCGGAGCATCTCGCGCTTCTGCAAGAACATCACACACGCGGGCCAACACCGCGACTCCAGGCAAGGCGAAAACGTGCGCATGGGTCATGACCAGCGCCTGCAGTGGCTCAGGATTGACCTTGTCCTGGATGCGGCCCCAGGTCATGAAGAAGACCGTCTGGCCAGAGTCCGTTGTTACGGCGACAGCTACCACGTCATCCACCCGTCCAGCCTAATGGCCGACCATTCAAGTCGGTGCCAGCAAGATGCTCGTTCGCCCCGCAGGGATGGTCGTATCCGGCGCTCAACAGCCCGAGTCGGAGCGCGATTGGGTCAGGGACCGCCGCCTTCTGCGTCATCAGGATTGGTTTCATCTGGTGGCTGGGGCTTGGGCTTGTAGACCTCCCACTGAGGAGGGCCACCGAAGATCGGGGCGACGGCTGGCTCATACAGTCGATCTTCCTTCGGAGTCGCTTCGCGGGCGGCGGCCAGCGCCTCCGCGGTGTGGCCATAGACATGCTCCGAAGCGTTCACCCAACTCCGCCTGTTCATGTCCGTCACGACCAGCCTGTTGGTCTGCCTGCCGACTTGCTCGGACAGCGAATGGCTCTTGGCAGTAGCAACGAAAAGTCGAGTCGGGCTAATCGCCATGTGTACCTCGACTCCCTCACTCGCAAAGCCAACACCACAGAGTAGTGGCGGATCCGGGTGGAAAAGCAAGACGGGACTGTCGCCCATGACTAGGAAGGGAGGCGCAGCTACCTCCAAGACCGTCCAGTTCATAGCCGCCACAATCGGAGGCAGTGCCTCCAGCGCCGGTCCAATTCCCAAGAGACCCGCGTACGGGTGACGAACCTCGATGGCACCCGATCTGAGCTGCTCGATCATCAGGAGCCGGTCCGCCTCAAGCTCGTCATCCGACTTCTCGGAGCCAGCCTTGCGCATCGTTTCTCGGTAACGGCCCGCGTTCGCCAGGGACATGTCGGCGGTGATAGAAGTTAGGTACTGAGAGACTTGCGCCGTCTGGTCCACGTGGCCCGGTACCCGGCTGTACTCCAGGGCGACATACGCGGCCAACGCCTCGCGGTCCGCGTCGGTTGTCCGAAGGGGACCAACGCGCGCAGCTTGGAACTTGTGCAGGACTACCGCAGCGGCGTTCTCGATTGGATGGAAGGAACGCTCGAAAGCGTCGGTCGGTTTGCCTTCCTCCAGCTCGATCGTGTAGAAGTCGCGCCGCGCACCGGCCCGCTTAATGGGTCGCAAGCGGGTCCTGTCGGTCCGCTTGTCGTGTTCATAGACCGAAGTGCGACCGCCGTGCGCCGCGAAAAGCCGGAGGTGCAGGCGAGGCACGTAGTGATGCAGCTGCGCGCGGTTCTGGACCGTCGCGTTAGTCACCTGGACACGGGCGGTACGCAGAGCGTCAACCTCGCCTCACCATTGAGATAGAGCTGGATCGCGCGATGCACGCCATCAAACACTCGCCAACGACCTTGGTCCAGCTCAGCCAGCAAGATCGGGAATTCGACCTCCCTTCCGGGACGATATGAGGTGTAGGGAGGCAGCGACATCAGGGCAGGATCAGAAGCGATCCTTTCGAGCTCCCAACCATGCGCTGCCCAGGCCTCGGCATATCGTGACTCGGCCTGACTTAGGAGCACTTCCCGCATCGGTACGGCGGTCACGGGCCAATCCGAGCCATCGCCCGCCTTGAGATGAACCGGGTTGTTTCGCCATCGGCTGAGAGCAACAGCCAAGCGCATCGCCTTACCGCGACCCAGGTTCGCCACATAGCTGCCAATGGAGCTTTGGGTGCTAAATCGCGTGCTCAAGTCCTCGGCCGTCCCGATCAGACCGGCCGCTCGCAGGACGTCCGGATCAATTGCCGCCAGCATCTGGGCAACGTATTGCGAGTCGCGAAACTTGCCCAGCTCACCCATCAGGTACACGCGGTGCGGCAGCATCTAGCGAGGGACCCGACCGGCAGCGATCTCCCTCAGACAGTCGGCCATCGATCGGATCACGCCGATCTGAGTCTGGTGCACCGCCGTCCACTCCCGCGACCGGCGACCGACCTTGGGTCGCTCGCTCGGGTCGAAGGCATACAGTGACCATTGATCACGCCGCTCGTCGAATGCAGGCTTGCCGACGTGCCAGGCCATCCCCTCGTTGGCGGAGTGGAGCTCGCCCCAGGCGGCTTCTAGTGTCTCCACGGGCCACATGTTTGCATGCACCCGCGTCACCTCGTTTGTCACCAGCGCCGCCGCCCCTGTGAATGGTCGCAGTACCCTAGCGCCGCTAGAACGGCGAGAGGAAGAGGGTTAGCTCGTGCCACGCGAGCCCGCATCGGAAAAAGCAAAGTCAGAGAAGCGCTCCTGGTCGAGGATCGCCCGAGCCGTCGTCGGGTTTGGCCTTTCGGTCCTCCTATTCGCGTGGGTGCTTCT
>CAYTTF010000504.1:0-2804 GCA_964440665.1 uncultured Myxococcales bacterium | reverse complement strand
TCAGCGACCGGTCGCGAAGATCTCCGCCAGCTCCTGCGGCGCGACCACCTCGAGCTGCGCGTAGGTGCAATCGCGCGGCGTCTTGTCGGGACGCCAGCGCCGAAACTGGCCGGTGTGGCGGAAGCGGGATCCCTGCATGTGGTCGTATCCGACCTCGACCACCAGCTCGGGGCGCAGCGGTTCCCACCCGAGATCCTTTCCCTGGCTCCAGCGGCTCTGCGCGCCCGGCACGCGGCGGGGCTCGCCTTCGGCCTGCTGCGCTTCCGCCCATGCCCGCCAGGGATGTCCGGCCACCGCGCTGTCCCGGTAGGGCGCCAGCGTCTCCACCAGCTCGCGGCGCTTGACGGCGGTGAAGCTGGCCGCGACCCCGATGTGCTGAAGCGCGCCCTCCGCGTCGTAGAGCCCCAGCAGCAAAGATCCCACCGCATCGCGTTCGCTGCGCGCGTGCCAGCGAAAGCCGGCCACGACGCAGTCGCACTCGCGGTCGTGCTTGACCTTCAGCATCACCCGCTTGTTGGGTTCGTAGGCGCCGCCAGCCGATTTCGCCATGACACCGTCGAGGCCGGCCCCCTCGAATCGCCGGAACCAGTCGGCGGCGATCTGGCGATCGGCGGTCGCGGGCGTGAGATGCAGGGGCGGCGCGATCCCGCCGAGGTGCCTCTCCAGCAGCGCGCGCCGCTCGCGGAACGGCGTGCCGCGCAGATCGCGATCCCCTTCGCACAGCAGATCGAAGAACACGATCGATGCCGGGATCTCCGCCGCCAGCATCTTCACCCGCGAGGCCGCCGGATGCAGCCGCATCTGCAGCGCCTCGAAGTCCAGCGCCGATTCCCGCGCGAGGACGATCTCGCCGTCGAGCACGCAGCGTTCCGGCAAGCCCGCCGCCAGCACCTCGACCAGCTCGGGAAAGTACCGATTGAGCGGCTTGCTGTCCCGGCTCTGGATCAGGATCTCGGCGCCGTCCCGAAACACCAGCGCCCGAAATCCGTCCCACTTCGGCTCGAAGAGCCATTCGTCGCCCGCCGGCAGCTCGGCCACGCGCTTGGCGAGCATCGGCGACACGGGCGGATTGACCGGCAGTTGCACGCGCCCCGCCAGGCTAGCACGCGCGCCGCTGCAGGCCGTTGACAGCCGATTCGAAAATCATCAGCGTAGCTTCCGGAGGACAACGATGAGCATCCGTCTTTATGGCTTGCCGAGGAGCTCGGCCTCTCGCGTCCATTGGGCGCTGGAGGAGCTGGCGATCCCCTATCAATACGTCGCCGTCGACCGGGCCAAGGGGGAGCTGCGAACCCCCGAGTACCTGGCCATCAACCCGAGCGGCAAGGTCCCCGGCTTCGTCGACGGGACCCAGCGCTACTTCGAATCGCTCGCCATCCTCATGCACCTGGGCGAAAGCTACGGCCGCGAGCGCGGTCTGTGGCCGAAGGTGGGCCCGCTGCACGCGGAGGCAATGTGCTGGACGGTGTGGGGCGTGACGGAGCTGCACACCTTCATGATGCAGTTCCTCTATCACGGCCTCGACACCCCCGTGTCGTACGCACCCGAGCACCGCAGCAAGGCCACCGCCGACTACAACTACGGTCAGTTCTCGCGTCTGCTCGACGCGCTCGACACGCGCCTCGCGGGACAGGATCACCTGATCGGAGACTTCTCCCTCGCGGACATCCCCTCCGCGTGGGCGCTGATCTTCGGCACCGCCCTCGGCGTCGGCATCGAAGGGCGCCCCAACGTGGAGCGCTGGCTGACGAGTTGCCGAGCCCGACCCGCTCTGGCGCGAATCGGCGCGAAATAGGCGCGAGCGGGTCGGCGTCCCGCTATTTGATGAACAGGATCTCTTGGAAGGTCGGCAGGGGCCACAGATCATCGTCGACCACCGCCTCCAGTCCGTCGGCGGCCTCTCGCACCTTCAGCATCGCCGGCAACACCTGGTTGCAGAAGTGCTTTGCTTCCGCCAGAACGCCGTCGGCCCCGTGGTGGCCGGTGGCGGACTCCAATCCGGCCAGGCCCGCCTGCAGCTTACCGACGAGATCGCTGACCTGCTTGAGCACCGTCGTGTCCACCGAGAATCCCGCCGTCTTCACCGCCGTGGCGCTCTCCGCAAGCTCCCGCTGATAGCGCAGCGCCGCCGGCAGGATCGTCGTCTTGGCAATCTTGGTGGTCAGGTTTGCCTCCACGTTGACCGACTTGTTGTAGTGCTCCAGGTACGTCTCGTAGCGGCTGTGCAGCTCGCGCGGCGACAGCACCTTGTACTTGTCGAACAGGGCGAGGACGTCTTTCTGCTGCAGAACCGGCAGCGCGTCGACCGCGGTCTTGTAGTTGGGCAGGCCGCGCTTCTCCGCTTCGAGGTGCCATTCCGCCGAGTATCCGTTGCCATCGAAGACCACGGCGCCGTGCTGCGTGATGATCTCCGCCAGAACCTCCTGGATCGCGGCGTTCAGCTTCTTGCCGCTGGCCAGGCCCGACTCGAGCTTGGTCGCGACGTAGTCGCACGACTCCGCGATCGCGGTGTTCAGGGCCACCAGCGGGTCGGCGATGGACTGGCTCGATCCCACTGCCCTGAATTCGAACCGATTGCCGGTGAACGCGAAGGGACTGGTCCGGTTTCGATCGCCCGCGTCGCGCGGCAATTTTGGCAGCGAGTCCACGCCAATCTCGAGCGTGCCCCCCATCTTCGATGATTTGGCGCCACCCGTTCGGATCTGCTCGAACACGTCCGACAGCTGCGCACCGAGAAAGATCGAGATGATGGCCGGCGGCGCCTCGTTGGCGCCCAGGCGGTGATCGTTGCTGGCGGTGGCGAT
>CAYTTF010000503.1:0-2812 GCA_964440665.1 uncultured Myxococcales bacterium | reverse complement strand
CGATGAACCCGCGCGGGCCGAGCCGCTGCAGGTTGGTCACCGACGGGTGCGAGGTATACGTCGCGGTCACCAGGTTCAGGTGGTCGTTGTCTTGATGGGTGCGCCGCGCGAACGCCTGATCGTTGGCCAGCGTCTCGTCCTTGTACTCGAGGTCGAGCGGCTTCAACACCTCGGACATGGTGACGTGGTTCTCGGGATCGAGCGCGATGAGCAAGCGCCCCCCGCGGTCGATGTAGCGGTTGAGCGAGGCCAGCTCTTCTGGCAGGAAGGGTTTCTGGGGGCCGATGATCATCACCACCGACACGTCCTTGGGGACGTCCTGCATGAGGCCGTCGGCCGCGCTCAGGGTGCGCACGTCGTAGGTCTGGTCGACCAGGATGTCGCGGAAGGTCTTGATGCCGGAGCGTTTGTCGGTGTCGCTGGTCGGTTTCTCCCAGTTCCGCTCACCGTGGCCGAGCGTGAAAGCGGCCACCCGCGGCGGCTTGACGATCATCATGAGGCGCTGCTGGACCTCCTTGTCCAGCGTCCGCAGCGCGTTGCGCGCGCTTTCGATCTCTCGCGGCAGCCCCAGCTGCTCGTGGCGGGTGCCTCGCGAGAACACCAGGACGCTGTTGGTCGAGACGCCGTACTCCTTGGCCTTGAGCGGATCGATGTCGAAGTCGTAGTGGACCGTCTTGAGCTCGCCCGACTCCTTGGCCAGATCCTGAATGTAGTTGTCGACCTCCTCGCGAACCTCGTTCCCCTGTGGGAAGAAGACCGCGATCTCGATCGGCTGGTCGAGGTTGCTGACGATCCGCCGCGTGACCTCGCCGGGGCGGGTGGTGCGGAAGTAGGCGAGGTCGACCTTCTTGTCGCGCTCGGAGGCGACGTAGGCCAGCGCAAAGGCGAACACCAGCGCCGCCGCCAGCCCGAACCCGGAGAACATCGCGTCGCGGATCCGTCCGTTTTCGATGCGGGGGGCGCGCGCCACCTGCGCGTAGGCCATCTCGGACAGCGCGATCGGCCAGGCGGCTGCGACCCAGATCGCCGGCCAGACGGCGGCCAGCACCGTGGCCAGCCGCGGCCAGTCGTGCTCGAGCGCCTTGCCTTTCCAGAGAGTCGGCAGATCGGACTGCGAGAAATAGAGCGCGACGGCGAAGAGCCCGAGGCCGTAGAGCGCCAGCAGCGTCCGCTCGACCTGGCGCCGATCGGGCGCGGCGCCCTGCGCGCGCTTTACCCGCACCGCCATGGCGGCCAGCACCAGGATCAATCCGCCGACGGTCGCACCGGCACGCCCGCCGCCGGTGCCGACCATCCGCTCGCCGATGAAGATGGCGAGCATGCCGAGGGCCCACAGCCCCGACCATCGGCCACTGGGGCGCGCGGCTATCGCCATCGCCGGGCCTCCATTACCCGCGTCGCCGAGAACAGCGCCACGTAGGTGACCATCAAATAGTAGACGACGTCGCGCAGGTGGACGGTGCCCGACTGGAACGGCGGGAAGTGCTTGCCGTGTAGCGCCATCGCGACGAACACGTCCTGCAGAGGCCGCTCCGTGACCTTGGCGAGCAGCCAGCAGACGATCAGGGCCACCACCATGCAGCCCGAGAAGATCGCGGCCAGCACCTGCGTCCGCGCCAGCGCCGAGCCGAAGGTGCCGATGGCCAAGGTTGCGCTGCCGAGCAGGAGCAGCCCGAGGTAGCCCGCCACCAGGTGCCCGAAGGAGATCTTGCCGTTCACGAAAATCAGCGCCGGCATGTAGACCGTCGCCAGCGTGATGAGCGCCAGAAAGGCGAACGCCGAGAGGAACTTGCCGAGGACGATCTCCCAGTCGTGGACGGGCGACGAGGTGAGCAGCACCAGCGTGCCGGTCTGGCGTTCTTCGGCCAAAAGGCGCATCGAGATGAAGACGCTGGCGATGATGGTGGTCCCGCTCGAGAAGTAGAAGAACAGGCTCAGCACTTCGGCCGACAGCTTGTCGGGTCCCCCGAGCGCGAAGGCGTTGAAGAGGAGCCCGTTGATGATCAGCACGGCGGCGGCGATCACGTAACCGGTCATCGAGCGCAGGTAGGCGCCGAGCTCGCGGCGGGCGATGAGGAGGGTGGCGTTCATTGGGGCGCCTCCGCGGTCAGCTTCAGGAAGATCGATTCCAGTCGCGCGGCGCCCCGATCGATGCGCAACAGATCGATGCCGCCTTGTACCAGCGCCCGCGCGACCTGCGGGCGGAGATCGGGGTTGCCCTGCAACGACACCAGCGCGACGCCGTCGCTCTCGCGCAGGACGGTGCCCGCGCCGATGCCGGCGACCGTCCGCGCGATCTCGATCGCGCGCGCCGACGGACCGGCCACCTCCACCTCGATGGTGCCGCCGCCCCCCAGGCGGCTGGCCAGATCCTGCTCGCTCCCTTGCGCGACGATCTCGCCGTGCTGGATGACCAGCAGCCGGTCGCAGGTCTGGCTGATCTCGGAGAGGATGTGGCTCGAAAGCAAGATGGTGTGCTCGCCCTTGAGCAGGTGGATGGTCTCGCGCATCTCGACGATCTGCACCGGGTCGAGGCCGCTGGTCGGCTCGTCGAGGATCAGCAGCTTCGGTTTGTGGACCAGCGCCTGCGCCACGCCCACCCGCTGCCGATACCCGTGCGACAAGCTGGAGATGAGCTCCCCGTGCACCTCGCGGGTAGCGGTTTTCTCCTCGGCCTCGGCGACCGCCTTGCCGGCCTCGATGCCGGGCACGCCGCGCAGCTCCGCCGCGAAGGTCAGGTAGCGGCCGACCGTCATGTCGCTGTAGAGCGGCGGCGTGTCTGGCAGAAAGCCGATCCGCCGCCGGATCTCGT
>CAYTTF010000502.1:0-2835 GCA_964440665.1 uncultured Myxococcales bacterium | reverse complement strand
GCGCCACCATCGCCAACATGGCGCCCGAGTACGGCGCCACCTGCGGCATCTTCCCGATCGACGACGAGACGCTGCGCTACCTGCGGTTTTCGGGTCGCCCCGCCGACCAGGTGGCGCTGGTCGAGGCCTACGCCCGCGAGCAGGGCTTCTTCCACGACTCGAGCACCCCGGACCCGGAGTACAGCGCGGTCGTCGATCTGGATCTCGCCAGCGTCGAGCCGAGCGTGGCGGGACCGAAGCGTCCGCAAGATCGGGTGAGCCTCTACCAGACGCGGCAGTCGTTCGAAGAGGCGCTTCCGGGCCTCATCAAGCCGAAGAAGAAGCCGATCACCGACCCTTCGGGATCGACCAACATCGGCTTCGCCCCCAGCGCGCCCGTCGCCCCGGAGGTCAAGCACGGCTCGGTCGTGATCGCGGCGATCACCAGCTGCACCAACACCTCCAACCCGTCGGTGATGGTGGCGGCCGGGCTCGTCGCCAAGAAGGCGGTGGAAAGAGGGCTCGACACCAAACCCTGGGTCAAGACCTCGCTGGCGCCCGGATCGAAGGTGGTCACCGAGTACCTGGCCGAGGCGGGGCTCACCCCCTACCTCGACAAGCTCCGATTCCAGACCGTCGGCTACGGCTGCACGACCTGCATCGGCAACTCGGGCCCGCTGCCCCAGCCCATCTCCGACGCGATCGAGGCCCGCAGCCTGGTGGTGGCCAGCGTGCTGTCGGGCAACCGAAACTTCGAGGGGCGGATCAACCCCGAGGTGCGCGCCAACTATCTGATGTCGCCGCCGCTGGTGGTGGCCTTCGCGCTCGCCGGGCGCATCGACATCGATCTCGACCAGGAGCCGCTCGGCCTGGGGAGCGACGGCCAGCCGGTCTTCTTGCGCGACATCTGGCCGGCTTCGAGCGAGATCGCCGAGACCGTCGGCAAGGCGGTCAAGCCGGAGATGTTCGAGAAGTCATACGCCGTGGTTTTCCAGGGCGACGAGCGCTGGCAAAAGCTCGACGTGCCGCTGGGCGACACCTACGCCTGGGAAGGCGGCTCGACGTACATCAAGCACCCACCCTATTTCGACGGGATGCCGAAGACCCCGGCGGCGATCGGCGATCTCAAAGGGGCGCGCGTGCTGGCCGTGCTGGGCGACAGCGTGACGACCGACCACATCTCGCCGGCCGGCAACATCAAGAAGGAAGCGCCGGCCGGGCAATATCTGATCGCCCACGGCGTCGACCCGAAGGACTTCAACAGCTACGGTGCCCGCCGGGGAAACCACGAGGTGATGGTGCGCGGCACGTTCGCCAACGTCCGACTCAAGAACCTGCTGGCACCCGGCACCGAGGGCGGCGTCACGCGCCACCTTCCCGAGGGCACGCCGATGTCGATCTTCGACGCCAGCGAGATTTACGCCGCCGACAAGGTTCCGCTCTTCATCCTGGCCGGCAAGGAGTACGGCGCCGGCTCTTCGCGCGACTGGGCCGCCAAGGGCCCGCGGCTGCTCGGGGTGCGCGCCGTGATCGCCGAGAGCTACGAACGGATCCACCGCAGCAACTTGGTTGGGATGGGGATTGTCCCGCTGCAGTTCGCGCCGGGCGAAACCGCGCTGTCGCTGGGGCTCTCGGGCGAGGAGATCTTCGAGACGGTCGGGCTTCCGGAGCTACTCGCTTCGGGATTTTCGGGCGGCCGCCAGCTCACCGTGCGCGCCACCGACGCGGGGGGGAGGGTCAAGGACCTCCACACCCTGGTCCGCATCGACACGCCCCAGGAGATCACTTACTACCAGCACGGCGGGATCCTTCATTACGTACTGCGGCAGCTGGCGGGTGTAACCTAAGCATCTCATGGAGATTGTCGGCGGCCCCGCGCTGGTCCCCACCCGTTTGCAGAAGCGCTTGGCCGCGGTTCGCCGGACCAACCCGGGGGTGCGCGCCCTCTCCGGCTCCTATCTTCACTTCGCCGACGTGGACGGGACGCTCACCCCGGACGAGACGCGCCTGCTCGAACAGCTGTTGCGTTACGGACCTATCTCGACGGTCGAGAGCGTGGGACGGGAGACGGTGGCCTCCGGCCGGCGTCTGTTCGTCGTGCCGCGCCTGGGGACGATCTCGCCCTGGTCGTCGAAGGCAACCGATATCGCACACACCTGCGGCCTGCTGCGGGTGCGGCGGATCGAGCGGGGCATCAGCT
The DNA here is from genome assembly GCA_964440665.1 of uncultured Myxococcales bacterium. GTDB lineage: Bacteria > Myxococcota_A > Polyangia > Fen-1088 > Fen-1088 > JADGRB01. The sequence goes on along the minus strand of CAYTTF010000502.1, from coordinate 656 downwards.
ACACCATCGGCGGCGAGGTGGCGGACGAGAAGGCGCTGGCGCGCGCGCTGCACGATCGGATGACCGAGTCGGTTCTCGACCGCCCCAGCGAGGCGACGCGCCTCTTCGAGAGTCAGCCGCCGCGGCCGCTCGGGCGCGTCGCGCTCGGGCAAGCGCCGGGGCAAGGGCAAGGGGATGACAGCGACGGGCGCGCGGCCCTTTCCGCGGCGAACCAAACGCTGGGTCTGGCGCTGTCACCCGACGAGATCGACTACCTGATCGACGCCTATCGGACACTCGGTCGCGATCCGACCGACGTCGAGCTCATGATGTTCGCGCAGGCCAACAGCGAGCACTGCCGTCACAAGATCTTCAACGCCGACTTCATCATCGACGGCGAGCGCCAGCCGCTGTCGCTGTTCCAGATGATCCGGCGCAGCACCGAGACCAGTCCGGGCGGCGTGCTGTCCGCCTATCACGACAACGCGGCCGTGATCGAAGGCCAGCGCGCGGGCCGGTTCTTCCCGGAGCCGGCGACCGGCATTTATTTGGCGCACCCGGAGATGGTCCACATCCTGATGAAGGTTGAGACGCACAACCACCCGACGGCGATCGCGCCGTACGCGGGCGCCGCGACCGGCTCGGGTGGCGAGATCCGCGACGAAGGCGCGACCGGG
>CAYTTF010000501.1:0-2856 GCA_964440665.1 uncultured Myxococcales bacterium | reverse complement strand
TCACCTGGCGCCGCTGCGAATCGAGGCGTATACCCGCCTCGCGCTCCAGAGCTCGGCGCTCCTTGACGAGACCGTACCGCAGGCCGCCGTCGTAGATGGGAAACCCGAGGGTCACCAGCAGCTGCCAGCCGTCGGTCGGAAGGGTCTGCGTTGGCGGCGTTTGATAGAACATCTCGAAGCTGGCGGCCACCCAGGGCATGAAGTCGGCCCACGACTCGCGGCGCACCTTCGCGGCGGCGGCCAGCCGCTCGCGCGACAGGTGCAGGTCGCTGCGGAACCCGAGCGCGTCGTCGAGCGCGACCCCGGGGTCGAGGGGCGCGGCCGGGATCTGTACCTCCGCCGTCACATCGACGGGCGTGCTTTCGCCGAGCAAGGTGCCGAGCTGCTCTTGCAAACGCGCGAGAAGAAACTGCGCGCGCTCCAGCAACGTGCGGTCGCTGTCGTAGAGCGCCGTGGCGCGCTTGAAGTCCAGCAGCGTGCCACCGCCTCCCGCCAGTCGGGTTCGGGTGTAGTCGACGTGAGCGGCCGCGTTCTTGACCGCGCTCTCGTCGGCCTCGACCACCTGCCGCTGGGCGAGCACCGAGAGGTAGATCTGGCCGACGGTGACCGCGAGTTGCCGCCGCACGTCGGCCGCCCCGAGCCGCGTGACGGTCGCGTTCTCGCGTGCCTGCGACCACTCCACCAAGCGCCGCGGATCGACGGTCAGCGCGGCGGTGCCGGCGCCGTTGAGCTGGGTCGCCGGCAAGATCACACTTCCCGGCGCGCCTGGTGAGACGCGAGCGCTGTCGAGCTGGGTGAATGTGGACGTCGCTGCCACCGTGGGGAGCGAGCTTGCGCGCACCTGCTCGACTACGGCGTGGGCCCGCGTGATCTCCTCGGAAGCGATCAGCGCGTCGGGATTGCGGGCGAACGCCCTGCGGATCGCCTCGTCGAATGACAGGGCAGTCGGCTGCGCGCGTGCCGGTGCCACCGACGCGAGCAGCGTCCCGGCGGTCGCCACGAGCGCGAAGCGACTCAAGGCGACACCTCCTCCGCCCGGCCGCGTCGGTCGTGTCGCATGGTCAGCTCTCGTCCTGGCCGCCGACGGGCGGACGTGGCGCCGACCGGAGGGCCGAGCGAACCAGGATCACCAGATCATCGACGTCGAACGGCTTGTCGACCATGGCGAAGGCGCCCAGGCGGGCCGCAGCGGCATGGGTTGCGGTGCTGCCGAAGGCTGTGATCAGGATGACCGGGATGGGCGTGCGGGCCTGGCGAAGCGAAGCGAGGATATTGAGGCCGTCATATCCCGGCATGCGCACGTCGGAGACGATGAGGTCGATCGACGGTTCCCGCATGAGGCCGCGGGCTAGGCGGTCGAGCGCCTCGTAACCGCTGCTCGCCTCGATGACGTCGAAGCCGGCTCGCCGCAGCGCGCGCGCAAGCAGCGCGCGCATGGCGTCGTCGTCTTCGGCCAGGAGGACCCGCTCGGAGCGCCCGGTGGGCTGGACCTCGGTCCCGGGCGAAGAGTCCGGCTGCTCTCTTCGGCTTCGCATCTCTCCACCTGATCCGCGTGACATGCTCCGGAGCCAATGCAGTTGCGGTGCCATCTTCGATCCGCTGGAAGACGTGGAATTCTTCGTGGCTGCCGTTGGCGGTCCGGGGAAAAATTCCGCGGCAATCCGCCCAAGCCTCGCGATCGAGGAACTTTTCCCCGTTTGCGCGGGTGTCCCGCGCGGCAGCGAGCCCGAGGACTCGCCCCTGCCACCTGGCATTGCGGGTGCAGGTGGTCTTCGCGAAAACCCTCAAAGAAGGAGCCAACCCCATGAAATACAGAAAACTCAGAAACAGCGGCGTCTTGGTGAGCTCGCTGTCGCTCGGGAGCATGCAGTTCGGCCAGGCGATGAAGATGGGAAGCCTGAACCAAGCTCAGACCGAGCGAATGATTCGCTTTGCGATCGATGAGGGTATCAACCTGATCGACACCGCGGATGTCTACAGCCGCGGCGAGAGCGAAACCTTCATCGGGGCCTCGCTGCGGGGCATCCGGGATCGGGTGATTCTGGCAACCAAAGCGAGGCTCCCGATGAGCGATACGGACTTCAACAACTCGGGCGCCAGCCGTCGCAACCTGATGTACGAGGTCGAGGCCAGCCTGCGTCGCCTTCAGACTGACCACATCGACCTCTACCAGATTCACGGTTGGGACAGCGTGACGCCTCTGGAAGAAACGCTCCGGACCCTGGACGATCTGGTGCGCTCGGGCAAGGTCCGGTACATCGGGCTGTCGAACTATCTGGCCTGGCAGGCCGCGACCGCGTTGGGGCTTTCCGAGCGCGAGCACCTGACGAAGTACGTCACTGCCCAGATGTATTACAGCCTGGTCGGGCGAGAGCTGGAGCACGAGTTCGTGTCATTCGCCGAGTACCATCACCTGGGGCTCCTCGTCTGGAGCCCGCTCGCGGGCGGTTTCCTGAGCGGCAAGTACGATCGCCAGCACGCGCCCCCGCCCAACTCCCGTTTTGCGGACGCGGGTCGCTTCGTGCCGTTCGATCTGGAGCGGGGGTATCGAATCATCGAGACAGTCAGGGCCGTCGCGGAACGCCACGCCGCCACCCCGGCCCAGATTGCGCTCGCCTGGCTGCTGTCGCGCCCCGTGGTGAGCAGCGTGATCATCGCTGCGCGGACCAACGACAGGCTCGCGGAAAACATGCGGGCGGTGGATATCGAGCTCGCTCCGCAAGACCTCGAAGAGTTGGATCGCGTCTCCGACCCCGGAGACCCCTACCCCAAATGGATGGTCCTCCAGCTCGATGAAGCCGAAGACCCCAGGCGGCGGGTTCTCGAGCCGACGCAGTCCCACCGGAAGGATCTGCG
>CAYTTF010000500.1:0-2865 GCA_964440665.1 uncultured Myxococcales bacterium | reverse complement strand
CACGGGATACACCTCGGACGACATCACGGTCCTCGAAGGGCTGGAGCCGGTGCGCCGCCGCCCCGGCATGTACATTGGCGGCACCGACACCAAGGGATATCACCACCTGCTCTGGGAGATCGTCGACAACTCCGTCGACGAAGTCATCAACGGGTTCGGGTCGCGCATCGAGGTCACGCTGCACGCCGACAACAAGTCGGCCACCGTGCGCGACGACGGCCGCGGCATCCCGGTCGACGTCAAGAAGGAGTTCAAGAAGTCGGCGCTCGAGCTCGTGCTCACGACGCTGCACGCGGGCGGCAAGTTCTCCTCGGCGCAGTACCAGTTCTCGGGCGGTCTGCACGGCGTCGGCTCGTCGGTGGTCAACGCGCTCTCGGAACAGCTGACCGCCGAGATCCGGCGCGACAACGCCCTGTGGGAACAGAAGTACGAGCGGGGGAAGGCGGTCACCAAGCTGCGCAAGGTGGGGCCGGCGCGCGGCACGGGAACGTCGATCACCTTTCACCCGGACCCGGAGATCTTCGGCAAGCAGGAGTTCTCGGCCGAGACGATCCGCTTCCGGCTCGACACCAAGGCCTTCCTGCACAAGGGCCTCGAGATCGTCTTTGTCGACCAGAAGGCCAAGACCAAGGAGACCTTCCAGCACGCGGGGGGGATCGCGGATTTCCTGTCGCAGCTGATCGCCGAGCGCGGCAAGCCGCCGACCGCGCCGCTGGCCTTTTATTTCGAGCGACCGGGCGAGGCCGGCTTCCGGATCGAAGCGGCGCTGCAATGGACCGAGTCGCACGAGGAGACGATCCGTTCGTACGTCAACGCCATCCCCACCACGCAGGGGGGGACGCACGAGCAGGGATTCAAGGCCGCGATCGTCAAGGCGGTGCGCGCGTTCATCGAGACCTCCAACCTGGCGCCCAAGGGGGTCACGCTCACCGCGGAGGACGTGCGCGAGGGCGTGGTCGGCGTGCTCTCGATCTACATGCAGGAGCCGCAGTTCCAGGGGCAGACCAAGGAGCGCCTCGGCAGCCCGGAGGCGCAGGCGCTGGTCGACGGCGCGGTCCGCCCGGCGCTGGAGCGCTTCCTGCTGGAGAACAAGACGGCGGGCGCGCAGATCGTCGAGCGGATCGCGCTGGCCGCCAAGGCGCGCGAGGCGTCGCGCGCGGCGGCGCAGGCGGTCTCGCGCAAGACGGCGGTCTCGCACCGGCTCAACCTCCCCGGCAAGCTGGCCGACTGCGCCTCGACCGATCCGTCGCGCAGCGAGCTGTTCATCGTCGAGGGCGATTCGGCCGGCGGCTCCGCCAAGCAGGGGCGCGAGCGGAAGACGCAGGCGATCCTCCCGCTGCGCGGCAAGGTGCTCAACACCGAGCAGGCGTCGCTGCAAAAGGTGCTGGAGAACAAGGAGCTCCAAGACGTCGTTTCGGCGCTGGGCTGCGGCGTGGGCGCCGACTTCAAGATCGAACGGCTGCGCTACCACAAGATTATTTTATTGATGGACGCCGACTCCGACGGCCACCACATCGCGACGCTGCTGCTGACGTTTTTTTATCGCCACCTACAGCCACTCATCGCGGGCGGCTTCGTCTACCTGGCGCAGCCGCCGCTCTTCCGCGTCGACCACGGCAAGGAGACCTTCTGGGCGCTCGACGAGGAGGACCGCACGCGCATCGTCGGCGGGCTGCCCAAGAACGCCCACCCGGACATCATGCGGTTCAAGGGCCTCGGCGAGATGCAGCCCGAGGAGCTGCGCCGCACCACCCTCGATCCCGCTACCCGCCGCCTGCTCCGCGTCACCATCGACGACCTGGTCGAGACCGACCGGGTCCTCGCCGAGCTGATGGGCAAAGACGTCGAAGCCCGCTTCAAGTTCATCATGGAACGCGCGGCGCAGGCGGACCTGGACCTGTAGCGGCGGCCGCGCCGCGGTTAGCTCTCGTCTTTGACCTTCTGAAAGGCGCGCGTCAGCCGTTTCACGCGATGCAGTTTATTGCGGCCTGCGCATGAAGCCAACTGACGCTGGACGTTACATGCAATCAAAAACAACGTGTGTGACCATAAGCCTGGAACCGGGATGCCCAAGCCGCGCCGTACACGATTCGATGTTGCGCCGGCAGCTCTGCTTGTCGTCAATCTCTTGCTGGGCTTGTCGGGATGCGAGGCGGCGCGGGATCTTCCGCCCGTCCAGGCGTCTTCGCCCCATTTTCGTTATCACGCCCGCAGTCCGGGCGACGTCCAGTCGGACATCCTCGACAGACTGGAGCGGAATCGAGCCGACTTCTATCAGTTCATGGGTCTGGTGGACGACAACGTCACCGACTATTACTACTTCGCTGACGAAGCCGACCTATCCGCGAACGGACCTTGCACGCTAGCGCAGTCCGACTGTGCGGTTGGCCATAGCGCGTACGCGTCCATCCCATTGCACGAGCACGAGCTCATTCATACCTACATGGCCGGAGTAGGGGCTCCTTCCGTCCCCGTCTTGGAAGGGGTGGCCGAGTCGGTTGGTTGCATCAGAGAGGCTAGTGCCAACAACAGCAGCAGTGAACCGGATTGGAGACGGTCGGTGCAGGACTACCCCTCCGCAGATCTGACCCTATATGCGAGCGACGAGCGGTTCGTTACCTATCTCATGACTCAGATGAGCATCCCCGAGACCGTCGGATACTATCGCGACGATTCGTTTACGCTGGATCCGGTTCTGTTCGCTTCGGATTTTCAGACATTTTGGAACCTTCGCATCGACGACGTGTGGTCCGCTGCGGTGGGTTCCGGCGCGCCGCAACCCTTCCTTCCCGTCTGTCCTTGCGAGGTCGATTCGCTCGCGATCGATCCGGTAGAGATATCGGTTGCACATCCGAACGCAGCAGA
>CAYTTF010000499.1:0-2869 GCA_964440665.1 uncultured Myxococcales bacterium | reverse complement strand
AGCAGATGTCGATCTTCGCGCTCGGCATCATGCCGTACATCAGCGCGTCGATCATCCTGCAGCTCCTCACGGTCGTCGTCCCCAAGCTGGAACAGGTCCAAAAAGAGGGCGAGATGGGCCGCCGACGGCTCAACCAGTACACCCGTTATGGCTGCGTGATCCTCTCGCTGATCCAATCGTTCTTCATTGCCCGCTGGCTGGAGTCGAACAACCGCGCCTACGCCCAGTTCGGGCAGGTGGTCACCAACCCGGGCTGGAGCTTCCGCGTACTCACGATGATCTCGCTGACCACCGGGACGGCCTTCATCATGTGGCTGGGCGAGCAGATCACCGAGCGCGGTATCGGCAACGGCATCTCGCTGGTCATCTTCGCCGGCATCGTCACCGGGATTCCGGACGCGGCCGTGCGCATGTTCTCGAAGGCCCGGATGGGGGACATCAGCGCCTTCGATCTGGCGATCATCGGCCTCGTGATCGTGGTCGTGGTGGGTGCCATCATCTTCTTCGAACGGGGGCAGAGACGAATCCCCGTCCAATATGCCAAGCGGATCGTGGGCCAGAAGGTCTACGGCGGGCAGTCGACCCACCTGCCGCTCAAGGTGAACACGGCCGGTGTCATCCCCCCGATCTTCGCCTCCTCGATCCTGATGTTCCCGCAGCAGATCGCGTCGTTCGTGCAGACCCCCTGGATGCAGCGGGTCTCGGAAGCGCTCCACCCGGGCGACTGGCGCTACAACACCATCTACATCTCGCTGATCGTCTTCTTCTGCTACTTCTACACGGCCGTCACCTTCAACCCGGTCGACGTCGCCGACAACATGAAGAAGTACGGCGGGTTCATCCCCGGCATCCGCCCCGGCAAGGCCACGGCCGCCTACATCGACAAGGTGCTCACGCGCATCACCTTCGGCGGAGCGATCTACATCTCGGCCATCTGCGTGCTCCCCACGCTGCTCCACGAAAAAATGAACGTTCCGTTCTACTTCGGCGGCACCGGCCTCATGATCGTGGTCGGCGTCGCGCTCGATACGGTCCAGCAGATCGAGTCGCACCTCATCACGCGCAACTACGAAGGGTTCACCGGCCCACGCGGGCCGCGGATTCGCGGTCGCGGGGGTCGTGGTGGAATGTCCGGCATAGGCGCGGCTTCGAGCTAGCCCCAAAGTAAAAAGTCAGGTCACCGGAAATCAGGCGTTGAGTGAGAACCTTCTGTTGTTCGGGCCCCCCGGCGTGGGGAAAGGGACTCAGGCGCAGCGGCTCTCCAGCGTCTTCCAGATCCAGCACATCGCGACCGGCGACATGCTGCGCGCCGCGATCCAGTCGTACACACCCCTCGGACAGCGCGCCAAGAGCTTCATCGACAAGGGCCAGCTGGTCCCCGACGACCTGGTCCTCGAGCTCCTGGGCGAGCGCTTGCAGCACCCGGACACCCGCCGCGGCTTTCTCCTCGACGGGTTTCCGCGCACCGTGCCCCAGGCCGCCGAGCTCGATCGCATGCTGGCCTCGTACGGCAAGAAGCTCGACCGCGTCATCGTGCTCGACGCGCCCGAGGAGGAGCTGGTCAAGCGGATCTCCGGCCGGCGCACCTGCGAGAGCTGCCAGGCCAGCTACCACGTCGTGGCGCGTCCGCCGCGCGTCCCCGGATTCTGCGACCGTTGCGGCGGCGTCCTCAGCCAGCGCAGCGACGATTCGGAGGAGATCATCCGCAATCGGCTGCGCGAGTTCACCGCCAAGACCCGCCCGGTCATCGACTACTTCGTCACCCACAAGTGGCCCGTTCGCATGATCGACGCGGCCGGAAACATGGACCAGATCTTCGGTCGGATCTACGCCGCGATCTTGCTCTCCTGAACACGAAAATGGCCATCCAGCTCAAGAGCGCCTCCGAGATCGCCAAGCTGCGGGCGGTCAACCTGATCGTGGCCGACGTCCTCGACGCGCTGGAAGCGGCTGCGCGCCCGGGCCTCACCACCTGGGACCTCAACGAGATCGCCGCGCAGCGGCTCAAGCACCACAAGGCCGACTCGGCCTTTCTCGGTTACCACGGCTATCCGGCCGTGCTCTGCACGTCCGTCAACGAGGTGGTCGTGCACGGCATCCCACGCAAGGATCTGGTCCTCAAAGAGGGCGACATCCTTTCCATCGACTTTGGCGCCTTCAAGGACGGCTGGTGCGGCGACTCGGCGCGCACCATCCCCATCGGGGCGGTCAAACCGGAGGCCACGGCGCTCATGAACGCCACCCGGGAGGCGCTGGAGCGGGGGATCGCGGCCTGTGTGCCGGGCAACCGCCTGGGCGACATCGGGCACGCCGTCCAGAGCTACGCCGAATCGAACGGCTACTCGGTGGTCCGGCAGTTCGTGGGGCACGGCATCGGCCGGGCGATGCACGAGGAGCCCCACGTTCCGAACTACGGGGATGCCGGCAAAGGGCGGCGGCTTTCGGCCGGCCTGGTGGTGGCCATCGAGCCGATGGTCAACGCCGGGGGACCGGACGTGGTGGTCAAAGAAGACGGGTGGACGGCCATTACCAGAGATGGTAGCCTCTCGGCCCATTTTGAGCATTCGGTCGCCATCACGGATGCCGGCCCGATGGTGCTCTCCAGGATCTAGGGTGGGCGGTTGGGTGCAATAGCGGTTGATGGGGTATTTCCAAGCAATTCGTGCTATCGGGAGCGTCCGATGAAGGTCAGAGCTTCGGTAAAAAAGGTATGTGTAAAATGCAAGGTCATCCGCCGACGCGGTGTCGTGCGGGTGATCTGCGAGAACTCACGTCACAAGCAGAGGCAGGGCTAAAGCATGGCGCGTCTTGCAGGCGTCGATCTTCCGCGCAACAAGCGGATGGAAATCGCGCTCACGTACATCTATGG
>CAYTTF010000498.1:0-2876 GCA_964440665.1 uncultured Myxococcales bacterium | reverse complement strand
GCTGCTGGGTCGACTCGGTCTGCCGATCGACGCTGCGCGTCGTCTCGACGCCAGCGTCCTCGCGCGCCTCGCGGTCGACAAGAAGCGCCACGGCGACCAGATTCGTTTCGTGTTCTGTCGGGCGGTGGGCCAGGCGCAGCTCACCGACGTCCCGGTGGCCGACCTCGCGGCGGGCGTCCGTCCCAAGGCTTGACCCCCGAATCGCCACCGGGTACAAGCCCAAGGTCACGATGGCCAGTCCATTTCGCGAGAGCATCCAGAGTCTTCTCGACAAGATCGAGGGCGGTGTCGCGTGCATCCTCATGGGGTTCGACGGGATTACCCTCGACTCCTGCGCCAAGGGGGACCAGACCGCCGCGCTGCCCGACGTTCAGACCCTGGCGATGGAGTTTGCGCATCTCATCGCGCAGGCCCGCCGGACGCTCATCTCGCTCGATGCCGGCGTCCTGGAAGAGTTCACGCTCCGCACCGATGTGCTGACGCTGGTAGTCCGGGTGCTCACGCCGGAGTACTTCCTCGGGTGTGCGATCATGCCGCAGGGTGGTCTGGGGCGGGCGCGCTACTTGATGCGCGTCGCCGCGCCGGCTCTGCGCGCCGATCTCTGAAAGGGACGCCGACTCTCATGCCCAAAAAGGACAGCAAGGACAAGGTGCCGCCTCGGGCCCTCAAGGTCGTGAGCGCGCCGCCCGCGGCAGGGCGTGGCAACCGCTCGGAGGGGACCTTCCGAATCGACTTCGAATCGGTGCGGGTGCTGGCGCGCCTGGCGGTCGAATTCGATCTGGAGGAAATCGAGATCGACAAGGCCGGGCACCTGCGCGTGCGGCGCGGCGTCCGAGACGGCGCCGGGGCGACCACGCCGGTGGCGCGGCCCATCGCGCTCACGCCCCCGGTCGACGCGGCGGGCGAGGGGGACGGCGCGTTCGTGACCTCGCCGTTCGTCGGCACGTTCTATCGGGCCGCGTCGCCGGATACGCCGCCCTTCGTGGACGGCGGACAAACGGTTCGCAAAGGCCAGGTGGTCTGCATCGTCGAGGCGATGAAGCTGATGAACGAGATCGAAGCCGAGGCGGACGGCCGGGTCGAGGAGATCTTGGTCAAGAACGGCGAGCACGTCGAGTACGGCCAGCGCCTCATCCGGCTGTCGAAGTCCTGACCCCGCGTGTTTAAAAAGGTCTTAATAGCGAACCGCGGCGAGATTGCGCTGCGCGTGATTCGCGCGTGCCGCGAGATGGGCATCCGCTCGGTGGCGGTCCATTCCACCGCCGACGCCGACGCGCTCCACGTCCGGTTCGCCGACGAGAAGGTCTGCATCGGGCCGCCCCAGGCGCGGGCCAGTTACCTGTCGATCCCGGCGATCATCAGCGCCGCGGAGATCACGCGCGCCGACGCGGTCCACCCCGGCTATGGCTTCTTGTCCGAGAACGCCCACTTCGCCGAGGTGGTCAAGAAGTGCGGCTTTCAGTGGATCGGTCCGCAGCCGGAGATCATGCGCCTCATGGGCGACAAGGTTTCGGCGCGGGCGACGATGGAGAAGGCCGGCGTCCCCATCTTGCCGGGCACGGGCGTCATAGAAACCGATCGCCAGGCCGAAGAAGCCATCGAGCGGATCGGCCTGCCGGTCATCATCAAGGCTTCGGCGGGCGGCGGCGGTCGTGGCATGAAGGTGGTGGAGAGCAAGGCGCGGCTGTCGGCCCAGCTCAACGCCGCCCGCAGCGAGGCGCAGGCTGGGTTCGACAACCCGGCGGTCTACCTGGAGCGCTTCATCGCGCGTCCCCGGCACGTCGAGGTGCAGGTGCTGGGCGACGGCAATCGGGCGATCGCGCTGGGCGAGCGGGAGTGCTCGATTCAGCGCCGCCACCAGAAGCTGGTCGAAGAGGCGCCCAGCGTCGCGCTCGACGACGAGCGGCGCGCCAAGCTGCTCGGCGTCGCCCGAAAGGCCACCGAGAGCCTGGGCTATCAGACCGTGGGCACGCTCGAGTTCCTGCTGGACGAGGACAAGCGTTTCTACTTCATGGAGATGAACACCCGCATCCAGGTCGAGCACACGGTGACCGAGGAGGTGTTCAGCGTGGATCTGGTGCGGGAGCAGATGAAGCTCGCGGCGGGCGAGCCGCTCAAGCTCCCGGAGGACATTCGACCGCGCGGCCACGCCATCGAGCTGCGGATCAACGCCGAGGATCCGGTCACCTTTGCCCCCTCACCGGGACGGATCACGGCGCTCAACCTGCCCGGCGGCCTGGGCGTCCGGGTCGACACCCACATCTACAACCAGTACCTGGTGCCGCCGTTCTACGATTCCCTGCTCGCCAAGCTGATCGTCCGCGCCGAGACTCGCCCGGCGGCGCTGGCCCGTTTGCGCAGGGCGCTGGCCGAATTCGTCGTCGAGGGCTGCAAGACCAACCTGGACTTCTTCCGGCGCCTGTTGGCCAACGCCGAATTCGTGGCTGGGAAGATGGACACGCACCTCGTCGAGCGGATGTAGACTTGACCCGCCGGTGCTCACGAAGAAAGACAAGTATCTAGCCGCAGCTCAGAAGTTTCTGGAGCGCGGGCAGGACCACCGGGCTCTCGAGGAGTTTGGTGGCGTGGTCCAGGAGGATCCGAGCGACACCCGCACCTGGCTCAAGATGGCGGAGATCCACGTCCGGCACGGCGCCCTGACCGAAGCCCGTGAGATCTACCTGCGCACCGCCGAGATCTACATCGGTCAGGGGTTCCTGCCGAAGGCGATCACCGTCTACAAGAGCGTCCTCAAGCTCACGCCCGGGTTGCCGCAGGTTCGCGTGCAGCTGGGCGAGGCCTATCGCGAGCTCGGCATGGTGGCGGACGCCCTGCACGAGCTGGAGCTGGCTGTAGCCGAGTTCCAGCAGGCCGGT
>CAYTTF010000497.1:0-2891 GCA_964440665.1 uncultured Myxococcales bacterium | reverse complement strand
GACGCCGACGCCTGCCAGCAGACTCTGATTCACGCGTTCCATCCGAGTGCCTCCTTGCCGTCGTTGCCGAAGGCCGTCACGTTCACACCGTAGAGCTTGAGAAGCCCGATGTAGAAATCGCCGTAGGTCTTGACGTTCGAATAGTCAGAACCCGTGGCGTTGGGGTACTGGACCAGTCGGTTCGGCGTCACGAGGCCGCCCAGCCGCCCGATGACCATGGTCGGGAGATTGTCGTGATTGTGGCGGTTGCCGTCGCCGATTTCGCTGCTCATCACGATCGCGATGTTGTGGAGCATGTCGTTGCCGTCGGCGTCGACCAGCGATTTCATCTTCTGGATGAAGGTGCTGATCCAGATCATCTTGTAGAGGGAGATCTGGTGGTAGACCTCCTGCAGGGTTGCGCTGCTGCCGTAGTGTGAAGACTGGTGATCCGAGGTGGCGCCTCCCGCGGCGGCCCCCGCCGTCGCGACGGCCGGCACGAAGTTGTAATTTCGGCTGGTGACCGCGTCGGAGAGCATGAACGTGATGACCCGGGTGATGTCGCACTGAAACGCTATCGCCATCAGGCTGTGCATGAAGTCGACCTGGTTCTTGTAGTCGACGCCGGTGAGGCCATTCTTGTCGGTCGGATTCACCGCGGCCCCGGGAACCGCCGGCGGCATGCAGGAGCCGGCGACAGGCGTGCTCTGCAGCTCCTGCTCGAGCGAGCGAATGCCGGTAAAGAGCTGGTCGAGCTTGGCGCTGTCGGCCGGGTTGAGCTGGTTCTTCAGCGAAGCCTGGTAGGGCAGCACGCTGTCGAGCACGCTCTTGCGGAGCGCGAGGCGCATCTGCGCATCGGCGCTGCTGACCGTGGGGCTGGTTCCCATGAACAGCCGGTTGAACGCGGTCTGCGCGTCGATGATCTTGCCGAGCGGAGTGCCGGCGCCGACCGGGAAGGACATGGTGCCGTCGGCGTTCGCCGTGGACGGGGCGCGCCAGGAGATGTTGCGCGTGAAGTAGGTCCCGAACGAGTCCGTGGGCCCACCATTACCCGTGCCGAGCTGTAACGAGTGGATGCCACGGCAGCCTTGTTGAGCATCCCCGATGACCTGGTCGACCGACATGCTCATCTGCTGCGAGTTGGGGGTGGGCATGCGCGCCGTCAACAAGGCCCCCGCTCCGAGCGCGTGGTCGCCCACCTGCCGGCGACGTTGCTGGTTCTCGAGGCCGGTGATGAAGGTTATGTCCGGCTTCAAGGGCACCCAGGTCGGCATGGTCGGGGGCAATCCCCAGGAGTCGCCGGTTCCCGCTCCCGTCGGCACGTGCGTCTGCATGTAGTTGCCGTTGGGGTAGTGGTAGAACATGAACCGCTTAACGGGCGCGCAAGTTGCCGCCCCGGCTCGACGTGACCACAGAAGCGAGGGCAACATCGGCAGCGTCAGGGTCACGCCCGCCGAAGTGATGAACCGTCGCCTCGAAAAACGTCCTGTGTCCATGCCTGTCTCCTCGGAATCGGAGGGATAAACCCCCGCGATGTACTGGTCGCAACTCGGTCCTAACGAGTTCAGCGCCGATGCCGGAATGCGACCCGACGAACAGCCGGCACCCGATCCCGCCGCACGCGTCAGGGTGCCGGAGCGATCGCGTGCGCTTCGTAAATGTCTGAAATTCCGCTGCGTTGCGAATCGAAAAGGATGTACGTCAGGTCCTGCGAGAGACTCGGGTCGGAATCGTAGGCCGGCGAATTGAGCTCGACCATAGGAAGCGGAGACGGAAACGGCTCGGCCGTCGATTGACGCGTCGACCAATAGAGATCGCCTGCTCCGGTCCGCGACGACGTAAAGAAGACGATCAGACCTCCCTGGGCGACGAAAGGGGCCTTGTCATCGAACGGGCTGTTGACCCCCGGGACGGGGCTGGGCGCTCCCCACGGTTCGATGGTGGTTGCTCTCGTAGATGAGAAGACGTCGTACGACGCCGCCAGCGCGCGGTTTGATCCGAAGAACATGGTTGTCTCCGTGGCGTCCACGGCGGGTCCCAGGTCATCGGCCGCGCTCGCGAGCTCGGGGACGCTGACGGGCGCCGCCCAAGGATCGCTTCGGATGGCGCGGGTAGATTGCCAGATGTGGCGGGAACCATCGCGGTCGGTCGCGAACCAGATCCGTTTGCCGTCCAGGGAGACCGACGGCCCCTCATCCGAGGCGGGAGAGCTCAGGGTCGGCACGATCGTGGGAGGTCCCCAGGGATCGCTGACATTGGCCCGACGAGAGGTCCAGATGTCCTTGGTGCCGGCGCGATCCGACATGAAGAACATCTCCAAGAGATCACCCGTGAAGGAGGGATCCGCGTCGTAAGCCAGCGGATCGGATACGGCCACGACCAGCTCGGGCTGCGAGAACTGCGGGCGGGGGGAGCCATCGGGCTCGGACGCTGGCCCGTCACTCGGCGAGACAATCGTGCCGAGGAGCTCCGCCCGACGACCGCAGCCGCTCGCTGCGAGCAGCACCAAGATCGCCGCCGATTGGCAAGCCGCGTGGCCGATCGCGGCCGGGCCAGTGCATCCTGCGCGGGTCGTCCCGGGCGTTCGCCGAAGCCTGCGTCGCTCCCCCACACATCGATCAATACCGCAATCACGCAACCAAGCAATCGGCTCGCCGCGCGTGCACGAGGGTCCCAGCCGATGGCGCAGCTTGACCCGGGCGTACGCATTCGACATGTTAGCGGCCAGGGTGATGACGTTCGCAAAGCAGGTTGCGGGTGGCGAGCGCCCGGGATCTTTGCCCGCCGTCAAGGGCGGGTCCGACGATCTGCTTCCCCTGGCGAGGATGGCGGCCGAGGGCAATCCGGACGCCGCGGCGACCCTGATTGTCCACGTCGCGGGTCCCATGTTGAAGGTGGTCCGCAAGGTCCTC
>CAYTTF010000496.1:0-2895 GCA_964440665.1 uncultured Myxococcales bacterium | reverse complement strand
GGCGTCGACCGCCCCGACGTCGACACGCTGGTGATCCCGTCGACCTGGCGCGAGCCCGGCTTCGGCGCCTTCGGCGAGATCCGCGAAGGGCTTTCGTACCAGCTCTACCTCGTCAACGGCTTCGACTCCCACGGCTTTTCGGGCGAGGGCGGCATCGCCGACGGACATCAGGAGGCGCAGTTCGCGCACGCGCGTGACTTCGGCGCTGTCGCGCGCCTCACCTACGAGCCGCGCCTGGCCACGATCTTCGGCGCGTCGGCCTATGGCTCGACCTCCGGCGACACCTGGCACGACACGGTCGGCAACGTCCCGCTGTGGCTGTTCGAGATCGACGCGCGCACCCGCCACCGCGGCTTCGAAGCGCGCGGCGAGGCCGCGATCCTCTTCATCGGCGACGCGGGCGCGCTCGACACGGCGCTGGCCGCGGCGGCCATGGCGGCCGGCGATCCCGCCCCCGCGCCGGTGGCGTCGCAGCTTCGCGGCGCCTATCTGGACGTCGGCTACGACCTGCTCCGGATCTTCGCGCCGGGAACGGAGCAGAACCTGACGCTGTTCGGACGCTTCGACTACGCCAACACGCAGGCCGCCGTGCCGGCCGGCTTCGTCGCCGACAATTCTCTGATCCGCTACACGTACACGGCCGGCCTGCTCTACCGGCCGATCCCGCAGATCGGCTTCAAGCTCGACTACCGCCGCCACGAGCTCGGCGGCCCGTCGGGCAGCGGCGACCTGGGCATCGAATCGGGCTTCAACGAGGTGGCGACCGCGCTCACCTGGATGTTCTGATCTGGGAGCCAGGAGACGGCGCTGCGCGCTTGGGATCTGCGTCGCGGAAGGTAGAACCTAGTTCTCGAGGGGTCCACCTCGGCCTCACCTCATTGGTCTTTCGCAACGAACGGTCCGGTCGCTCGATGATTCGGGGTGGACGATGTCTCCACGTTGCCCACCGCCGGCGCCCTCTGACGCCTGGCGAGCTGTGCAAGATCTCGGCGCGACTCCGGACATCCCTGTCACAGTGGACCTCAGGAAACTGAGGTTGAAGCGAAGAGAGTGAGGCGCGGGCGGTCGCTGGCCATCGTCGACCGACGTGCGACCGGCGGGAAGGCTCCTTCGCCCCGGTAGGCCACTGACCTCAGTGGGGTATAGCTATTGCTAGACTAGGCCACGGTCGGGAAGGTGCCGAGATCGACGGACTTACTCGCCCATTTTCAGGCGCTTTGACTTAATGGGAGACACTTCATGAATACGTCGACTCAAAATATCTTCCGGATTGCCGCCGGGATCCTCGGCGTCTTGGCCTGCAGCAGTCAGAAGGCGGTTGTGCCCGACGGGGGGCTCCCGAACGACGCGGCCTCGGATGCAGGCTCAGATACCGGCCCGACGGCCGCCTCGGATGCCTGTCCGGCGACCCCCACCCAGGCCGTGCCTCCAGAGGTTCCGATCGTACATCGGGCGACGGCGGTCGCATGCAATCCGAAAACGGACGCAAACAGCAGTTCCGACGGCGGGGGTGCGCTGTGCGCCACCGACGCCGATTGCATGGGAGATGCGAGCGTGGCGGTCCTATTCAACTATTGTCTCGGCGGCCGGTGCTCGGTCGACCAGTGCTTGACCGATTCCGACTGTCCGACCGGCAATGCTTGTACTTGCTCCGCCGACTATTACGGCGGCAACGGCGTCCATCGCAACATGTGCGTCCCGGCCAATTGTCACCTCGACTCCGATTGTGGTGCCGGCGGCTATTGCTCACCGAGCATTGGCCACTGCGGAGCATATTCGGGGTTCTATTGTCACGGGCCTTCCGACACCTGCATCAATTCCACCATCGATTGCGCCGGTTGCGGCCTAGCGAGCACTTGCGTGTACACCCCGACGGTCGGCGCGTTCGTCTGCGGCCAAGATATCTGTGGCGGCTGAAGCCGCTCGAGCGCTTCTAGCTCCTTCCGCCAGGGGTTGTCTGCCCCCCCCGGTCGAGGGGAAGAAGCCTCGGGTGGGCTGGCGCGCAGTAGACAGATGAGCGATTGTCGGGCGGTCGGAAGTGGCGCTTAATCCGGCCTATCCTCGCGCCGGTTCGTGTCCAGTCTCGCCGTGGGCTGCTATGCTGCGCGCCCGATCATGTTGCGGATCTTCGAAAAGAGCGGCGCCGAGTTCGCGACGCGCCTATACGGTCTCTGCCGGCGCAACGCCGCCCTCCCCGAGGAGATCGAGACGGCGGCGCGACGGGTGATCGCCGAGGTGCGCTCGGGCGGCGACCGCGCGGTCCGCGCGCTCACGGCGCGGTTCGAGAAGCGGCGGGTCGACGCGCTGGAGCTGCCGGCGGCGGAGTGGGACCAGATGGCCTCGGGCGCGTCGGCCGCTGTGCGCACCGCCCTCGAGCACGCCGCGCGCCGGGTGCGCGCGTTTCACGAACGCGAAAAGCACCCGTCGTTCGAAATCGTGGAAGGCGGGATCCGGGTCGGCAGCCGCGTCGATCCGCTGGCGCGCATCGGCATCTATGTCCCCGGGGGAACCGCCCGTTATCCGTCGACGGTGATCATGACCGCGGTCCCGGCGCGCGTCGCGGGCGTGCGCGAGATCGTGATGACCACGCCGGGCCCGTCGCCCGAGACGCTGTTGGCGGCGCGCATCGCCGGCGTCGATCGGGTGTTCGTGATCGGCGGTGCGCAGGCCATCGCGGCGCTCGCCTATGGCACCGAGAGCGTGCCGCGCGTCGACAAGATCGTCGGCCCGGGGAACGCCTACGTCGCCGCGGCCAAGCGACTGGTGTTCGGCGACGTCGGCATCGATTCGATCGCGGGGCCGACGGAGCTGGTCATCGGCGCCGACGACAGCGTCGATCCGAGCTGGATCGCGGCCGATCTGCTGGCGCAAGCCGAGCACGACGTGCTGGCGGTG
>CAYTTF010000495.1:0-2921 GCA_964440665.1 uncultured Myxococcales bacterium | reverse complement strand
CACTCAAAATCCGCCGCTCGCAAGGGCTTACGAGTTCAAGTCTCGTCTCCGGCACAGACGGAATCGTTCGGGAAGCGTCGCTATTTCGACGCCCCGAACGCGCCCCGACGTCGCCGCATAGGCCGGTGGCTCTTAGCGGCGCGCGATGCCTGGGAGCAACAACGCGCCGGTCGCCGCCGCCAGCACCATTCCCCCCACGTGCGCGAGCACCACGTGCGCGGTGCCGGCGATCGGGCAGATGAAATGCAGGACCAATCCCCCCATGGCGCCGCCGGCCGCGCCCAGCGCCATGCCGATTCGCGGCCCGCCCACCGGGACCAGTCGCCGGAGCGCGAGGAGGCCGATCACCAGGAATGCCGCCGAGATCTCGAAAACGAACCGGATGCAGTGAACGCAGGAGCCGAACAGCGAGAAGTGAAGGTCTTCGGGGCGGAGGCTGAGGCCGGGAGCCTGGGCGGTCGCGACCAGCGCGAACAGCAACAGGACGGCCATCGCCGTTCCGCTGACGCGGGAGGCGCGTCCCGGCGCGGGGAGCACGTCCCCGCGGCGTGGCACCAGCGCCGCCGCCAGCGAAAGCACGAACGAGATCCCCCAGAGCGCCGCGGCGGTGATCACCCACCAGGCGGGCAGCGCCTCGAGATCCCGCCGGAGTGGAAGGTGACCGAGCGCGATCACCGGCCAGACGAGACCGATGAGCGCGACCAGCGCGAACGCGCCGAACCGCGTGCGCGTGCGGACCGGTCTCATCCCGTTCACCGTTTTGAGCAGGTCGGGTGAGGGTGGGGGCGGGGGATCGAAGCTCCCCGGCGCGCTCAGGCCGCCGTCGAAATTCTTGACCGTCATGACAGCTCCTTCTTCGCGGGGTCCGCCTTCGGGAGCAGCTGTCTCAGCGTGACGTACGCGCGGTGCGCGCGCTGCTTGATCGCCCCCGGCGTGGTGCCGGTGATCATGGCGGCCTCCGCGGTGGAACGGCCGTGGACCTTGGTGAGGATGAGTGCCAGGCGTTGGTTCTCGGGCAGGCGTTCGAGTGCCGCGAGCGCGCCGGCCGTCGCGGCCGGATCGGGCCGGTCGGAATCGTCTTGGTGGGCGTCGGCGGAGACGCCGGTGATGTGGGCCGCCGGCTCGGAATGCAGCGTGCCGTCCTGGGTGAGACGCAAGCGGCTGCGCTTGCGCCGGCGCAGCTCGTCGAGGCAGGTGCGATGCGCGATGGTGTACATCCACGGGATGGGGTTGGCGCCGAGCACGTAGGTCGATCGCGCTTCGTGCACCTTGAGAAACGTCACCTGGAGCGTGTCCTCCGCCGCCGCCTTGTCCCCCAGCAGGCCGTTCAGATAGGCGAGGATCCGGGGCGCCAGCAGTGCGTAGAGACGGTGGAAGGCGGCGGCCTCGCCCCGACAGTACCGCGCCATCACGTCGGCCGCCTCGGTCGCCTCAGGATCCATGGGCCCCAAACCATCTCCTGAATAGTCCCGGGCTTCACTTTGTTCAACTTCCCATTCCCGGGCTCGGCGACGTCAGGCGGCGGTGTCGGGGGCGCCGCTTGCGCCGCAGCGCCGTCCGATGAGCCCGTCGATCGAGAGCGGCCCGGCCGCGGTCAGGCGGGCGTTGAAGCCGGGCGCCGGGATGTGGAGGCTGGTGAAGAACTCGGTCACATCGGGAATGGAGTGCAGCTTTCCCCATCCCGTTCCGATGAACACAACCCGACGGTCAACCGCGCCAGCGTCGGCCCCATGAAGGAGATCTTGTCCGCGGTCCTGCGCAGGCGGTCGAGCGTGGTCGCGATGAACGTGGTCGGCATGTGGCCTCCGTACCCTTTCTACGCCCGTGGGCGAAGGGGGTTACGGCCCAATCGCCGGTGCTACTGTATGGCCCCATCTGGAAGGCGACGTCTTGCCGGCCGCCGTGGCCAAGGTGGTGATGGCTTGCGCTTCGAATATGGAGGCCGCGTAGGCCCGGCCCATCGTGCCGGTGTGGATTCGCCCACCTCGGTGTGTGCCGTCACGTAGTCGGCGCCGCCCGCGGACCGGTCGCCGTGTCGACCAGCCCAGCGGCCGCGGCGAGCGGTACCTCTTCGGGCCCTTCGCCGTGTCCGCCACCCTCGTCGGGATGATATCCGGCTTCTCCATGATCGGCGTCGTCGAGCCCCTGCTCCTCGTTCTCGACGCTGGGGCGAAGCCCGAGCGCCGCCTTGAGCGCAAACGCGATCACCGCCGTCGCGCCGACCGAGAGCACCAGCGTCAGACCCATCGCCTTGAGCTGCTCGATCCAGAGGGTCCTGCCCACGATGCCGGCGAGGTTGGTGCTCAGGTTCGGATTGGCCTCGGGGCTCGCGAAGAAGCCGGTGCAGAGCGCCCCCAGGGTCCCGCCCACCCCGTGCACGCCGAAGGTGTCCAGCGCGTCGTCGTACTTGAAGAACGCCTTGAGCTTGGTGCAGGCGACAAAGGGGACGACGCCCGCGAGGAGGCCGATGATCACGGCGCTCCCCGGCGTGACGAACCCCGAAGCCGGCGTGATCACGACCAGCCCGGCCACCGCGCCCGAGCAGAAACCGAGCACGGTCGGCTTGCCGCGCGTGAGCCATTCGAGCCCCGGCCAGACGGAGGCGGCCACCGCGGTCGCCAGCGTGGTGGCGGTAAAGGCGGTGGCCGCGATGCCGTCCGCGGCGACCGCGCTGCCGGCGTTGAAGCCGTACCACCCGACCCAGAGCATCCCGGTGCCGATCACGGTGAGGACCATGCTGTGCGGAACGAACGCCCGCCGGCCGAAGCCGGTGCGCTTGCCGAGGATCAGGCAGAGCACCAGGGCCGACCACCCGGACGACATGTGAACCACCGTCCCGCCCGCGAAGTCGATGGACCGGATCGCCGCCTTGGCGTTCCAGACGCCGTTCATGAGGCCGTCGGCGCCCCACACCATGTGCG
>CAYTTF010000494.1:0-2923 GCA_964440665.1 uncultured Myxococcales bacterium | reverse complement strand
AGTCCTTCACCCACGAGTCGCCTCCCGAGGCCGCGGCCCCGGTAGCCGGGTCGGCGCCCGACCGTTCGCAACGTCCCGCGCTCGCCCTGCGCAGACACCTGCACCAGCCCCGCGATTTCCGCGCCATCGAAGAGCACGCGCCACGCGCTGGCCCCGCTCCCGACCGCGCGCCTAAATTCATGGAGGGGTGCCAGGCTGAACGAAGGCGCGCCCCGGAACATCTCGGCGAGGGCGCTGTGGGCCGCCTCGACCTGTGCGTCGTCGAGCGGCGCCCACCGCCAGCCGTCGTCGAGCGGGGGCACGGGCGCTGATGGGGCGGCTGCCCCCGCCGGCCGCCGCATGACGAACGAATCGAAGACCCGTGCAAACCCTCTTCCGGCAAGGGCCCTCTCCGCCGCTTGGGCATCCACCAGCCAGGGATAAAGCGACACCTGCAACCCTCGCCGAGTGCCGCCCCGCGCGAACGCGACCGCAGGCGCGACCACCAACTGCGCAAACAGTTCCCCCGCCACCGGTGAGCGCGCCCCGAGGATCTCGAGATTCGCCCCGCCTGCGCCGTTGGCCGCCCGGTCGACCACGGTGCACACGAGCGCCGGCCCTTCGCCATCCGTGAAGACGAACGCGCCCGCCGGATCGCTGGTCAGATCGACCAGCAGCCGCCGCACCAGCGCCGCATCATGGGGTCCCCCGCACGCCACACAGAAGTCGGCCCATCCCTCGACCTCGCCAGGGAGAAACGGAACGCGCCGGAGCGCACTCACCGACGACGGCACGCCCGAAGGCTACCTCGATTCCCCCGGCGCTCGCCGCCTTCGTGACTGCGAAAGGCACCGCCTTGAGCCGCGTGTCAGCGGGCTCGAGGGCCGCGGCGCACGCTGGAATCGATTCACCCGCCGCCGCCCCCGGGGCATGATGCGCGCATGGATGCTTCCGATCTCCGCGCCCTCCAGGCGCCGCTCAAGGAAACCTACAAGCAGACCCCCGGCGCCGCGCTGGTCACGCTGAAGGCGCGCGGCCGGCTCGACGACGTCAAGATCGCCTGCAAGGTGGAGACGGGCCGCGCGCTCGCGGTGGCGGGCCTGCACCCCGCGACCGGCGGCACGGGCGCCGAGCTCTGTTCGGGCGACATGCTGCTCGAGGCGCTCGTCGCCTGTGCGGGCGTCACGCTCAAGGCGGTCGCGACGGCGCTGGAGATTCCGCTGCGCGACGCCGTCGTGCGCGCCGAGGGCGATCTAGATTTTCGCGGCACGCTGGGCGTCGATCGCGCAGCGCCGGTCGGCTTCCGCGCCATTCGGCTGGCCTTCGATCTCGACACGGATGCCCCGCAGGAAAAGATCGACGCTCTCCTCAAGCTGACCGAGCGCTACTGCGTCGTCTTCCAGTCGCTCAACCACCGGCCCGAGCTGAGCGTGACGGCGAATCGCACCGCAGTCGCGTCCAAGTAATCGCCGTCACGGCCGGCTGCGGATCGTCGCCGACTTGCACCTCAGCCGATCGATTGGGGTGGACCTCCACCAAACCGTGCGCACTCTTAACGGTGGACGGTGGCGGCGCCTCGCGCCCACCGATGAGGTGTCCTCATGCACGCGCGATATCTGTGCGGAGTGGTTGGAATCATTACGGCGGCATTTCCAGTGGCTGCGCTCGGCGCGCCCGACGTCGATACGTCTGCCACCTCGAGCGCGACGGCACCGCCCGAGGCTGACCTCGCCGCGACCGCGCCGCCCGCCGCGACGCCGCCGCCGCGGATGGGCTGGTTCGGGGCGGGAATTCGGCTGGGTATGCAGGACGTGCACCTCATGCCGCCGGCGTCTCTCGTGAACGGCGTCAACGCGGTGTCGGGCCAGGCGTTCCAGTCGGGAAACTTCGCGGTCGATTCGAACGCCTGGACGGTCACGCCGACCCTGCACCTGGGGGGCTCGGGATACTTCTTCAAGATGGACGTGCCGCTTTCGTTCGCGCCGCAGTTCACGACCTTCGGGCTCGGCCTTTACCCGATCAACTTCGGCGTCTTCATCGAGAACGCGTCGCTGTTTCCGTACCTGTCGCTCGGCGGCGCGGCGAACCTGGTAGATTCGCGAGACACCGGCGATCCCTCGACGTCGAACAAGCTGATCGGCGCGATCGTGCAGGCCCGCGGCGCGCTCGGGTTGAAGTACTTCCCGGCGCGGGGGCTCGCGCTCTCCGGGGAGCTCGGCTATTCGCCCTGGGCGGCCGGCATCCTGCTCGTCACGCCAGCCAACAGCTCGACGCAGGTCCACGGCGGCACCGGCTCGGTGTTTGACTTCTCGCTCGGCATCGAGTGGCTCTAGTCGCCGCCCAGCACGGCCGCCACAGCCTCCTCCGGCGTGCGCGCGATCAGGTCGGGCGCCTCGGCGGCTAGGCGATCGACGGGGACGTAGCCCCAGGCGGCGGCGATGGCGCGGGCGCCGATCGCGCGGGCCATCCGCAGGTCGGCGAGACCGTCGCCGATCACGGCGGTCCGCGACGCGGAGCTCCCCGCGCGCTCGATGACCGCGCGCGCGGCGGCGGGATCGGGTTTGCGCGGAAATCCGTCGCCGTCCCCGACGATCGCCGTGAAGAGCGGCGTGAGCCCCAACCCGTCGAGCAGACCGCGGGCCAGCGTTCCCGGCTTGTTAGTCACCACCGCCGACCGGACGCCGGCGCGCCGAAGCTGGTCGAGCGCGTTCAGGATGCCAGGGTAGATGCGGGAGTCGACGCAGAGGTGGTCGCGGTAGTGCTCCAGGTAGCGCGCGAGCAACGCATCGACGTCGCGAGAGGCGCCCGCCCGCTCGAGCGCGCGCTCCACCAGCGGCCGCGCGCCGTCGCCGACCATGGCCTTCATCTCGTCGAGCGGCGGCGGCGTAACCCCCGCCTCGGTCAGCGCCGCGCCCAGCGCCCACGCGATGTCGGGCGCGCTGTC
>CAYTTF010000493.1:0-2924 GCA_964440665.1 uncultured Myxococcales bacterium | reverse complement strand
GCACGGCATCATCACCGGCGGTCACGACAACACGACCGCCCGCACCGTCGCCATTCGTCAGGGTGAGAAGATCGACGCGCCGGCGCTCGAGGCGATGTTCAAGCAGATCATCGCCAACAACAGGGCCGGCGGCTGGAGAAAGCTGAAGGCGGTTGGTCGATAGCGGTTCGATCTCGTAGGCGAGCGACGGCCGAGACCCACCGGCGATAACTTACCCCTCGACCCGCGCCCAATCCTCGACCTTCAGGTCGCCGACCCTCGTCATGTCGTGCAGGTTCGCGGTGACGAGGATGGCTCCCTCGGCCAAAGCGTGGGCGGCGATCGCTGCGTCGAAGTCTTCGATCCGCCGGCCTTTGCGCTCGAGCGCGGCCTTGATCAAGCCGAACTGCTCACTCACGGCATCGGTCCAGAGGCTCCTAGCCAGCTCGCTACGAACTAGCTCGAAACGGTCTTCCAGGTGCGATCGACGTTTCGAACGTGGCAGTCGCTCGATGCCGTAGGTGATTTCGGCAATCGCCGGCTGTGGAATTGCCGCCTCGCCCTTGCTGAGCGTTTGCAGCCGTTTGACGACGCGCTCGTCGCCCTTCATCAGGGCGGAGACCGCGTTCGTATCCAGGAGATACCTCACAGTCGCCTGGCCGCCTTCGACCTACGCGCTTTTCGAACCGCCACGAGCAGATCGTCGACATCCGCGGCCGTGCCTGCATCGACCTCCGACAGCCGCGCGAAGAAGCCTGGCGACCAGTCCGCTCCGCCGTCGATCTCGTGCTCGAGCGCCCGGACGACCAGTTGATTGCGACTGATGCGGAGCGCCCGCGCTTTCCGGTCGACCGCTTCCAGTAGGGCTCTCGGCAAATGCACGCTCGTCGCCATCACTATAGTCACGAGTATACTCATAGTCTTGCTCAGGTCCAACCGCTGCCCGCCGTCGACAGCCGCCCTCGAATTTCTGATGAGGTCCGAGCCAAGGGTGGCCGGGCCCCGGAACTTTGGTCTTGGCTCGGATCGTGCTGTCCTTGTCTCCATGACCGCTTCCTTGAAGACAGGGCGCGTCAGCGCGCCGGGCCTCTCCTCCATCGCGCTGACGTTTCTGGCCACGGTAATCGCCGCCTGTGGTTCCATCACCAGCGGACAGGATGCAACCGGAGCCGCCGGTGGGACCGGCTCGGGGGGGACGACCGGATCCGCGGGCAGGACAGGATCGGCTGGCACGACGGGATCCGCGGGCACGAGCGGATCCGCGGGCACGACGGGGTCGGCAGGCACAATGGGATCCGCGGGGACGACGGGATCGCGCGGCGGCGCGGGCGGCACCACCGGCGTCGCGGGCGCGGGCGGCGGTGGCGGCGCGTCGGCCAGCGGGGGACGTGGGGGCGCCTCGGGGGCCGGCGGCGGCGGGGCCGGAGTCGGCGGGCGCGGTGGAGGTGGTGGGGCCTCGGGCGCAGGCGGGCGGGCGGGCGCCTCGGGGGGTGGTGGTCGGGGTGGTGCTTCGGGTTCGGGCGGGAGCGGCCCCTGCACACTTCCCTGCTCGGCCGGGCGGTTCTGCTGCGGCAACGCCTGCGTCAACGAACAGAACGATCCGATGAACTGCGGCAACTGCGGCAATCGATGCCCCACCGCGACACCCTTTTGCAGCGGCGGGACGTGCATGGTGCTCCCCTGCTCCCAGACGGCCGGAATCTGCGCGCCCAATTCGCTCTGCTGCGGGAACACCTGCTGCGCGGTGGGGGACATCTGCTGCCAGGTGGACGGGCCCATCTCCGGCGGTCCCCCGACCTGCGTCACCCCGACGGCGGCCATGCCGACCTGCCCGCAGGGGTGCGCCCCACTGTGCGTCAGCGACCGCAACCAGAAGAAGAACATCGAGCCGGCCGATCCCGCGGCCATCCTCCACAAGGTGAGCCGGCTGCCGATCTCGACCTGGAGCTATCGCAGCGAGCCGGCCGACGTGCGGCATCTGGGGCCGATGGCGCAGGACTTCCGGGCCAGCTTCGGGCTCGGCAACGACGATCGGACGTACTTCGCCGTCGACGCGCAAGGGGTCGCGCTGGCCGCGATCCAGGCGCTCGATCGGCAGGTCGCCGATCAGAAGAGCCAGATCGAGAAGCTCGAGCGTGACAACCAGGATCTCGCGCGGCGCTTGCGGGCGCTCGAGGGCGCCGGGGCGAGCCCTCGCCGGGCTCGAGGCGGCAGCCGGCCATGAGGCGATCGCTGGCGGCGTTGACGTTCCTCCTCGGCGGCTGCGGAGGTGCGCTCGAGAACCCGCCGCCCGATGCACACACGCCGCTTGCGGAAGCGTCGCCGGACGCCGGGACCGACGCTCCTTCGGCAGAGGACGCCCTCGGCTGCGGCAGCCAGACCTGCGCCGCCGATCAGATCTGCGTCGTCGAATATTGCGGGGGAGGCCCGGTGCGGTGCGCGGCGCCCGGCGACGGTGGGCAGTGCCCCGACGGATGGATGTACCAGTCCGCCAGTTGCCCGGCGACCGGTGAATCGGCGGGCTGCTTTCCGCCCCCCTGCGTGAGCCCGCCCCCGCACTGTGCGGATCGACCTGCCGCCTGCGGCGCCAGCCTCAGCTGCGCCTGCATCCCGAGCTCGGTCTGCGACGGGATCTCCTGCGCTACGGCTTCGGGCAGGACCGTCGTCTGTGGGAACGCCTGAGTAGAGGGGGGAAGCCTCAGATGGGCTGGCGCGCAGTTGACAGACCGGCGATTTATCGGGCGGTCGGAAATGGCGCTTAATCCGAATCTATACTCTCCGCTCGTCGACTCCTCGCTCGGTTTCGCTGCCTCGCCGCTCTCCCTTCATTTCGGCAAAACGTTTGACACGAAGCGCAACATGCGGTTGTAATTCGCACCTTCAAACTCCAGCACCGGAACGCAGCAAGGGAGACGGCTCATGAAAATCTGTAATTCGCGATCGAT
>CAYTTF010000492.1:0-2928 GCA_964440665.1 uncultured Myxococcales bacterium | reverse complement strand
CCCCCGCCGCGGGGCCGAGATGTATGCCGGCGCGATCATCGAGGCGCCGATGCAGTTCAGGATGTCGACGCGAAACAGATCGCGCCAGTCGTACCAGCCGCCCAGGATGTACTCCTGCAACCGAAACAGATACGCGAGGACCAGCACCTCGGCGCCGCGCTTGGCGGCCGTCCGCACCATCGTCTGGCGGTCGACCCCCTTGGCGATCTGCGCCTCGTAGCGGATCGCCATGGCGACCCCGACGATGAGCAGGAACAGACGCGAGGGGATGCCGCCCAGAAAGCGGGTCCAGGCGTAGGCGGCGGTGGCCTTGGCCGCGGGGCTGCACCACGCATCGTAGAGATGGGTCTGGATCATCAGCACGACCGCCAGGCCGCGCAGCCAGTCCACCGCGTCGATGCGCCCCCGAGCCTTGGCCACGGGCGCCGGTGCCGCCGGATTCACCGCCCACAAGTTCGCACTTTTGGCGACGACCTTGTCAATGGCTTTCGCGCGCGTTGACAAGACAGGGGGTCCGGACTATAAGCCGCCACTCGCCATGTCGCTAAAAATGGGCCTTTTGGGCCGCAAGATCGGGATGACCCAAGTCTTTCACGAGGACGGATCCGCCCTCGGCGTCACCGCGGTGACGGTCGGTCCTTGCGTGGTCGTCGGCAAGCGGACCACCGAGAAGCACGGGTATACCGCGCTCCAGCTCGGGTTCGAAGAGAAGGCGCTTCGGCTGGTCACCCGCCCGGACGGCGGTCTCTTCAAGAAGGCGAATATCGAAAAGCCGCTGCGGCACCTGCGCGAGGTGCGGCTCGAGGCCGCCGATCTGGACAAATACGAAGTCGGCAAGGTGCTGCGCGCCAGCGAGGTCTTCAAGGAAGGCGACGTCGTAGACGTGGTCGGGACGACCAAGGGCAAGGGCTACCAGGGCGTCATGAAGCGCCACAAGATGAAGGGCGATTCGGCCACCCACGGAACGCACGAGTTCTTTCGCCACGGTGGATCGATCGGCTGCCGCCTCACGCCGGGCCGCGTCCACAAGGGCAAGCGGATGTCCGGCCTCATGGGCAACGTCAAGAACACGGCGTCGGACCTGGTGATCGTCAAGGTGCTCGATGACAAGGACGTCGTGCTGGTCAAGGGCGCGATCCCCGGTGCCGCCAACGGCGTGGTCCTCATCAAGGGGAGCGTCAAGGACGTCCGCAAGTACGTCGTTCCGCGCATCATCAAAGAGGTCGAGTCGAAGAACCCGATGAAGGCCTCGAAGAAGGGCGCTCCCAGCGCCGCCGCCGCCAAACCCAAAAAGTAAGGCCGCGCGCGCCTCCGTCTCCGCCCGAAGGGTCTCTTGTCCAAGCTGCGCGATCCGCGCCATCGCCACGACGCGTTCTTTCGCAAGGCGCGCGGGGCGGGATTCGCGGCGCGCGCCGTCTACAAGCTGGAGGAGATCGACAAGCGGCTGCGCCTGCTGCGCGCGGGTGACCGGGTGCTCGACCTCGGCTGTCGGCCGGGATCGTGGCTGCAGTACGCGCTCAAGGTGGTCGGCCCCCACGGCGCCGTGGTGGGCATCGATCGAGATCCCCTGCCCCAGCCGATCCCCGGCGCGCGGGTCCTGCGCGGCGACGCTTTCACCACCAGCGACGGGGAGCTGCTGGGGACGTTGGCCGCGTTCGACGTGGTCCTCTCCGACATGGCCCCCAACACGACCGGGATCCGGGCCACCGACCAGGCGCGCTCGGCCGCGCTGTTCGGCGAGGCGCTGGCCCGCGCGGAACGCCTGCTGGCACCGGGTGGCGCCTTCGTAGGGAAAATCTTCCAGGGGCCGGACCTCGAGTCGATGCGGCGTCGGCTGGCCGAGCGCTTCTCCGACGTCCGCACGATCAAACCCGACAGCTCCCGCAGCGAGAGCATCGAGATCTTCCTCTGCGGCAAGGGCTTCGCCTGACGGTGCTAAGCTTTGCGCCCGGTGCCCCTCGGCGCCGATGTCGATGCCGAACGCCCGCTGCATCTTCGCCGTCCTCGTGGCCCTGACCGTCTGCCAGGCGGGCGTTGGTCGCGCGACCGTCGGCCGCCCCGCCGCCCCCTCGCCACACCGGATCGCGATCGACGCCCGGGGGCCTCTGGCGCTGGTCGAGATCACCCGGGTGCTGGCGCCCGAGCCCTCCGAATCGGGCGGTGCCGAAGCGGTGCTCGACCTGGCCCTGCCGGACGGCGCCACGCTGACCTCGGTCGACGTTCGCGACGGCGGCCGCTGGCGGAGCCTCGAGCCGACCACCGGCGGCGCAGCGCCGCCCGCCGATCTCTATCGGACCGAGAGCGCGGCGCGCGGCGTGACGCCCGCGATCGAGCCCTTCGACGACAGCGCCACCCACCGCCTCCGCATTCTCCGGGGCGGGGCCAAGGCCACCCTCCCCGTCGAGGTCCGTTATCGATTCTCGATGGTGCCGATCTTCGACGGCGGTCGCCTCCGCGTCCGTTTTCCGGCGGGGACTGAGCGGCTGCCGCCGCCGGCCGACGTGACGGTCCGCGCGCGCGGCGCCGCGGATCTCGACATCGCGGGGGTGCGGGCGACGTTTGCCGGCAATTTCGGAACCGCGACTGGCCGCGCCTCGATGCGGGCACCCTGGGAGGTCTCCTGGGCGGCGCAGGCCAAGGCGGCGACCGAGGCGCCCGCGCTGGACGCGCGCATCGCGCTGGCCGCGCTGTCGCCGACAGAGACCGCGCTGGCGTTCCTGGTGCAGAATCGGTCCGCCCGACCGGCGGGGTCTCCAGGAAACGTGCTTTTCCTGGTCGACCGATCGCGCAGCGTCGGTCTTCCGGGGCTGTCGGCCGAGAGAGATCTTTGCCGCCGCCTCATCGAAGCCCTGCCGCCCAGCACGCGTTTCGATGCGCTCTTCTTCGATCGCGGCAGGGTCTTCGACGTTGCCGAACGGGTTGCCCGCT
>CAYTTF010000491.1:0-2934 GCA_964440665.1 uncultured Myxococcales bacterium | reverse complement strand
CAAAAAAATGCCGCCATTCGAAAAAAACAGTCAACTCCCTCGACAAGGTCGCCGAAGATGGGCCTGGATAAAAACGGTATTGGCATTCCTTCGAACTGAGAGGCTCCCGATGCGTCGTGCGCCTGGCGTATTTCTCTGGCCCTTACTTTTGCTGACCGGATGCCCGACCAAAACCAAGGTGGAGGCGGACGGCAGCACGCATTCGGATGCCAGCTCGAAGGCAGATGGAGCAGATGGATCGGCAGATACCCCGCCGCAGACTCCAACGTTGCAGATAACGTCCCCGGCTGACGGCAGCTATACGAATGGCACCGTCACTATCAAAGTGACCGCGAGCGGGGCGACGCCGCCGGCGACAATTTCGCTTTTGGATGAGAGCACCAGCTCAACGTTAGCGACTGTCCCTGCGCCGGCCTCCCCGCAATCCCCATACTCCTATTCTTGGAATACCACCGCCGTTGCCGACGGCCCCCACACCATCGTCGCTCAGGCCAAGGTCGGCGGCGACATCATCTCCTCCGCGCCGACCACCATAAATGTCGACCACAAATCACCCACTGTCGTTCTGACGACCCCGATCGCAGGTGCAACCGATGTCGTCCTGCGCGCCCCGATCACCGTGACCTTTTCCGAGGCTGTCGCAAAGACCTCGGTCACATCGTCGTCCTTCGTCCTGACAGTCGGCGGCACTGCTGTTGCCACGACGGTGACACTCAGCGCGGACGCGACAATAGCCACCCTCGCGATCAATGATCTGACCTCCTTTGCGCTCCCGGGGACGTTCTCCCTAACCGTCAGCCCGACCATCACCGACGTCGCCGGGAATGCTCTAACTGCGCCCGCCACGGCTTGGTCGTGGACGGTGCCGGATTTCATCAGCTACGGAAGCATCCCTGGCCTGGGCTTCAACGTTTCGAATCCCCTTCTGGTGGTGACGAGCACATTTCATCCTGTTTTTGGGTACCTGGATCTATACGTCAGCAGCAGCGGCGCGGAGCAATACAGTACGTTGCATGTCCAAACTTCCGATGGGCAGAGCTGGACCGATCTGGAACGACCGTCGCCCAGCGGAGATGAAAGTCATGGATTCTCTCTCGCGCTAGATACGAATGATCATCCGGTCGTGGCCTGGTCCGAGAGCTCGCCAGCGAAGATGACAAGTCAAATCTATGTCGCAACCTGGAACGGATCCGCTTGGAGCGCGGCCCTCACCCCGGTCGACGCTGCCGGAGGCGGAGTCACAAGTCCCGTTCTCCACCTTGATGAGAACGGGTTTCCCGTCGTGGGATGGTTGAACAAGTCCGCGTTCGTCGGAATGAATCAAGACATCTTTCTTACCCGCTGGACCGGAACCCAGTGGAACCCCGCACCTGGCGAGCTCGGCCTCGCCGGAATCGATTCGTTCGACCTGATCCTCGATGCTCAAGGAAACCCATTCGTAAACTGGCGCGCCTCCAGCATGACCGGAGTGGATATCTTCAGAGGAACGATCGAATCGGAGAGTCCGAATATGACGGCGACAAGTTCGCCCACTGTGGCCCTGGACCAAACGGGGCAGCCGCTCATTGTGGAGAAGGGGACCGGGTTCCAGGTCTATTCGTTGGTCGGCGGGGCTTGGCAAGCCGCGGTTCCGGCCTCGGTCCCGGCGGGCAATGCCGCAGATAGTCCGAAGCTTAGAATGGGAGCCGATGGCAGGCCGATAGTCGGATGGATCGACTCGTCGAGAATCGGTCTCGCGCGATGGACGGGCAGCGCCTGGGATACCCGCGCCGGCCTCTTCACAGGGGGGGGAAACGTATTGTTTTTCGATCTGTTCGTGGACCCGCGGGGTAGCGTGTGGATCGCTGGCAGCAATCCAATGGGAGCCTTCGTCATGATGTCCAACTACTAGCCGATCTTCGTCCAATGATTCGATTCGGGATATTCCTTCAGATTTTCATCTTCCTGTCGACCGCCGGTCCGGTGTTCGCGGCAGACGCGGCCAGCTCCGACGTATTGATTCAGCAGGCCCTCGACCTCCGGCGAGACGGAAAGCCGGAAGAGGCGCTCAAATTGTTTCAGCGCGCGCACTCCATATCTCCGTCGGCGAGGACGTTTGGACAAATGGGACTGGTCGAGACGTCGCTGACCCGTTGGATCGACGCCGATTTGCACCTTTCCGTGGCGCTTACGAGTCCGGATGATCCTTGGGTCATCAAGAACAGGGCATTCCTCGAACAAGCTCTCGCCACGACCAAGCTGCACATCGGAGACGTGGTGATCAGTGGCCCGGCGGGGGTCGAGGTCTTCGTCGGTGGCAAGTCCGTCGGGACGCTTCCGGCCGTCCCCCCGGTGCATCTGGTCGAAGGAGCGGTCTCGATCAGCGCGACCGCCGCCGGCTTCAAGCCATTCGACCAGACGATCGTCATCCGGGCGGGCGCACGCAGTTCAGTGGCGATCACGCTCAGCCCAATCGCAACGGAGAACGTTGCGACGGCCCCGGCGAAAACACCGGCCGCCACACCGTCTTTGTCTGCCGCAGCACCAGCACCTGTAGTAGCAGCTGGCGGGGCGCGGAACAGTTGGCACACCTGGGCCGGCGCCTCCATCGCCGCGGCGGGCGCCGGCCTCCTGACCTGGGGCATCGTCTGGATCGCCATCGACAACAACGACGCCTGCGGCTCGACCCAAGGTCCCGCCTGCGGAACCGCCTACAACACCAAGACCCCCGGCTGGATCCTGGCCGGCGTGGGCACCGCGGCGCTCGTTGGAGGGGCGGTAGTTTTCTTCACGGGACCAAACGGGACGGCGGGATCGAATGTGGCTCTGGGCTTCACGCCGAGCTCGCTCGTCCTGAGGGCGCGCTTCTAAACGAACCCGCGGGCATTCGGCTTCGACGGGCCGCCCGGTCGTCTATTGCGGTTTGTACTCCGAGGCCCCGCAGTCGAACGCAGC
>CAYTTF010000490.1:0-2940 GCA_964440665.1 uncultured Myxococcales bacterium | reverse complement strand
GGATCACCATCTTGTCCTTCGAGACGTCGATCCCCTGGTCCTTCTTGAACTCGGCCACCAGCCAGTCCATCACCAGCTGATCGATGTCGTCGCCGCCCAGGTGGGTGTCGCCATTGGTCGAGACGACCTCGACCACCTTCTCGCCGACCTCCAGGATCGAGATGTCGAAGGTGCCGCCGCCGAAGTCGTAGACGGCGATCAGGTGATCCTTGCTCTTGTCGAGGCCGTAGGCGAGCGCCGCCGCCGTCGGCTCGTTGACGATGCGCTTGACGTCGAGGCCCGCGATGCGGCCGGCGTCCTTGGTCGCCTGGCGCTGGGAGTCGTTGAAGTAGGCCGGGACGGTGATGACCGCCTCGGTCACCTTCTCGCCCAGGTGATCCTCGGCCGCCTTCTTGAGCTTCATCAGCACACGCGCCGAGATCTCGGCCGGCGTCAGCTTCTTGCCGCGGATCTCGATCGCCGCTTCGCCGTTGCCGCTGCGGATGACCTTGTAAGGGACCCGTTTGGTCTCCTCCGTGACCTCCTCGAAACGGCGGCCCATGAACCGCTTGACCGAGTAGACCGTGTTCTCCGGGTTGGTGATCGCCTGGCGCCGCGCGATCTGGCCAACTAGAACTTCACCCTTGTCGTCCCAGGCCACCACCGACGGCGTGAGCCGCCCACCCTCCTCATTCGCGATGACGGTCGGATCTTTTCCATCCATGATCGCGACGACGGAGTTCGTGGTGCCGAGGTCGATGCCGATGATTTTTCCCATGAGCTGATTTTTCCTTTTTCGCGTGGCGCGTCGATGATTTACGCCGTTCGCGGCTAACGTAAACACCCGAGATCCCCCGTCAAGCAAATGAAGCACCCCGACCAGCTGACGCCCAATCGAGTCCCCGCAGCCCGTGATCGCGTGGGGGCGGATGAGCTCTGCTCAGCCGACCCCTTCGCGGGAGGTTTGGAACCCTCCCAGGGTTCCATCTATACTGAACAAATGTTTCATCCCGTGGTCGAAACTTGGCTGACCCGGCGATTCGGCGCCCCGACGCCGGCGCAGGCCCGCGCCTGGCCGCTGATCGCCGCCGGCAAGGATGTGCTGGTCACGGCGCCCACGGGCTCGGGCAAGACGCTGGCGGCCTTCCTCTGGGCACTCGACCGGCTGGTCGGTGAGGCCATCGCGGCGGGCGGAACGCTCCCCGACCAGACCAACATCCTCTATGTGTCGCCGCTCAAGGCGCTCTCGAACGACGTGCGCCGGAACCTGGAAGAGCCGCTCGGCGAGATCAAGGCGCTGGCGGTCGAGCTGGGATACGCCGCGCCGGAGATCCGCACGGCCGTGCGCACGGGCGACACGACGGCCCGCGAGCGGCGTGAGTCGGTGCGCCGGCCGCCCCACGTCCTGGTGACCACGCCGGAGTCGCTGTTCATCCTGCTCACGTCGGAGTCCGGGCGGCGGGCCCTGCGCGACGTGCGGACCGTCATCGTCGACGAGATTCATGCGGTCGCGCCCGACAAGCGCGGCGCGCATCTGGCGCTTTCCCTCGAGCGGCTCGAAGCGCTGGTAACGCCCGGCCGTCTTCAGCGGGTGGGCCTGTCCGCGACGGTACGCCCGCTCGACGTCGCGGCCAAGCTGCTGGTGGGGGGAAGCCGGCCGGCGCCGGAGGTGGTGGACGTCGGGCAGCGGCGCGATCTCGACCTCGGGGTCGAGGTTCGGCAGGACGAGCTGGGGGCGGTCTGCACCAACGAGCAGTGGGCGGAACTCTACGACCGTATCGCGACGCTGGCGCGCGTGCACCACTCGACGCTGGTGTTCGTCAATACCCGCCGCCTGGTCGAGCGCGTGACGCTGCACCTCGGTGAGCGCCTGGGCGCCGATACCGTCGCCGCCCATCACGGCAGCCTTTCGCGCGAGCGCCGCCATCGCGCCGAACGGCTGCTCAAGTCGGGCGAGCTCAAGGTGGTGGTGGCCACCGCCTCGCTCGAGCTCGGCATCGACGTCGGCGCGGTCGAGCTGTGCTGTCTCATCGGCTCACCCCGCTCGATCTCGACCGGGCTGCAGCGCATCGGTCGCTCCGGCCACACCATCTCGGCGACGCCGAAGGGTCGGCTCTTTCCGCTCACGCGCGATCAGCTGGTCGAGTGCGCCGCCCTGGTCCGGGCGGCGCGCCGGGCCGAGATCGACGCCGTGTGCCTGCGGGACGCCCCGCTCGACGTGCTGGCGCAGCAGATCGTCGCCGCCTGCGCCTCCGACGAGTGGGACGAGGATGCGCTTTACGATCTCTTCCGTCGGGCGGGACCCTACGGCGCGCTCGCGCGGACCGACTTCGACGCGGTGGTCGACATGCTCTCCGAGGGGATCGCGACCAGCCGCGGGCGCGCGGGCGCGCTCCTGCACCGCGACGCCGTGAACCGCCGCCTGCGCGGACGGCGCGGCGCGCGCCTGGCCGCGCTGACCTCGGGTGGCGCGATCCCAGACAACGCCAACTTCGACGTGATCCTCGAACCGG
Source organism: uncultured Myxococcales bacterium (assembly GCA_964440665.1). GTDB lineage: Bacteria > Myxococcota_A > Polyangia > Fen-1088 > Fen-1088 > JADGRB01. The sequence continues at coordinate 448 of CAYTTF010000490.1, read as the reverse complement.
AAGGGACGCTCATCGGCACCGTCGACGAGGACTTCGCCATCGAATCGATGGCGGGCGACGTCATGCTGCTGGGAAACTCTTCCTGGCGCATCCGGCGCGTCGAGCCCGGACGGGTGCGGGTCGAGGACGCAGCAGGCGCGGCGCCGACGATCCCATTCTGGCTCGGCGAGGGGCCCGCCCGCACGCGCGAGCTGTCGGCGGAGGTGGCCGCGCTGCGCGAAGAGGTCGTGGACGCGAACGCCCGCCAGGAGGATGCGACGGCGGTGCTCATGACCACCTGCGCGCTCGACCGGCGAGGCGCCGAGCTGCTGCGCGACTATGTCCTGGCCGGCGCGGCGGCGCTGGGTGGCGTGCCGACCCAGACGCGGGTCATCGCCGAGCGCTTCTTCGACGACGCGGGCGGCATGCAGCTGGTGATCCACGCGCCGTTCGGCGGCCGCATCAACCG
>CAYTTF010000489.1:0-2945 GCA_964440665.1 uncultured Myxococcales bacterium | reverse complement strand
TCTTCCAGATCGCGCGCATCGTCTCGGACAGATCGTGCCCGCGGATGTACTCCATGGAGATGAAGTACTCGCCGTCGACGGCGCCCAGCTCGAAGATGTGGACGATGTTCGGGTGGGCGAGCCGCGCCGAGAGCTTGGCCTCCTCGACGAACATCTTGATGAAGTTCGGATCGTCGGAGAGATGCGGCAGGATCCGTTTGACGACGAACGTCCGCTCGAAGCCACCGGGACCTTGAATGCGCCCCTTGTAGACCTCGGCCATCCCCCCGCGCCCGATGAGCTCGAAGAGCGAGTACTTGCCGAATTGAATCGGCTCGGTGAGTTGGGATGCCACGACAGACCTGGAGACGAGGTCGCCCCTGAGAGGGCGGGCCTCCCACGGGCAACATATGATAACGATCCTGTGACATTGCCGCAAATACAGTCCGCTCCCGAAGGTCGCTCGGAGGCCGGCAAAACGCCGCCGCCGGAACCGGGCCGGTCGATCTGCGTCGTGGTGGTCGGCGGGCTCGATCCCGGGGGTGGGGCCGGCCTCCTGCGCGACGTCGCGACCGCCCTGGCGCTTGGCGCCCAGCCCCACGCCGTCGGGACGGCCTGGACCGAGCAGGGCGAGGGAGTCCATCGGGTGGAGTCCCGGGCGCCGGAGGCGATTCGGGCGGCCCTGGCGCGAGCTCTGGGGGGCGTCCGACCGGCAGGGAGAGCCTTCGGCCCGGAGAGCCTCCGACCGGCAGGTAGGCCGCTGGGCCTGGACAGCACCCCACCGGCGGCGGTGGCCGCCGTGAAGATCGGGATGGCCGTCGGACCCGCCACGGCGGCGGCTTTGATCGAAGCGCTGTCAGGCTTCGCAGGGCCGGTCGTCGTCGATCCCGTGCTGGCAACATCGCGCGGTGGAGCGCTGTGGAATGGGCCGCCGCAGGAGCTGTTGCCGCTGCTTCGCCGAGCCACCCTGGTCACACCGAACGCCCTCGAGGCGGCGGCGCTTTCCGGCCGATCGGTCGCGACGATCGCCGAGGCCGAAGCGGCCGGGCGACATCTGGTCGAGGTGGAGGGGCTCCAGGCGGTCCTGGTCAAGGGCGGGCATCTGGCCGACGCGGGCGGCTCGCTAACGGACCTGCTGGTGACCTCGAGCGGCACCACGCGTTACCCCCACCGCCGTGCCCCCGGTGCGAGCCCGCGCGGCACCGGCTGCGCGCTGGCCACCGCGATCGCCGTCGAGCTCGGGCGCGGGCGCCCTCTCGGCGAGGCGATCGCAACCGCGATCAATTGGCTAGCCGCGGCCATCGCCGCCGCGACGAGCGTCGGGAACGAACGACACCTGACTCACGAAGGCGGGCCGTGAAGCAGGAACTCGCGCCAGCTCGTAGCCTGCAGACCCGCTCGTTCGACCGCCGGCTGACCGATGTGATCGCAGACCACCAGGGGGCGACAGTGGGGATACCGGCGGGTGAACTCCAAGAGACCGACGAGAGCCGCCGATTGGATCGATCCTGTCTTGACCTCGATCGCCCACGAGCCCCAGCTTCCTTCGGCGATCCCGTCCACCTCGTAGGGCTCCTCGCGCCAGTACGTCAGGCGTTGTCCTGAATTCCAGGCGTGGGCCAGGCACGCGTTTTCGACCCATCTGCCGAAGCGCTCGGGATCCGACGCCGGCTCCGGGCTGCCGCGCGGATCTGCGACGGCCAGAAGCCCATTGCTGAGTATCACCAGCTTCGGCGGAGCCGCCCTCTGCCGAGAAGGCCGTGCCGCATGCTTCGGAAGCGCGGCGACCAGATAGGCCTCCTCCAGCAGCTCCAGATAGTGAGCGATGGTCGCGAGCGCGCCTCGGTCCTGGAGCTGTCCCTGGATCTTCTGCAACGACACAATCTGGGCTGGAGACGACGCGCAGATACCGAAGACCTGGCGAAGGAGCGCGGGTTTCCGGACGGACCCGAGCGCAAGCATGTCGCGGCCTATCGCAGGTTCAAGGATGGCATCACGCATGTAAGCCGACCAGCGGGCATGGTCGCGGCGGTACTGGACCGCACCCGGATAGGCACCCTGCCGAACAACGAGGTCAACCGCTTCCTCCTCGGGAATCCCGAAGACCGTGCCGAGAGACGTGGCCGTCCAATGCGTCAGGGTGATCCGCTCGAAGCGACCCGCGAGGCTCTCCTTGGACCCCGCGACCAATCGCAGCGCCGATGATCCCGTCGCGACGACATGGATCGGAATCGATCGGCGGCGAATACGGTCCCATTCCCCCTTGAGTCGCGCCGCCCAATTCGGCAGGAGATGGACTTCGTCCAGCAGGACGACCGCGCGTCCCTCTGCCTTCGCCGTCGCTTCGGCTTGCGTCCACAGACGCTCCCAAAATCCCGGCAGCGCCGCTTCTGGCCCGTCCGCGGCGGCATAAATCGCCGGCCGGCCGAGCTCGCGCGCCAGCTCCAGAAGAATTGTCGTCTTGCCCACTTGCCGGGGACCGGAGACCAACTGGACGCGCCCGGGTGCAGGCTCGTCCAGCCGTTTCGCGAGCAGAGCCCGACAGGAAGCGCGATCCAGCCTGAAATCTTCAGCAAACATACTCTAATAATTATTCGAGTATGTTTTTATTTCAAGCTGCTACGCGCGGCATCCGCGAGGCGATGGCATCTTGCCGATCGAGAGTATGCGTATTAGTATGATCATACTAATACGACCTCATGCCCAACACAGAGCGCGTTACGGTCACCCTTCCCGCGAATGTCGTCGAGGACATCGATCGGGTCGAACCGAACCGCAGTAGGTTCATCTTGGAAGCCGTTCGTCACGAGCTGCGGCGGCGCCGCAAAGAAGATCTCCGGCGCTCGCTTCGTGGCCCCCATCCGGAAAGCGAGCGACTGGCCGAGGAGGGATTCTCCGAATGGGCCACGAGCCTCCCGGACGAAGAAGCCTCTGACCTCGTGGATCTGAAGGCCGGGACTCCCGTC
>CAYTTF010000488.1:0-2956 GCA_964440665.1 uncultured Myxococcales bacterium | reverse complement strand
CGCGGACGCAGCCCGTCGAAGCGGCTGGGCGCGAGCGAGCGCCCGCGGCGGCGCCCAAGGGGGCGCGCGACCGGGCGGTGAGGCGGGCGAGGCAGTCGTAGAGCGTCTGCTATTGTCCCGCGATGGCGAGGTGTGGATCGCCGACGCGGCGGACCAGGCGCGCCAGCGCGACGCCGTTCTCCGCGAACCGGGCTCGCATGGCCCGGGAGAGGTGAAGAGGCGTGCGCCGCAGGATCTCGCGCGGGCTGGCCCGATCGGGGACCAAGAGCACCGCGGCCTGCGACAGGGTGGCGGGCGTCCGCTTTGGAGCCGCGAGAGCGCGCGGCAGATGGGGCAGACCCTTCCGTCCTGCTCGACTGGAACGAGCCGTTTGATACGATGGTGCACTCGAGCGAGATTGTCCTGGTCGCGGCGCTCCCCGGCGACGGGACCGGGCGGCGCGACGACGACCCGTTCAGCGTCGGCCGGCGCCCGTTTCGTCGGCACCCGTCAGGCGCGCTTCAATCGTCGCGCGAGGGCGGCGCCCGGTCGGAGGCCGACCGAACCCGGCCATGACAAGCCATGAAATATGACACGGCGGTACGGCATAAGCTGACCCGAACCAGGCCGCCGCGTCCGGCGCGGAGCCGCTCAGGGCTGCAGCCAAAGCTTGAGCAGCATGAAGCCCGCGCGAAGGCCGTCGCGCCAGCGGATCTTCTTGCCGTGCGCGTGGTTGCGCGGTCGATAGCTGATCGGAAGCTCGGCGATCGCCACGCGACGCTTGCGGAGCCGGGCCGGAAGCTCGAAATCCAGATTGAAGCCGCTCGACTCGAGCCGGAGGTCGCGAATCAGGTCGGTCTTGACGAGCTTGTAACAGGTCGCGACGTCGGTAATGTCACTGTCGAAGAGAAGGCAGAAGAGCTTCGTCAAACCGACGCGTCCAGCCTGAAACGCGTCCATCGGGATCCCAGAGCTCCTCGCCAGACGCGACCCGAAAACGGCGACCGCCCCCGAGGACTCGGCGTGTGCCAGGAGCCGGGCGATATCCGTCGGGTCGTACTCCAAGTCCGCGTCCTGACAGATGACGTATTCGCTGTCCGCGAGGGCGATGCCGAGCTTGATGGAAGCAGATTTCGAGTAATTGGCGGGCTGCAGCACCACGTGAAACCCGGGACCATCGAGCACGGTCTGCCCTGCCGTCCATGGCCCGCCAAGGAGGATCTCCGCGTCATGCCCGACGCGCCGCTCGACGCTGCACATGGACCGGAGGAGCTGTCTCGTCCCGTCGGTCGAGCAGTTGTCGACAACGATCACCAGTTTGTCGATCGGGACAGCATTCAATCGGCGGAGGAGCTCGAGGATCGTCTCCCGCTCGTTGAAGCAAGGAACGATCACCGTCAGCTTGTGACGATGCTTCGTCGCACACGGCGTGCCGTGGCCCACGGGACGGAAAGGATGACTGGATAAGCGCTCGGACCCTGCCATGTCGCCCCGTCCGCGCGTAGAGAGCGCATCAGGGCCTTCGAGTCCGCTACCGCGCATTAGTGATGCGGTCAAGGAGGGCGCCTTGCGACCGCCCGCTCGCGCCGCCTCGCTTCCTTGACAAGTGAGCTCGCATACGAATAAATCGGCAGGGGTCCATAAAGCTTCGCGCGTGGCCATAACGCCTCTCCCGAACCCATCGTTCTGGCGGAACCGGCGCGTGTTCGTCACGGGCGGCCATGGTTTCCTCGGCGGCTGGATGCTCCGCACTCTCGCAGGCCTGGGCTCGCGAGTAGTGTACTTGGAGCACGAATCGACACGACACACTCTCGAGCCATCGGTCGAGTTTGCGGCTTCGGCCCGCGCCGTCCGCGGAGACACCCGTGACGGCGCGACGATCGCGAACGCGCTCGCCGAGTTCGAGATCGACACCGTGTTCCACCTGGCGGCGAAGTCCATCGTGGGTGCGGCCAAGCTCAATCCGGTGGAAACCCTCGAGGTCAACGTCGCCGGCACCTGGACAATCCTCGAAGCTTGCCGTCGGTCGCCGCACGTCAAACACATGGTCCTAGCGTCGAGCGACAAGGCGTACGGAAGCGCCGGGGAGCCGCCCTTCACGGAGGAATCGCCGCTAGCCGGGCGTTTCCCATACGACGCCAGCAAGTCTTGCGTCGACCTTGTGGGTCAGATGTACGCGACGACGTTCGGACTGCCGATCCTGATAACCCGATGCGCGAATTTCTTCGGGGGTGGCGATCCGAACTTCAATCGCATCGTGCCCGGCACGATACGCTCGGTGCTCTCGGGAGAACGGCCGGTGATCCGCTCGGACGGCCGCTACGTTCGCGACTACCTATACATCGAGGACGCGGTGTCGGCCTATCTGTGGGCCGTCGAGCAATTGAATGGCCGGCCCGAGCTCGCGGGAGAAGCATTCAATTTTTCCAGCGAACTTCGGGTTTCGGTCATCGATATGGTGCAGCAGGTGATTCGTTTGATGAAAAGCGACCTCGAACCGTTCGTGCTCAACAACGTCAGCCACGAAGTGCGGGAATCGTATCTCTCCGCCGAGAAAGCGCGCCGGGTCCTCGGCTGGAAGCCGCGATTTTCGCTCGAAGAGGGGTTGTTGCGCACGATCGATTGGTACGCCCAGCGCTTCGGGGCATCGGCCCGGCCGTGAGGACACGATCTGGCGGCCGACCCCGATCGTCGAGATCGCCGGCAGACCGATCCTGTGGAACGTCATGAAGATTTTTGCGAGCGTGGCGTCACATAATTTACAGCGAGCTCGTCGGCCTCTTCTACGGTTTCCGACCCGGTCGATTGCAGCACGACGCCCTCGACGCGGTGTATGTTGCGCGTCATAGGAAAGTGAGTTGGGCGCTCGACGCGGACATCCGGTTGCACTTCGACACCATTGACCATGGAAGGATGCTGTTTCTCGAGCATCGAATCGCGGACACCCTCCTAGGAGCCAACGCGCTCACTGGACGGC
>CAYTTF010000487.1:0-2958 GCA_964440665.1 uncultured Myxococcales bacterium | reverse complement strand
GCCACGCCAAGCGATTTCACCACGTCGAGCACCCAGACGACTCGACCGTGCGAAACCGACTTGTCTCCCGAGATGATGGCCTGGGTCTTAGGGTCCTTGGACACAGCGACCGATACAGCCTCGCGCAACCCGGAGGGCGTGGTCGGTTTGCCGTTGAGGTAGAGGCTTCCGTCCCGGGTCAGGGTTATCGCCAGCGTCGTCGGGTTGAGCGACGTGCTCTGGCTGGCGCGTGGCAGCTCCACCTCGATCGCCTGCTTGGCGATCAAATTGGCGGTCAGCATGAAGATGATCAGCAGGACGAGCATGATGTCGACCAGCGGGGTCACGTTGATCTCCGCGATGATGCCCCGCTTGCGGGTGGCCGAGGCCATCAGGCCTTCTCCGCCGCCGCGTCAGCGGCGTGCGCCGGCGCCGCCTTGAGCAGCGCCAGGATCTCGTGCGCCAGCACCTCGGAGGCCGAGGTGGCGCGCTCGACCTGCCGGGTAAAGATGTTGTACGCGGCCACCGCCGGCAATGCCACGAGGAGCCCGACGCCGGTGGCGACCAACGCCTCGGCGATGCCCGCCATGACGGCCTGGGTCCCCTGCAACGAGTTCCCGGCCAGATCGTGAAACGCCCGAATGATGCCGAGGACGGTCCCGAAGAGGCCGATGAATGGCGCGTTGTTGCCCAGCGTTCCGAGGAACGCCAGCCGGCGTTCGTAGCGGGCACGTTCCCGCTCGATCGCGCCCGCCTTCCTCTCCTCCACCACCGCGACGCCGTCGCGGGCGTGACTCAGGCAGGCCCGCGCGACGGCCGCTTCCATCGACCGCGCGTCGGTCAGCTTCGCCAGCGCGGCGGCCGCCCCGCTCTTGCCGAGCTCGGCCACCGCAGCGGCCAGCCTTTCCCTGGGCGGTCGCTCCTGTACGTAGAACCAGATTCGATCGAGCATGATCGTGACCGCCACCAGGCTCAGGCCCAGCAGGAGGTAGAGGACCCAGCTCGACCCCCCCCGCAGCATTAGGTCGAGCAGGTGGCTTCCGATATCGCTTCCGTTGTTCATGTCTTCTCCTGGTCAGAATCTCGCTCGCAATCCCACGGTCGGTAGGACGTATCGAATCACTGTCCCTGGCTGGATCTCCTCGGGGAGGAGAGCCACGTTGGTGATGTCGACGTAGAAATCGAGCAGCCACTTCCTCCAGACCGCTCGCTTGTCGACGCGAAGGTCGACGCGCCAGTAACCGTCGTTCCGCCCCGTGTTGTATCCGGCGGTGGTCGTCGTGGGGCGGCCGCTCTGGAACTGGCCGCGGAGCCCGAGGTCCCAGTTGCGCGGCAGCGGCATGCCGAGGACCAGGTTCAGGAGCTGAACGCGGTCGAAGTCGTAGGGAACCCACTGGCTCCCCTGCAAGCGCTCCGATCGCGACAGCGTGTATGAGATCCAGCCGAACAGGCCCGACTTCGATTGGCGGCGGAGCAGGAACTCCAGTCCATAGGAGCGCCCGATCTCCGGGTGGGTCAGCCGATCGATGAACTGCTGCGCGTCCATTGCCTGCGTGATGATCGCCGTCGGGAGCACCGTCGGGTTCGGCGCGGTCACCACCGAGCTGCTGTTCACCGAGAGATCGAAGATGGTCGGGTCCATGTAGTTGAAGTAGCCGTCCACCGAGAGCTGGAAGTGTTGCCGCAGCGGGATCTCGGCGCCCAAGCTGGTTTGATAGGACTGAAGCAGGCCGTACTTGAGCGGCAGCATGTCGAGACCAGGGAGCGGCAGGACGAACCGTGGCGGCTGGTGATAGATCCCGACGCTCCCCTTGAGCCACACGGCGCTGTCGTCGCTGCCCGGCGGGACGTCGGGGAGATCGCGATCGAAGAGACGGTACCGGACGGTGAGGCGAGGATCGGCGGATGACTTGGTGGCCGTTGCGTCCTCGTAACCGTCGACGCGGAGACCGGGGCGAATCAGGATCCGCGGCGTCGGCCGCCACAGCGCCTCCAGATAGGCGGCACCGACGTAGGACTTGGCGAGCGACGAGGTGATAGCGGCCAGGGGCCCGGCCGCGGCGTTCGCCCCCGTGCCCTGCACGATGTCGCGCAGGGCGCCCCAAAGACCGGCGTCCAGGGTCAGCTTGTCGCTTCCGGCCCAGCGCGCAGAGACCGACGGCTCCGCGAGCCAGATGGTGAAGTCGGTCCCCATGCTGAAGGTGTGGTCGTAGCCGAGAACCAAACGGTACGTCTCCTCCAGGCGCCCCTGCGTCTGGTGATCGCGCAGGTCGATGCGGTCGAATCCAAGCACCAGGGTCGGCGTGAGCGCCGGGGCCGGGCTGCCGGGCGCGGAGGTCGCAGCACGGGTGTCGAGCTCGTCGTTGGCGCCGTAGGCAAACACCGTCCATCCGTTGCGCGCGTTTCCGCCGTCGAGGCGCAGCTGATAATCCCAGTAGGAGAGCGAGATCTGGTTGGTCGCGAGGCCGAGGAGGAACCCCGGGTAGCCGTAACGGGCCGCTGCCGTGAAGGTCACCCCCAGCGGCGCAATCGGCTCGCGCACGAAAGCCCCAGACTGCAGAAGGTTGAGGTCGAAGTCGAGCAGGTGCTCGTCCGGGCGGGCGCGCGCCGTCCGACCGTCGATGATGCCGCCGGTGTATTGGCCGTAGGGGGCCGGCGCGCCGCCCGGGTAAAATTGGATCTCGTCGATGAACTCTGGGTGCACGACGCTGGTTCCGACGAGCAGGTGGTAGAGGAGCGGGATCGTAGTCCCGTCGAGCAGAAATCCGGTCGAGGCCGGGCTGGCGCCGCGCACCACCGGAAATGGCAGCAGCGACACGACCGAGGCGACACCCGGAAGTGTCTGTATTACCCGGAACGGATCGCCAAAGGTGCCCGGAATCTGCTGCAGCTCGGCCCCACGCAAGGTGATGCGGGAGACCTCCTCGCGGTGCTGCTCGCCGACCACCACGATCTCGTAGGGGTCGTAGCGATCGCGCT
>CAYTTF010000486.1:0-2961 GCA_964440665.1 uncultured Myxococcales bacterium | reverse complement strand
TCTTGATCTCGATCTCGGCCACGGCGGGCGGCGCCACCGGCTGGATCTGGTTCTCATGGATCGCCTGCCCCAGCGAGTGCTCGACCAGCTCCCGGGCCACGTCGTCCTCGACCTGACGGCGGTACATCCGCTCCAGCAGGGCCCGCGGCACTTTGCCCGGCCGGAAGCCCGGCAGGCGCACGCCACGTCGCAGGGCATCGTAAGCCTTGTCGAGCTTGGGGGCGACATCGGACCAGGGAAGCTCGAACTCGACGCGTTTCTCGACGGGGGAGAGGTCTTCGATCGTGATCTGCATGGCTAAAGCTGCGTTTGTCTACCCCTGGCACCGCGCCGGCGCAAGCCACCCCGCGCAATTCGCCTTGCGCCGCGGCTGGCCTTTGGTCAGCATAGTGGCCTTTCGTGATGGGTCTCGGCGGTTTCACACTTGCGGATCGGCTGGGGGCGAAGTCCTCGCCCTGCTCCGTGCCCGGCTGCGTCCGCACCTGGATCTCGATGGCGAGCGCCAAGGTGGGGAACAAGCTGGGCGGGCGCGGCGCCGCCGATCCGTCCGATCCCGCATCTTCGATGTGCGATCCCTGCCGGCAGGTCTTCGCGAAGGCGACCGACGCTCTGCGGCCCTGCGATCGACGGGGCTGCGACGGCAAGTGGACCTGGAAAGCCGCCGACCAGGTGCTGGCCGCGGCCAACAACCGCAAGCCGCCGCACCGGTTGTGCGACCGCTGCGAAGAAAAGCTGAGCGCGCTCTCCGATCGGCCGCTGCCCTGCGCGGTGCCCGGCTGCGTGCGGTCGGCGGTCTTCACGCGGCAGGCCCAGCTGGTGGCCGGCGCGGCGGACACCGAGCTCGGCGATTCGACATTGCCGACCTTGCGCTGCGACCAGTGCGAAGGCGTCTACCGCAAGCTCAAGGACCGGAACACCAACTGCGGCATCAACGGCTGCAAGGAGAAATGGTCCTGGTCGGCCGACGAGCAGATCCAGGCCTACGCGCAGGGCCTGCCCAACGAGCCGCCGCGGCGGATGTGCAAGACCTGCGACGCGGCCTTCGGCGCGATCGCCGATCGCCCGGTGCGCTGCCGGACCTCGGGCTGCAAGAAGACCTGGACCTGGACCCGCAGCGATCAGCTCGACGCTTGCCTGGCCGGCAAGCCGACGCCCAAGGCGCCGCACCGGATGTGCGACAGCTGCATCTCGATCTACCAGGCCCTCAAGGACGTCGAGCGGCCCTGCCGGCGGAGCGGCTGCAAGGGGACCTGGCTCGACAAGCGCGGCGGTCAGCTCGCGCGCGCCGTGCGCGGCAAGACCGGCGATCCCTATCCGCAGTACTGTGAGAGCTGCGCCAAGGAGATCGGGGATCTCGAGGACCGGCAGCTCCCGTGTAAGACCGAGAACTGCGACGGCACCTGGACCTGGGCGAAGGCGGCGCAGCTCGCGGCGGGGGTTCGGCCCACCCACAAGGGCGAGGACGAAGGACAGGCGCCGGTCGTCGTCGTCGCCGCGGGCGAGCCCGTGGCCGGTGCCGAGGCGCGGGCCGCGGGCGGCGCCGCGCCGGGCAGCGGCGGCAAAAAGGGGAAGAAGAAGCGCCGGCGCGAAATTCGGCCGCCCGAGCGACGCTGTCAGGTCTGCAGCGACTTCCTCAAGGACAAGAAGACCATCGAGATCCCCTGCAAGACCTGCGGCACGCCGATCTACTGGCCGCCCGAGAGCCAGCTTCAGACCCACCTCGGCGCCTGGGCCGCACCGGGCATGTGCGGCGCGTGCAAGCGGGACGCGACCGAAGCGGCGCGCGCCATCGAACGCGAGGCGCTCCGCCACCCCGGCGGCGTGATCGCGACGGCCGCGACGTCGGGGCCGACCGAGCCCACGGCGGACGCGCCCGCGCCGACCGAGCCCACGGCGGACGCGCCCGTGCCGAGCGCACCCACCGCCGACGCCAGCTAGTCGGCCGCCTGGGTGCCCGCCAGGGCCAGCGCCAGCGGGGTGTCGGCGGGCAGAAGATCGAGCGACGGAATTCGAGCCGCTTCGATCCAGGCCACCTCGGCGACCTCGAGGGCGCGCGGCGTGCCCCGGGTTATGGTCGCGGCATAGACCAGCATGACCAGGTCGAACTCGGGGTAGGCGTGGAAGACCACGTCGTGGATGCCGCCCACGTCGATCTCGCAGCCGAGCTCCTCGCGCACCTCGCGCGCGAGCGCGGCGACCGGCGCTTCGCCCGGCTCGACCTTGCCGCCGGGAAACTCCCACAGATTGGGCATCGGCTGATCGGCGCGCCGCCGCGACATCAGGATCCGCGCGCCTTGCCGCACCAGAGCGGCCACCACCAGCTTGCGGGGGCGCATCGGCCTCAGCTCACGCGCGAGGCGGGCGATTTCGAGGAGGTCGGCGGGACAGGTTCCGATCCGCCGGAGGCGCGCTCGATGAGGGCCAGCAGATCCTCCAGGCGGAACGGCTTTTGGATCACGGCCGCCACCGACTCTTCCAGGAAGCGTCGCGCGTCGCTGGAGAAAGCGCCGCCGGTCACGAACACGAACCGGTCACCGAGGGCGGGGAAGCGTTCGCGCACGGTCGCGTACAGATCCACGCCGGACATGTCGGGCATCTGGAGGTCGCACAGGATGACGTCGAACGCGGCGTCGCGCTCGAGGATGCGCAGCGCCTCGTGCCCGCCCAGGGCGGTCGCCAGCTCGTGCGCGTCGCCGAGCATGCGCCGGTAGGCCTTGAGGAGCAGCGCCTCGTCGTCGACGGCCAGGATGCGGCGCCGCTGATAGCCGCGCACCCGCGTGGCGACGGGCGCGGGGGCGCTGGCGATCGGCGCTGCCGTCTCGTCGGCCGGCAGGCGCACCCGGAACGTCGCCCCTTCCCCCTTGCGGCTCTCGACGACGATCTCGCCACCCATCCCCCGCACGATACCCAGCGAGATCGGCAGCCCCAGCCCCGTCCCCATCCCGCGCGGCTTGGTGGTGA
>CAYTTF010000485.1:0-2975 GCA_964440665.1 uncultured Myxococcales bacterium | reverse complement strand
CGGACCAGATCCAGCTCCAGCTCGTCGATCAGCCGGTGGTAGCCGTGGTGCCGCTCGGCTTCGTAGCCGGCGGCGAAGCGATCGTAGTAGGTCTGGGTGCTGGGCGGCGTCGACATGGGTCAGTGGAAGCTGGGCGCGTGTCGTTGGCGCCGCGCGACCAGGATGAAAAGGACGCCGGAAATCGCGAAGGCGACGATGGCCGCCTGCAGCGCCAGGGAGACCGACTTGGACCTGTCGAAGAGCCAGCCGACCACCATCGGTGCGGGCGCGTTGCCGAGGACGTGAATGCCAAACAGGAACACGGCTTGTAGCGTGGCGGCATATTGGGGGGGCCCGAGCTCGTCGACGACGGCCGCCGAGGGTCCGTTGTAGACGGAGAACAAGAACGCGGCCGCGCACGTCAGGATCATGAAGATGGGATGGCCGGTGACGAGGAGCGCCAGTGCCCCGACCGGCGCGCCGATCAACATGGAGCCGCCAATGGTGAGCGCGTGACCTCCACGGGCGCGGCGGCTGAGGGCATCGCCCACATAGCCGCCGGCGATCACGCCGCCGGCCCCGGCGACCAGACCGACCACGGCCATGAAGATGCTGCCGACCAGGATGCTGAAGTGGCGATCCTCGATCACGAGCTGGCGCGTCCAGAAGATGAGCGAGCTGGCGCCGAACGTGGCGAGGATGCCGCCCGCCAGGGCGGCAATGAACGTCGGCGACAGCAGGTAGGCGCGCGCCGGCAAGGCTTGCGGGCGTTCCAGGCGAGCGGGCGCGGCGACGAACGCCGAGGCGATCGCGAGCAATATCGACGGACCGCCCGCGATCCAGAACACGCCCCGCCAGCCGAGGTGCGGCGCGAGCGTGGCGCCCAGCACGAGCCCGCTGGTACCCCCCAGCGCCATCCCGACGTTGTAGATGCCGAGCGCGCGACCCCGTTTTTCGGGCGGCGCGTCGGCGCAGAGCAGCGTGTTGGCCGAGGGTCCGTAGGCGCCTTCCCCGACGCCGACCAACGCTCGGAAGAAGAGCAACATCGGGAACGAAGTCGACAGCGCCGAGCCGATGGTGGCGATCGACCAGACCATGATCCCAGTGAAGATGACCTTGCGGGGCCCCACGCGATCGGCGATGGGGCCGGAGATGAGCGACGCCAGCGCGAACACGAACAGATTGACCCAGGCCAGCCAGCCCAGCTTGAAGTTCGAGAGGTGGAAGGCCCTCCCGATGTCCGGCGTCATCCCGTAGACCACTTGGCGGTCGACGTAGTTGAAGAAATTTATCAGGGTCAGCAGCGGCAGCGGCGGGATACCGCGCGAGCGCCCCACGGCCGGCGGGACGGCGGCGGTCATCGGAATGGAAGTCATCGCAGGCTTTCGAGGCAGGCGACGGCTTCGGGCCGCGACCAATCACGCTTGTTGATGAAGTAGTAACGGACGTGCCCCGTGGCGTCGATCAAAAAACTTTCCGGGTACTTTTCGGTTCCGAAGGTCTTGGGGACGTCGTGCGAGGCATCGAGCAGCACGCCGATCTGCGTTCCCTTGATGAAAAAGCGGCGGATGGCGCCCCAGTCGTCGTCGACGCTCACCGCCAGGAACCGCAGGTCGGTGCCGTCGATCTTGCGGGCGAAATCTTCCAGCGACGGCACCTCCTCGACGCAGGGCGGACACCAGGTGGCCCAAAAATTGAGTAGCACCGGGTGGCCCAGCTGACCGCGCAGCGAAACGGTCCGCCCCGCGGCGTCGGGGAGCTGGAAATCTGGCGCCAGGCCGTTGCGCAGAAATTCGGGCAGTGGATCGGGGGTGAGCGCCAGGCAGGCACCGCCGCGCGTTCGCGCCAGGGTTTCGTGCGCCGCGCCCAGGAACCGCACGGCCACGAACGCGATCGCCAGCGCGGTGAGCGCCACCGGCGCCAGGCGGCGCAGCGCACCGACGTCACCGGACGGCCCGGCAGGGCGTGGCGCGGCCGCCGACTTCATCGGCTCATCGTGTCGGGCATGGAAGGAGCATGAACAAGTAGGCACCAGTCGGCGGAGAGGGCCAAAAACCCCCTCCGCCGCGTTCGGGTCAACGGTACGCCATCGACCCGGGCGTCATCGACCCGGGCGTCATCGACCCGGGCGTCATCGACCCGGGCGTCATCGACCCCGCGTTGTCGTCGTCGTCAAACTGGGCCTCAGCCCGGCTCCTTGGCCGCGCCTTTGCCCTTCTTCTTGGCCAGCTCGTCGTCGGCGATCTTCTTGAACGTCTCCCACGGATAGGCGCCGTTGATCTTGCGCCCGTTGATGAACACCGCCGGCGTGCCGTTCACGCCGACCGCCTGACCTTCCTTGGTGTCCGACTGGATCTGGTCCTTGTACTTCTGCCCGTCGAGGTCGGCCTTGAACTTGGCCATGTTGAGGCCCAGATCCTGGGCGTACTTCTCCAGATTCGGGCGATCGAGGGCGGTGTTGTTCTCGAAGAGCTTGTCGTGCATCTCCCAGAACTTCCCCTGCGCGCCAGCCGCCATGGCCGCTTCGGCCGCCGGCTCGGCGTTGTTGTGGAACGGAAGCGGGTAGTTCTTCCAGACCATGTGCACCTTCCCGCCGTAGTCCTTCTCGAGCTGCGATAGCTGCGGCTCGACGCGCTTGCAGAAGGGGCACTGGAAGTCGGAGAAGATGACCACCTGAAGCGGGGCGTTCTTCGAGCCTTTAGCGGGGCCGCCGGCAGAGCTGACTTTGTAGACGGTCGTGTCCTGGTCGGGAGTCTTTTCGGCGCCCGCCTGCGGCTGTCCCGCCGGTGCCGCCGGCGCGGCCGGCAGCTCGGCCTTCGCCTCCTTCATGAGCACGTCGTAGATCTTCCCCTTGGAGGTGCCCTTGGCCATCATCGCGTTCGCCACCGCCAGCTCCTCGTCGATCTTGGCTTTGAACACCTCGTAGGGCTGCGCGCCCGAAAGGAACTTGCCGTTGATGAAGAACGCCGGCGTGCCGCGCGCGCCGATCTTGCCGC
>CAYTTF010000484.1:0-2981 GCA_964440665.1 uncultured Myxococcales bacterium | reverse complement strand
CTACTCCATGTCCGCCATGACGATCGGCGGGTGGTGCATCATGGTGATCTCGGGCGATGGTCCCACGAAGCTCTTGGCCATCGCGATCGCCTCGGTCAGCGATTCGGACCGTTCCCAGCCCAGGATCTTGGGCACGTGCGCGTTCTCGGCGCCCGCCACGATCACCTTGCCGACGTGCTGGCGCCCGTTTTCGCCCCAGTACCACATGAAGAATGGGTGCGCGCCGTGGTAGGCGTTCCCGCGCCGGTACATCTCGATGTAGCTCGGGTTCTTGGCGAACTCCTCCTCGTACTTGTGACGCAGCTTCATCGCGTCGCGCGTCTCGGGCAGCAGCCGGTTGAAGAACTCGATGTAGCTCGGGTGGTGGTTGTGATCGAACTCGTCGTAGCAGGGGTGGGTCAGGATGAGGACGCCCCCCTTCTTGAGGATCGGCTTGCCGCGATAGAAATTGTGGAAATAGCCCAGACCCATCACTTGCACCAAGATCGGGTTCAGGATCGAGTTGACGTTGTACGGTGACACGAACGGCACCGGGCAGATCAGCACGTCGGCCTGGCCGCGCACGTGCACGGCGTACTGATCCCAGCAGCGTTGCAAGATCCGCTCGTGCACCGGCTCGGTCTTGCCGGCGTGGCAGGCGATCATCTGGTACTGGGCCGGGATCGACTGGAAGAGCTTGCGCTTGGCGCCGCGGGGCATCTTCGACAGCGTCCAGCGCATCGCCTCGAACTTGAGCCGATCGATCTCGGTGAACTCGTCCTCGTTCTTCGATAGGAACGCGGTCGCGCCGGCGTAGATCCGGTTGTTGAGGGCGGTCTCGATGTGGAACACGTTCATGTGCCGGTCGACCAGCGCGCCCTGCCGCTCGACCTTGGTATTCAGCATCGACCGCTTGGGGTCCATGTAGCTGTCCGAGGCGCGGATGGTCTCCGGCTCGTGGTGCGGCCGCAGGCTCTCGTAGTCGCACAGACCGACCGCCACCGACTTGTGCCCGCCATCCATGGGAACCAGGTTGATGTTGACGTAGATGACCAGGTCACTCTCGACGGCGCGGCGGTTGATGTTCACGCTCTCGCCGTGATCGGTCTTGCCCAGGTGCACGATCCCGTCGGGATCCTCCGCGTCGTGGTTGTAGTAGCGATCGGGATAGAAGGCGTCGTGGATCTTGCTGCCAACCATCCGCTTCATCTCCGCCTCGGAGAGCCGGCGGTGCAGCGAGTTGGCGATGACGATGTGCACGTCGTCGACGCCGTTGGCGTCCAGGAGCTCCAGCACGATCTCGATGATCGTCTGCCGGATGTCGGGCGTGGTCATCGGCGGCAACGGCAGGCTGATGTCGTCGACGGCGATGGTGACCCGCATGCCGGGCGCCAGCTGCGCGTAGAGCGGCTCGGTGTCGTGCGGGTGGTTGAGCGCGTAGCGGATCGCGGCGCCGGGGTTGGCGAGGCCCTCGATGGGCGGTTTCGGGTAGATGACCCGCGTCCCGATCGGCAGATCCTCCAGAAGAAGGTCCTCACCGGAAAACAGGATCCGCGGCGCCGAGTCGCCGTCGATGTAGACGACCTGATCGTCCTCTTTGTTGCGCGGGACCGGGCCGCGCAGGACCTTGGGGGCTCGTTCTCTCATCGTAGATCCAAAATAGGCCAGTCGTGTTGCAGCGCCGTGTTCCGCAACCGCAGATCGGGATTGACAGCCGTGGGGTGACCGACCACCGAGAGCATGGGCAGATCGCTCATGCTGTCGCTGTAGCTATAGCAGTCGGACAGGTTCAGCTTCTCTTTCTCGGCGTAGATCCGCATCCAGCTGGCCTTGGAGGCGGCAGCCACCACCGGCGGCAACAGCCGCCCCGTGGCGTACCCGTCAACGAATTCCAATCGATTGGTCACATAGTCGTCGATTTTTAGATGCTTGGCGAGCGGCTGGACCGTCAGATCGAGCGCGCCAGTCACAAGCACCTGGCGCAGCCCCAGTTGACGCGATTTGTCTATGAGCTCGTAGGCACCCGGAAAGATCGACGGTTTCAGCACGGTATCGAACAGCTCTTGCGACAGGCAGCGCAATCGATCCTCCGACTCCCCCTTGTAGCGCACGAAGAAGATGTCGTTGAACAGGCGTCGGTTGAAGAAGTCGGCCGCCATGAAGAGCGGAACGCTGGACAGCGTCGCGATGGTCTTGGTGATGCTCTTGAGGATCCCCTGCTGGTTGCGCGCGCTGAAGGCGAACGCGTGCACCAGGTTCGTGCGGACGAGCGTCCCATCCAGATCGTAAAAGGCGGCGGCGGCCATCGGAAATTCGTGCCGGCCTCGTATACCACAGGCATAATGGCCTCGCCGTTGCGATGAAAAGGGTCGTTGGTCGCGAGCTTCTGACGACGATCCTCAAGGAAGCAACGCCCCCGGATCTGCGCGTCGTCGGGCGCACCCTGTTTCACGCCGCGATCGTCGGCGTCGCGGCCGGCCTGATGGGGGCGGCGTTCTTCGCGACGCTGGAGGTCGTCCAGCGGCTGGTGCTCGAGGATCTGGGCGGATACCGCCCTCTGCGCGCCAGCGGCGAGACCTTCCTGCCCGAGCTCACGCACATCATTCATTTTCGGCCCTGGCTGCTGGCGCTCCTGCCGGCGATCGGCGCGCTCGCCAGCGGCATCATCTCGGAGCTGGCCCCCGAGACCCGCGGCGGCGGCGGCGACGCGATGATCGAGGCCTTCCATCGCCAGGACGCGAACATCCGGAAGCGGGTCGCGTGGGTGAAGGCGATCTCGTCGATCTTCACGCTGGGGACCGGAGGCTCGGGGGGGCGCGAAGGGCCGACCATGCAGATCGGCGGCGCCCTGGGATCGCTGTGCGGGCGCCTCTTACGCGTCGACATCGCGGAGCGGCGGATCCTGATGGTCGCGGGCGTGGCGGCCGGAATCGCAGCGGTGTTCCGCACGCCGCTCGGCGCGGCGCTGCTGGCCGTCGAGGTGCTCTACCGCGACGACTTCG
>CAYTTF010000483.1:0-2988 GCA_964440665.1 uncultured Myxococcales bacterium | reverse complement strand
TATTCCAAGACTGTGTCTCGACGGCGTCGCTGTAGAGACCTCCGATCGTCGCCAGCGTCAACCGCACCCACTCGAGCTCTTCGATGGCCTGCTGCCGTCGTTTGGTCGATCCGGTTCGACCGGCCACCGAATTCAGTCCCGGCTCGGGTAGAGCTTGTTCGCCGCTTGGTACAGCTGGTGTCCGGCGCTGAAGTAGCCAATCAGGAGCGCCAGGCCTTCTGAGATCCACTCCTTCGGCTCCAATTTGCCGTCCACGATCTCTTCCAGATACTCGAAACTGTTATCGAAATACTTGGTCAAGACATCGCCGCCATCCGACCGAAACTTGCTCCATCGGTCCGAGTGCTGCTTGATCGTCTTGACCGCGCCCGCTGCCAATTTTTTAGCCATCGTTCTTCTCCTCCTCCGGTGATTTAAAGATCAGATCGTGAAGCCAGGAATCTAGACTGAGCGGAACGAACAGGTGTCCGAGATCGTTCATCTCGTCGACCAGAGTGGCAGGCTTTGTGAACCTGACATTCTTGCCGACTTTGACCTCCACCCGCTGTTTGCCTATGGCATGGGCGCCCTGGCCCCCTTTGACCGGGGAACCCTTCTTCATCGAAACGCTGGCGATCCCCCAGTCCACGTCGAGGCCGCCATCGATTTCGAGCGGATCTCTCGTGGTGTTGAGACAGGCGTGTTGGGAATACTGGTACGACGCCGCGATTGGCGCGCCACCCTTTGTCTTGCTCCTGTAGCTGACCCGCAAAATATTGCGGTACGAATATCCTCCAAATAGCGCTTCTTCATAAAGAAAACCGTCCCACGCCGATGGCGGCAGCAGTGGTTCTTCGGCCCCATTCTTGGTCACCATGGACACCGTTTTCGGAATGGGCGCCTTCGCCATCGGCTTGGGTTTTGAGCTCCGCCGGGGTGGTTTCCCTGGCTGCCGTTTCACCCCAACGGCCCCGCCCTTGCCGGCAACCAGCGGGACGAAATACTCCGGATCGGTGAAGTAACTCTCGGTCCAGATAGAGGGAAACGCCGTGCGCCAGCGTTCAGGATTCAGTCTGATGGCAAACTTGGCGACGTCGCCGTAAATGACGGCTGTCCCCTCGTAGCTGGCCGGCGCTTTCACTTGCGCTTGATCTCCCAGGACTCCAGCGGAGGCGAGTCCTTGGACTCTGCGAGCATTCTTCGGAGCGCCTCCGCGTAAGCCTTCTCTTCTCCGATTCCCTGGTCGGGTTCTTCCTTTGAGAAGATGTCCGCGAATCGCTGCGCGACCTTCGCATGATGGTCGTGACCCTTCTTCTTGTTGCGCAATTGGCTGAACGCCGTTGCCAACCGTTCGATCTCGCGATCGACCTTGGAGTCGTTTCCGGCCCCACGCGTTCGACACAGGTCCCCGAGCGCGAGCCGTATCGCATGGAGCGCCTCGTCCTCGAGCGGCTCCTCAATCAGGATCGTGACCGCCTGGTGTAACGGGAGAACCGTCAGCAGAACGGGCCGACCGTAAAGGGGCTTGTCCTTCCCCGTTCGGCCGTAGTGGTAAACGCTCACCAGCGCCCTGTTGCGCATCGCCTTGTCCGTTGCCATCGCCGGTCCTTAGCGCCGCCCTCCCCGTTAACAAAACTTGGTTGGACAGTAGGTCGGTCGACGGGTTATTGCAAGGAACACGTTGAGTGAAACGCGGCTCATCTGGAATGTTCGCCGGTGGTCGCGCTTTTTCGAGGGGGAGGATAGTGGCGCGAGCGTCTGACGGTTTCCTCATCTACGGGGGCAACGGGTATACGGCAGCCCTGCTTACTCGCGAGGCCCTCGCGCGGGGGATGCGCCCGATGCTGTGCGGGCGCGACCCCGCCCGGACGAAACAGGCGGCCGAGCGCTTCGGTCTTGGTCACCGGGTGGCGCGATTGGACGCTCCTCGCGAGCTCGCGAGCGCCATGCGAGGCGTGGGGGTCGTCGTGAACGCCGCGGGTCCGTTTGCCGACACCACCGCGCCGCTGCTCGCCGCTTGTTTGGACAACGGTGTTCACTACCTCGACGTGAGCGGAGAGGCAGACACGCTGGATTTCGTCAGCGGCAAGCATGCCGAGGCGCGTGCCGCCGGCGTGATGCTCATGCCGGGGGTCGGCTTCGATGTGGTCCCTTCGGACTGTCTCGCTCGGCACGTGGTCGCTCGGGTGTCTCATCCCCGTCGGCTCTCCATCGGGATCACGGGGCTGCGGTCCGCTTCCCGCGGCTCCGCCCGCACGACGATCGATCAGATCGGCAAAAAAGTCCTGGTTCGCCGGGCGGGGCGGCTCTGCATGGTCCCGCCGGCGTCGCTCGAACGGCGATTCGACTACGGGCAGGGACCGAGCGCCAGCCTGGCGGTCAGCTGGGCCGATGTCGTCTCCGCGTACTACAGCACCGGCGTCCCCGACATCGAGGTCTACTTCGAGGCGACGCCGGCCGTGCGCTCGGCGTTGATCGCCAGTCGCCACCTCGGGTGGTGGATGGGACACCCGCCCGTTCAGCGCTACTTGAAGACCTGGACCCGCTTTCTTCCCGAGGGTCCAGGCGAGGAGGAGCGGGCGACCGCGACGGCCGTCGTTGTCGCCGAGGCCGAAGACGGGGACGGTCGTTGCGTGACCGCCAGGCTCCGAACGCCGGAGGTCTACACGTTTACCGCCATGACCGCCGTCGCGATCGCCGGGCGGGTGCTGGGGGGAGACTGGCAATCCGGCTACGAAACGCCCTCCCGGATTTACGGGCCCGACTTCGTCTTGTCGTTCCCCGGCGTCTCACGTGAGGACCTTTAGGAGCCCGCTTGATCTCCCCTAAACCAAACGGCGGCTCGGTCCGCTACCTGAGCGGTGCGCGGTTGGATTCGACCACGTTCCCGCTGTCGGTCGACGTCTCCGAGGTGCGGCGGGCGCTGGCCGTCCACCCACGGTTGGCGCTCTCGCCGAGCAGGGCCGATGTTGGTGGAACGCATCCGATCGTGGTCGATCTGTTCCGGGT
>CAYTTF010000482.1:0-2998 GCA_964440665.1 uncultured Myxococcales bacterium | reverse complement strand
CCGATGCAGGTCGACTGGCCCAGGCCGAGCGCGGTCAGCTGGTGCGCCGCCTCGTAGGTGAGCGTGCCGGAGCGCGAAACCACGCCGACCTTGCCAGGCTTGTGGATGTAGCCGGGCATGATCCCGATCTTGCACGATCCCGGCGTGATCACCCCGGGACAGTTCGGGCCGATGAGCGTCGATTTCGGGTGGGCGCCGAGGGCGCGCTTGACCCTCACCATGTCGAGGGTGGGGATGCCCTCGGTGATGCAGACGATCACCTCGATACCGGCCTGCGCGGCCTCCAGGATCGCGTCGGCGGCGCCGGGCGGCGGCACGTAGATGACGGTCGCGTTGGCGCCGGTCTTCTTGACGGCCTCGGCGACGGTGTCGAAGACGGCGAACCCTTCGTGGACCAGACCACCCTTGCCCGGTGTGACGCCGCCGACGACGGTGGTGCCGTACTCGCGCATCTGCTTGGCGTGGAAGGTTCCCGCCGAGCCGGTGATTCCCTGGACGATGAGCTTGGTGTTTTTACCAACTAGGACCGACATGGCTCAGGCCTTTCCCGCTGCGAGGGCGACGACTCGCTTGGCGCCGTCGGCCATGTCGTTGGCGGAGGTCACCGCCAGCCCCGATTCGGCCAACATCTTCCTGCCGAGATCCACGTTGGTTCCTTCCAGGCGGACCACCAGCGGAACCTTGAGGCCTACCTGCTTGATGGCGGCGATGACGCCGGCCGCGATGGTGTCGCACTTCATGATGCCGCCGAAGATGTTCACGAAGATGCCGCGCACTTTAGGATCGGCGGTGATGATCTTGAAGGCCGCCGTGACCCGCTCCTCGGTGGCGCTGCCGCCCACGTCGAGGAAGTTCGCCGGCACGCCGCCGAAGTGCTGGATGGTGTCCATGGTCGCCATGGCGAGCCCGGCGCCGTTAACCATGCAGCCGATGTTGCCGTCGAGCTTGATGAACGACAGGTCGTAGCGCTTGGCCTCGGTCTCGGCGGGATCTTCCTCGTCGAGATCGCGCAGCGCCTCCAGATCCTTTTGCCGGTAGAGCGCGTTGTCGTCGAAGGTCACCTTGGCGTCGAGCGCCAGGACTTTCCCGTCGGTGAGCACCACCAACGGATTGATCTCCAGGAGCGACGCGTCGGTGGCGACGAAGGCGGTGTAGAGCTGCGAGAACAGCTCGGCGGCGTTCTTGGCCGCCCCGCCGTGCAGGCCGAGACCGTAGGCGAGATTGCGCGCCTGATAGGCCCCGAGGCCCACGACGGGGTCGACGGCTTCCTTGAGGATCTTCTCCGGGTGGCTGGCCGCGACCTCTTCGATCTCCACGCCCCCCTCCGACGACGCCATCACCACCACCTCTCCGACGCCGCGATCGACGACCAGGCCCAGGTAGAGCTCGCGCGCGATGTCGACCGCTTGCTCGATGAGCAGGCGCTTGACCAGCTTGCCGCCCGGTCCCGTCTGGTGCGTGATGAGGTTCATGCCCAGGATCTTCTGCGCAGTCTCGCGCGCCGCCGCCGCGCCCTTGACCACCTTGACGCCGCCGCCTTTGCCGCGCCCACCGGCGTGGATCTGCGCCTTGACGACCACGAACTCGTTGTCGGTCTCGGCGATCAGCGCCTTGGCCGCCGCCTCCGCCTCGTCCGGGCTGAACACCGGCCGCCCCTTCGGGACCGGGACACCGAACCTCTTGAGGATCTCCTTGGCCTGGTACTCGTGGATCTTCACAGCTTCTTCGAGGCCTCGATGAGCTCGCGCACCGCCGCGGCCGACTTGTCGAGCATCGCCTTTTCGTCGGCGGATAGCTCGATGGTAACCACCTTCTCGACGCCGCGGCCGCCGATGACCACCGGGACGCCGAGATAGAGATCCTCGAAGCCATATTCGCCGCTGAGCTGGGCGGCGCAAGGGAGGAGACGCTTCTGATCGCGCAGGTACGAGGTCGCCATCGTGATCGCGGCCGAGGCGGGCGCGTAGTAGGCGCTGGTGCCCATCAGCTTGACGATCTCGCCGCCGCCGTTGCGGGTTCGCTCGACGATCGCGGCCAGCTTGTCGGCCGCGATGAGCTGCCGGACCGGGATGCCGTCGACGGTGCAGTAGCTGATCACGGGGACCATGGTGTCGCCGTGGCCGCCCAGCACCATGGCGCGCACGTCCTTGACGGCCACCTTCGCCTCGCGCGCCAGGAAGAGCTGAAAGCGCCCGGCGTCGAGGACGCCGGCCATGCCGACCACCTTGCCGCCCGGAAAGCCCGTCACCCGCCGCAGCTCGTAGACCATCACGTCGAGCGGGTTCGACACCACGATCACGAAGGCGTCCGGGCAATGCTTCTTCAGATTTTCGCCGACGTTCCGAATAATCTTGAGGTTGATGCTGAGCAGGTCATCGCGCGACATCCCCGGCTTGCGCGGCACGCCGGCGGTGATGATGACGACATCGGAGCCGGCGCAATCGGCCCAGTTCGAGGTGCCGGTGATGGCGGCGTCGGCGCCGAGCACCGCGCCGTTTTGTTCCAGGTCGAGCGCCTTGCCCTTGGCGAGGCCTTCCTTGTCGGGGATGTCGAACAGCACGACGTCGCCGAGCTCGTTGCGCGCGCAGAGCGCGGCCAGCTCACCGCCGATGTTGCCGGCGCCGATGAGAGCAATCTTGTTCCTACGGGGCATGCGTACTCCTGTGAGAGAAATCAGAACGGTTGGGGAGAGCGGATCGCGTCGGGGGAGGGCGAGCTTAGCTCGCCCGAGCCCATCGCGGGAGGGTTCATAGATTGGAGATGATGGCGTCGCCGAAGGCGGAGCACGCCACTTCCTTCGCGCCGTCCATCTGGCGGGCGAAGTCGTAGGTGACGGTCTTTTGCGAGATGGTTTTTTCCAGCGCGGCGACGATGCGGGTGGCGGCGCCCGTCCACCCGAGGTGCTCGAGCAGCATCACGCCCGACAGGATGACCGACCCGGGGTTCACCTTGTCGAGGTTGGCGTACTTGGGCGCCGTGCCGTGCGTCGCCTCGAACA
>CAYTTF010000481.1:0-3047 GCA_964440665.1 uncultured Myxococcales bacterium | reverse complement strand
CCTGGTCCTTCGCCGGCCTGGGCCTGCTCTGCGCGTCGCGCGCGCAGAACAGCGAGACGGCCAACGGTCTCATCAACTTGATCACGCTGCCGATGATGGTGCTCTCCGGGGTCTTCTTCTCGTCGAGCCGGTTTCCGGCGGTGGTTCAACCGGCGATTCGCCTTCTTCCGATGAGCGCCTTCAATGAGGCCCTCCGCCACGTCGTCAACGATGGCGCCTCGATCTTCGCGCAGGGATATCCGATCGCCGTGCTGGTCGGGTGGGCGCTCGTCACCTCCGTGGTCGCCGTCCGAATTTTTCGCTGGACCTGATCGGGTCGCCGGTCAGATCGGCTCGCCTGGCCTCGAACCGACTAACGATGCACGGGCGGCGGCGCCGGCGACGGGAGCAGGCCGGGCGCGGCGACGACCGGGTAGCCCTTTTGTTGCCACGCGAAGATCCCCTCGTCGACCACCGCGGTGTGCTTGTAGCCGCGCTTGCGAAGCTCGTCGACGACCTGGCCGGAGACGTGGTGTGGGCAGGCGCAGTAGGCGACGATCCAGGTGCCGTCGTTGGGGAGGTCGTCGAGCGTTCGCGGGTCGTAGAACGGCGTCGAGATCGCGCCCACGATGTGCAGGTTCAGCCAGTCGGAGGGGGCGCGCGCATCCGTGATGACGATCCGCCGCTTGTCGTCGAGCGCCTTTTTCACCTGGTCGATCGAGACGTAGAGGTTCTCCTTCAGCACGAAGTCCGGCGCGCGACCTTTCGGGTTGAGCACGATCGGTCCCTTGCGCGGCGGCAGCGGTCCCAGGGCCGGCGCGACGGGCGGCGGGGGACGCGCCGGGATGCCGGGGGTCACGGCCATCGACCGCACGTAGGCGACCACGTCGTCGATCTGCGCCGCGGTGAGCGCGCCCTTCCAGGGCACCATCGACGTTGGCGGGCGGCCCATCTCGACCGCCCAGCGAAGAAAACCGAAGCTCGCGGTTTCCAGCAGAATCGGGTTGGCGAGATGAATCGCGCTGCTCCGCTGGGTTTGCGTCCCGTGGCAGCGCGCGCAGTTGGCCTGGTAGATCACCCGGCCCTTTTTCAAGTCACCGTTGACGGGCCCGGGCGGCAGCGGGCGGAGCGGCGGCCCGCCGTCCCGCAGGTAGGCGATGATCGCGTTCACCGCCGCGGCATCGAGCGGCCCGCCCAGAGCTCGTCCGAACGCGGCCATCGCCGTGCCGGGTCGTCCCCGGGTGATTCCCGCGCGGAGAAAGGCGTCCGTTGCGGACGACAGAAAGGTGGGGCTGCGCAGCGACGGTGAATTGTCGGCGGCGTAGCCGCTTCCCTCCGGGCCGTGACAGGTTACGCAGAATTTGGCGTAGGTCTTGCGACCCTCGGCGACGACGGGCCCCTGCGCTTTCACGCTCTTCGGCGCACAGCCGCTGGCCGCCAGCGCGAAGACGAGGACAACAGTTGTGCGCATGGGCGCGGCCACTCGACCCCAGGGTGCCCTCCGCGCGCCGCAGATTCAAGCGACGGCGCGCCCGGGCCCAGGTCCTTTTTCAGCGAGTCGGCGCCGAACACCCCGGCGGCGGCGTCGAGAGCAGGGCGCACGAGACCGGGAGAGCGTCGGAAGGCGGAGAGGTTCCCTCGGCGGCGGCACGCGCTTGGGCGTCTGCCTCGGCCTGGGTTACGCAGGCCTGGGCGTCGAGCGTGTCGAAGCAGACCTCCAACGTGTTGACCTGATCAGCCGTGAGGGCCGCGCACGACAAGAGCGTCTCGATATCGCTGCTAGCATTCGCGTAGCAGTCCGCGTAGACGACGGGTCCGATCGTCGCTGTGCAGGTGGTGGTTGAAGTACTCCCGTCGCTGCCGCCACCGCCGCCACCCTCGCAGGTGATGCTCACCTCTCCGCAACGCACCTCGTGCATGCAGACGGCGCTCGCCGCGAGGGCCGCCCCATCCGCCGGCGACTTGCCCGAGATCTCGACATGCGGCGCGCCGCCGCCGCCGCATGTCACCATCCCGATCCCCAAGGCGATCCCCATCCACAGAGGCGCACCGCGGCTCATTGTCGCACTCTACGCCCAGTCGCCTTCGATGGGGAGCCCGGCGCCTTCCCAGTCGATGAGGCCGCCCGGAAAATGGCCGACGTGGGTGTAGCCGTGATCGCGCAGCTTCTGAATGGTGGCCAGGCTGGCGTGGCAGTCCTGATTCGAGCAGTAGACGACGATCTCCTCGTCCTTGGCCAGCGCCGCGAACATCTCCTCGGGCGTCTTGAAATGGATCGACCCGGGCAGGTGCTTGGCACGAAATCCCCAGTCGCTGGACGCCATCACCAGCTTGAAATCGTCGCCGCGCGCGAGCTTGGCGCGCAACTGCTCACGATCGAGGATCGCGGTGCTTTGGGCGTCGTGGGGCATGACGTTGGCTTATCACGCGTAGGTGGACTCCGTCGCGGTACGCGGATGAGCTACCGGGGGGGGGCACCGCCCCGGGCCGGCTCCGGGTTCCGACAAACATCGGACCCGATCGCGTCACAAAAGAGGTGTCCATCCACCGCCGAGGGCGATCGTGCTTAGCATCGTGGCCTTGACCAGCTCCGAAGCTGCCGTGAGTGCGTCTGACGTCGCCGCCATAGACGTTCGACACTCGGAGGCGCTGCTGAAGACGGGCGCCCTGCAGAGCGCGATCTTCAACAGCGCCAACTTTTCGAGCATCGCCACCGACGCCAAGGGCGTCATCCAGATCTTCAATGTTGGCGCGGAGCGCATGCTGGGCTATTCGGCCGCCGAGGTGATGAACAAGATCACGCCGGCCGACATCTCCGATCCGGAGGAGGTGATCGCGCGCGCCAAAGCGCTCAGCGTCGAGCTCGGAACCCCTATTGCGCCAGGTTTCGAGGCCCTGGTCTTCAAGGCGTCGCGCGGGATCGAAGACATCTACGAGCTGACCTACATCCGCAAGGATGGCAGCCGGTTTCCGGCGATGGTGTCCATCACGGCGTTGCGTGACGTGCAGGACGTCATCATCGGCTATCTGCTGATCGGCACCGACAACACCGCGCGCAAGCAGGCGGA
>CAYTTF010000480.1:0-3056 GCA_964440665.1 uncultured Myxococcales bacterium | reverse complement strand
GCGGCACACGCCATCGCCGGCCAGGCCGCGGCGCTGGTCGGACCGGTCGATCTGCTGGTCAACAACGCCAGCACGCTGGGGCCGGTGCCGTTGCGGATGCTGCTCGACACCGAGTGCGAAGACCTGAGCCGCGCGCTGGAGGTGAACCTGGTGGGTCCGTTTCGGCTCACGAAGGCGGTGGCCGGATCGATGGTGCTGCGCGGGCACGGCACCATCGTGAACATCAGCTCCGATGCCGCGGTCGAGCCGTATGAGCGCTGGGGCGCGTACGGCGCCTCCAAGGCCGCGCTCGATCACCTGACGCGGATCTGGGCGGCGGAGCTGGCGGGGACCGGCGTCCGCATCTTCAGCGTCGATCCCGGTGAGATGAACACCCGCATGCACGCCGAGGCGATGCCCGACGCCGACCCGGCCACGCTGGCGGATCCGGCCCGGGTGGCCGCCGGTATCCTCGAGCTGATCGGCGATCTGGGTGACGCGCCTTCCGGGGACCGGATCGCCGGCGCGGCCTCGGGGGCGCGCGTTGCTGGCGCGTCCTCCGGGGCGCGCGTCGCCGTCTCGTCACTGGCGCCCCAGGGGCGGGGGGCCGGTTGATGGAGCCGGCGCGCACCTACCCGGCGCGGCGCGACGACGTGCGCCTGTTGGTGGTCGATCCGGCTGCGGGCGCGACGCGGGCCCTCCGCGAGCTGCGCACGGGCGCGCTGCCATCGCTGCTGGCGCCCGGCGATCTGCTTGTCGTGAACGACGCGGCCACGCTTCCCGCGTCGCTTCTCGGTCGGGACGAGGCGGGCAACGCCGTCGAGGCGCGGCTCATCGGCGCCGCCGGGGACGGAAACTTTCAGGCCGTCCTGTTCGGCGCGGGCGACTGGCATCTGCGCACGGAGGATCGTCCACCGCCCGCCCCGGCGTCGCTCGCGACGGGGGCGCGGCTCTTCTTCGGTAAGGGCGAGGGCGAGCTGGTGGCGGTGGTCGGCAAGTCGCGCCCGCCATCGCCCCGCCTGGTCGAGCTCGCCTTCGAGCTCGCGGGCGACGCGTTGTGGGGGGCGCTCTACCGCGCCGGTCGGCCCGTCTCGTATTCGTACCTGACCGAGGCGCTGCCGCTGTGGGCGGTCCAGACCGTCTACGCCGCGCGCCCGTGGGCGTTCGAGATGCCATCGGCCGGGCGCTCCCTCTCCTGGGAAATCCTGCTCGGGCTGCGCCGGCGCGGCGTCGGCTGGGCGTCGCTCACCCACGGCGCCGGCCTGAGCGCCACCGGAGATCCGGCCATCGACGCGGCGCTGCCGCTGCCCGAGCGCTTCGAGATTCCCGCCGCGACCATCGCCGCGATCGGGGACACGCACGCCCGCGGCGGACGCGTGGTGGCGGTGGGAACCACCGTGGTCCGCGCGCTCGAAGGGTCGAGCGCCGCCACCGGTGCGCCGCGGGCCGGGGTCGGCGAGACCGACCTTCACATCGACGCCGGCTATCGCCCGCGGGTCACGGACGGCATCTTCACGGGCATACACGCCACCCCGGAGACCCACTTCACGCTCCTGGGCGCCTTCGCCCCGCGCGATCTGCTGGTCGCCGCGCTGGCCGCCGCCGAGGCAGGCCGCTTCCTCTCCCACGAGCTCGGGGACGCGATGCTCATCCTTCCGGGAGCGCTCGCTTCCCGGGGTCCATCGATCGGTTGCCGATCAGCGCGTGAGGATCGAAGAGAAGACCACGAACATCACGGTGATGGCCAGCCCCGCCGCGATGGCGCAGACCAGCTCGACGGTTCTGCGGAACCTCGCCCTGTTCCAGGCGATCATGTCGGCCGACTCTGAGATCCTGCTGTTCACGGCGTACAGGACTCGTCTGGTTGGGCGGCGATCTTGAGCCCGGTTGTTTCCCGACGGCCGAGGGCGAGACGCCGCGCGGCGTGGCCACCTCGGCCGCTCTCAGGCGGGCGGTGATGCCGGCAATTCGACCGCGAATTTGCTCCCGTGGCCGGGCTCGCTGGTCAAGCTGAGGCGCCCGCCGTGGGCGAGGGTGATCTCTTTGGCAATGTAGAGGCCGAGGCCGGCGCCGCCCGCGCCGCTGCCGGGCATCCGGAAGAACTTGTCGAATACGGCGGTCTGGTACTGCTTGGGGATGCCGGGGCCGCTGTCCTGCACCTCGATGAAGACGGCGGCTTCGGCGCGCCGGCCGCGCACGACGATCGACCCGCCCGACGGCGTGTAGCGAACCGCGTTGCCGATCAGGTTGGCCAGCACCAGCTGCATGCGCTCCGTGTCCACGGAGAATTCGCCCAGATTCGGAAGGATCTCGGACTTGAGGGTCAGGTTCTTGTCGCGCGCCGCGCTGGTGAAGGGCGCGATCGCCTCGCGAATGAACGACTCGACGCTGACCTGCCTGCGGTGGAGCTCCATTCGCCCAGCCTGGATTCGCGACAGATCCAGCAGATCGTCGACGATCTGCTGCAGACGTTCGGTGTCCTGCCGCGCGGCCTGCATGAGGTCGAGCTGCTTGTCGTTGAGGGGGCCGACGCTCTCCTCGGCGCAGAGATGGACCGCCATGCGCAGGGAGGTGAGCGGCGTGCGAAACTCGTGCGCGACGGTCGCCACCAGGTTGTTCTTGAGCTCGTCGAAGCGGAGCACGCGGGTCACGTCTTGCAGGATGACGGTGACGCCGACCAGGCCGCCCTGTTCGGTGGTGACCCGCGCCGCGCGTGGCAGCAGGAACACGTCGTTGCCGTCGCTGCCCCCCGGGGAGACGCGCACCGCCTCGTCGAAACCTGCCGGCGCGTATCCGGCCTCATCGGCCAGGGCCTTGACGCGCACCTTCTCCACCACCGCGCGGATCTGGGGCTCGGCCCGCACCATCGGCGCGCCGGTCGCCTCCTCGACCGTCACGTGCAGGACCCGCTCCGCGGCGCGGTTGGCGCTCAGGAGATGGCCTTCTAGATCGAAGATCAGGATCGGGTCGGGGAGGCTGTCGATCGCGGCCTGGGCCTGCTGCTGAGCCTGCAGCAGCTCACCGAGCGAGCTGTGCCGGTACTGCGCGAGGCGATCGGCCATCAGGTTGAAGTCGCG
>CAYTTF010000479.1:0-3076 GCA_964440665.1 uncultured Myxococcales bacterium | reverse complement strand
GCGGCATTCAAGAACCATCTGAGCTACCTGCCCCACAGCGGCTCGGTGCTTCCGCAGCTCGCCGCGGAGACCGAGGGGTACACCAAGACCAAGGGTTCACTGCACTTCTCGGTCGAGCAGCCGCTGCCGAAGGCGCTCGTGAAAAAGCTGCTGGACGCCCGCATGGCGGAGGCTTTTCGCGCGACGCCATAGACGCGGTGTCGATCCGACCACGCCGGGAAACAGCGGAGCGCAGACTCCGCCACATACTCCGCCGCGCAGCGCTCCAGGCACGCTCAATCGAGAGTGTCCGCTCGGTCCGGCCGCACGGTCAGCTGGTGCACCAGCAGTCATTTTTGTCGACGAAGTAGCTGTTGGCGAAGATTAAGACGTTCTCGCCTCCGAACGCCGGGTGAGGGTCCAGGGCGGTGGCGTCGTAGGCGTCGGTCGCTTCGGCACAGATCGCAAACGGGCCGAGGTTCTCGGTGTAGGTCGCGGGTACGTCCGCGCCGCCGGCGGCAGCGCAGTTCCCGCCGTCGGCGAAGTCACTCAGCCGAGGAGGTAATGGACCTCGGTTTCCAGCTCGCTCGGATCCTCGCGCCAGTGCCCATATATCTCCCAGCGCGGGCCCGCGAGCTGGTGGCCGCGCGCCGCGCACCAATCGCGAACGGCGCAGTGAGTCGAGTCGAGCCCCGCGTAGGGTCCACGATGCGTGGCCACCGCCGTCATGCCAGCGGGAAGCGCGGACGAGATCACATTCCCCACCGCGGCGAACGGGCCGGACGCGAGTACGCCAACCTCGACGTTCGGAACGTCGTCCTTGTAGAGCATGACGTTCTGCCAGCGGTCCTCGCCAGGCCGCGATTCATCCGCGCCCGCGGACCTCACGACGGCATACACCTCGTCAAGCATCGAGCCCCACAGCGTCGGGAATTCCCTCCAGGTCGTCTCCCGAGCCACCACGACAGTCGGCCGCCCGGCCGACTCGATCAAAGACACGCTGGATTGCGCCATGGGGCTCCTTTCGTTCGCGGATCCAAACGGTACAACCGCGCGCAACGCAGCCACTGCCGAAGGAACTCGTGAAAAAGCTGCTCGGCACCCGCATGGCGGAGGCTTTCGGCGCGACGCCGTGACTTGTTGGTTTCGTGGGCTGAGCAGACCGGCCACGCGCCGGCCGCCGGTCGCGGCACGAGGACTCGGTGCGACGTGGGTGCCCCGCGACGCCGGCCGGCGTCGCGGGGTACGACCACGAACTACGTCGATGCCACGAACGTGCCCTGCAGATGCCAAACACCCGTGAAGCCATTGAACGGCCCCCCAGAGATCTGGCTCGACCAGGTCAGCACGTAGGCGTGCGTCGTGGCGTTGTAGGTGCCGCCGACGCGGCTCGAGCCCTGCTTGAAGGTGAGCTTGTTCCACTCAGCCGTGAAGCCGCTCAACTGCCCACTCAGGTGACCTGCGCTCGCCGAGATGCTCGGCGCGGTCCCGACCGTGACGAGGCCGAACTTGATGCCCGTGAAGTTCGTCGGCGCGATGATCAGGGCCGCAAGCGAGTCCCCCTTCGCGTCGAAGGCCGGGCTGGGCGCGGGCTGCAGCGCGCCGGCGCGAAGACCACCGCTGGTGCCCGCGGTGACGAGTGTGTAGGTCTTGTTGGCGTCGGTGGAGTAGGGATTCGAGAAATACTTGACCTTCGCGCCGGTCGGCTCCTCCATGCGGAAGTACGACCCGGCAGAGATGCGGAAGACGCCCTTGAGCTGCGCGGCGCCCGCCGGCGCCGCGGCGATGGCCAGCACCGCGACAGCCACGAGGACTGCACCGAGGCGCGGAATGGAACGGCGGATCATGTGACTCCTTCTGTTGGGGAATTGGGAAGTTGGGAAGAGGGCTCCGGCCGCGCGCGCAGCAGCGACGTCCCAGCTGTGATCGCTAGGCCGGCCAGCAGCACGCCGGGGATGAAGAAGAACCACGGAAACAACACGAACGCCGGTAACGCGGCCACCGCCTCGTAGTTGACGACGTTGTCGCTCATCGCGCCGATCATTGGCGTCATGTCGTTGAGGATGTGGACCCACTGCCGGTCGAAGCGCTCAAGGCCGGGGTAGCCGGCGGCCAGCTCGGTGGCGCTCAGGCCCGAACGCCGCAGCGCCGGCAGCAGTTCCAGCTGGACCGCGCCCTGGCCGACGGACATCTCGCCGAAATAGCCCTGGATCTGCTGCACGCGGGCGTTCGTCTCGATCGTCCGGAAGGCGCTCACCATCCGGCCACCGGCGGGAGCACGCGAGAACATCTGGAAGATTGCGGGCGCGAGCACGAGGCCCACGCCGAGCGCGACCAACACCCAGCGGACCCGGCGCCAGCGAGCAGGGCGCGCTACTGCGAGTGCGATCAGGCCGGCGACGATCAGCCCCGGCAGCACGAAGAACCACGGGAACAGGGTGAAGCTCGGCAGCGCGGCCACGGCCTGGTAGTTCCCAAGGTTCGCCCGGATCGTGGTGATCATCCCGCTCATGCTGGGGTCGATCACGCGCCACTGCAGCTCGAACTGCGCGAAGTCCGCGAAGCGCGCAGCGAGGCGTTCCTGGGCGCCGGGTCCAGCCGACCCGAAGAGGCGTGCCGCGACCGCGGGCGCATCGGACACGCCCGCGTTGATCTCGCGCAGCTCGGCCTGGTAGCCGCCGAGGCGCGCGGCCGTCATGTACGGCCGGAACGAGGCGATCATCGCTGCGCCCTTTGGCGCGCGGTCGAACATCTGGAAGACGACCGGCATCGCCACCAGGGCGACGCCGAGCACCGCGATCGCGCCGGCCACCCCCCGCTTTGGCCCGCCGGCGCGCATGGTCAGCCGGCGCGCCCCGGCCGGCCGTGCAGCGCCCCCCGGCTAAACATCATAATGTCAGTCGACATACTTGGCAATATAGCGGCGGACTGGTAAGGTCGTCGCGTCGTGAGCTCGCCGTCACCCGCCTTCCGCTCCGCTTGGCCCGCGCCCTCCGGGACGGCTTCAGCCGCGGTTCGGCGCGCAGGGCGCAGCGCACGATGTTGGTCGCCTGCACGGTCGGCGTGAGCCGACCACTCCCTCCCAGGTGACACGGGC
>CAYTTF010000478.1:0-3080 GCA_964440665.1 uncultured Myxococcales bacterium | reverse complement strand
CAGGCGCTCTTCGTAGAGGGCGGCCAGCTCGCGGAGGCGGCGGCGGCGCTCGAGACCGTGGGGCGTCGCCTCGGTCGGCGCGCCGGTCCGCTGCTCGAGCACGTTGGCCAGATCTTCCCAGCGCTGCTGATCTCGGCAGATCTCCTCGACCCGCTGGATCGCCTTCGCGTCGTCCGACTTGAGACGCAAGATCGACCGGTAGAGCTCTTCCGCTTGGCCGATCTGGCCGAGCCGCTCTCGCACCAGCGCAGCATCGTGGTGCAGCGTTACCGCAGCCTCGATCGGTCCAAATTCGTCGATCGAGCCCAGGTAGATCTCGGCGACGCGCTCCCAGCGGTTGTACTGCTCGCCGATCCGTTCCAGCTCCGCGCGGATCTCGGTGTCTGTGATGTCGAGACGGAACGCCCGACCGAGCGCGTCGAGCGCTCGGTCGATATCGTGCTGCCCGCGCTCCCAGACCTCGGCGATCTTTCGCAGGTAGACCCAGCGATCGTCGGTGTCCTCGGCGGGGAGCCCCTCGTAGGCGGCGGCCAGCTCCTCCCAAGGGGTCGCGAAGCGCTGGTCCTCGGGTGATCGCGTCCGCGGCGGCGGCGCCGGCGGGCGGGCGGCCGCCTCGTCGTCCTCGCGCTCCTCGAGCAGCTCCTCGTCGCCGATCTCCTCGATCTGGTCGTCGGTCTCGTCGGAGAATTCCCCGCCGGCGTCGACACCGGTTGCCGAGGTCGACAGCTCTCCGGCGACCGCGACGGGTGGCGGCGTCGGCGCCACTTCGTCGGCGAACGGACCCGCTGGGGCGGCGGCCGCGCCGTCTCCGTCCACGTCGACCTCGACGGAAACGACATCCAGATCGTCGGGCTCGGTGGTCGCTTCGGCTTCGACCTCCGGAGCGCCTTCGGCCTCCATCTCGGCGCCGGCCTCCGCATCGGCCTCCGCCTGCGCCTCGGCCTCGGCCGGCGGCTCTTCGAGATCGTGCGGCTTGCCGAGGTGGTGCGGCGTCTCGGTGAGGTCGGGCGCCAGGCCCGCGCCGCCGTCATAGCGGCCGATGCGAGACGCCAGGCGCCAGAGGTGGCCGACGATCTCCTCGTCATCGGGCGCCAGGCGAAACGCGTTCAAATAGGCGCGGAACGCGCGCACCAGATCCTTGACCTCGTGCTCGACGAGGTGGGCCGCGCTGCGGGCGACGGTCAGCTTTTCGGTCAGCTCGTCGGCCAGCGCGAACAGCTGGCCCTGAACCTTGATCGCCTCTTCCCATCGCCCGGTGACCCGCGCCAGGCGCAGCACCTCTTCCTGTGTGCGCGAGTTCTTGGGCTCGATCGCGAAGCTGCGCAGGGTCTCGTCGAGCGCACCCGACGGGTCGCCCATGCGCCGCTCCCGCACGTCGGCCCGCAGGCGCAAGAGCTCGACCCGCTCTTCGGTCTCGGTGCGCGCCCGCGCCACCTGCGCGTAGACGTCGAGGAGGCGCTTCCAGTCCCCCGTCCGCTCGGCCAGTCGTTCGAGGTTGTGGAGCAACTCGTCACCCGCCGGATCGGCCGGCAGGGTGTCGACCAAGGTCTGGAAGGCCCGCGTCGGATCGGCCAGCTTCTCCTCGTAGATGAGGGCGATCTTGAGCGACGCCGCCAGCTGCTCGAACGATTCGGTCGCGCGCGCGCGGGCCCCTTCGTAGATCTGGATCAGATCTTCGAAGAGCCCGTGGCGTTCCGCGGCCTGGTCGACGAGCTGCAGATTCTCCGCGGTCGGTCCTTCGATGTAGGCGCGACGGTACCAGTCGAATCCCCGGGCGGGGTCCTCCAGGTGGGTCTCGTAGATCTCGCCGATCTGGACCAGCAGCTTTCGGCGCGCCGCCGGATCCTCGATCCGCTCCAGCAACTTCTCGTCGGCGTAGGCCAGGCGCTGGTAGTTGCCGGTCGTCCCGTAGAGGCCCGCGACCGCTTCCAGCGCGGCCAGGTTCTCCGGATCAATCTCCAGGACGCGTTCGTAGATCGAGATCGCCTTGCGGTCGTCGCCCAGCCGATCGCGCACCAGCGCCGCAAACTCCATCGAGCGTGGCACCCGCTGGGCCGGATCCTCGGTCAAGAACAGCTGCCGCTCCGCGATCTTGACGACCCGCGGCCAGTCCTCGTCCTGCTCATAGTAGGCCCGCAGGCGGGTGTGCGCCTCGGCGCTGCGCGGATCGATCTCGGCGATCAACCGCTCGAGCGCCTCGGCCGCCGCGTCGACGTCGTGAAGCTTTTCGTCGAAGACCTGCGCCCGCAGCAGGGCGAGCTCCACGGCGCGCCCGGGCTCCGTCGCCAGCGGCGCCTGCCGATCGAGGATTCGGACGAGCATCGGCCAGTCCTTCTCGGCGGTATAGAGGCGCGCCAGCGCGTCGAGCGCCTCGGCGTCGGTGGGGAGCAGATCGGCGATCTGTTCCCACGACTTGCGCGCCCGCGGGCCGTCGCCGAGCGGCCCTTCGACCAGCCGGGCGAGCTGGCGCAGATACTCGGCCTGCTCCGCCGGATCGGCGATGACCCGCTCGACCTGGATGTCGAGGACACGCGCCAGATCGTCGTGACGGCCGAGGGCCGTGTAGATCTCCATCAATCCGGCCAGCGCCTTGGCGTCGTCGGGATCGAGGCGGACCACCTCCTCGAGGCGCGTGGCCGCACCGGTCGGGTCCTGCAGCTTGGTGTACAGGATCTCGGCGATGCGCCGGAAGAGCTGGAGCTTCTCGTCGGCGTTGGCCGCGTGCTTGGCGTGGAGCTCCAGGACCCGCACCAGGTCTGCCGGCTGGCCCGCCCGTTCGAGGATTCGTTCGAGGCGCGTCAGCGTGTCGCGATCGCCGGGGACCGCTTGCAGGATCTCGCTCGCCGCCCATTGCCCCTGCACCAGATCGCCCGTGCGCTCGTCGTAGATCACCAGCACCCGGCGCAGCAAGCTCACCCGCTCCTGCTTGGCGGTGGTGAGCTCGATCTGTTCGCGGAGCGCGTTCGCGAGGCCGGCGAAGTCCCCTTCGCGCTCGTAGATCTCGACCAGCGCGCGCATCGACACGGCGTCGTGCGGATCGGCGCGCAGGATCTCGCGGTAGACCTCGATGGCGCGCTTGG
>CAYTTF010000477.1:0-3087 GCA_964440665.1 uncultured Myxococcales bacterium | reverse complement strand
CGTCGTAGAGCAACTGGATGACGTACTTCGCGTTGTGGGCGAAGGCGCCCGGGTCATTGTTGACCAGCTGGTAGTTGTAGGTGGCGCGGACGAGGCGCGCCGTCCAGCTGGTGAAGGCGTTGCTGGCCATCGCCTCCGTCGCCGAGCAGGCCCCGTCGCCGTTGGTGTCGACGAACCAGTACGGATAGCTGCTGCCCGCGTAGCAGATCGGCGTCTTGTTCTCGGCGCCGTAGGTGACGATGGCAGCGCCGAGCTTGTTGAAGAGGCCCTTGACCTCACCGTAAATTCCGTCGGAGACGTTCCCATCGCCGTCATAGTCGATGTCGATCGACGACTCCATCCGGATCTGCTGCGCGCTGGCGAGGTCGGTCACGCCCAGGTGACAGGTAGCACAGGTGGTGTAGACGACCTGGGTCGAGTGGGGGTCGTGGCAGGTGATGCAAGTATCGGTGCTGTCGACGTGGCGGAACCGGACGTCGTAGCTCTGACCGGCGTACTCGTAGCCGCCGTGCGCCCGCCCGCCGTAGAGCGTGGCGGCGGCCGGCGTGTAATGGATGTCCGCGAAGCTGAGCGCCGCGCTCACCGTGTCATCGCTGGCCGGCGCGGCGGCGGCGATCGCCGCGTCGACCGTGGGACCCGACGAGCGCCCCTGATGGCAGGTCATGCAGCGCGCCTCGCCGCCGAGCCCGGCGACGGTCACGCCCGACGGAAAGTTCACCTGGGACAGAGTGTTCGCGGCCGAGTTGTGGCACGTCTGGCAGTCGACGACCGATCCGATCGGCGCAGGCCGGTCGACCACGAACGGCGTGCTCCCGTCGCCTCCCAGGTAGTCGATGAACCCCTGGCGGCTG
Source organism: uncultured Myxococcales bacterium (assembly GCA_964440665.1). Classification (GTDB taxonomy): domain Bacteria; phylum Myxococcota_A; class Polyangia; order Fen-1088; family Fen-1088; genus JADGRB01. Next base: position 2,236 of record CAYTTF010000477.1, on the reverse strand, counting down.
TGACAGCGGGCGCACTCGACCGGGATGCTCCCCTGCGCGTTCCAGTGGTTGAAGGCAAGGGCGGTGCTGTCCGAGTGCGGGGACATCATCCAGGCCTGATAGAACGGGATCTGCGAGGTGTCGGTCTCCACCACGATCGGCGTGCTGGCGGTCGCCTTCGTCTGCGCGCCCGTCACCGTCACGCTGGTCTGGCCGGGCGCGACCCCAGTGACGACGCCGGTGTTGTCGACGGTGGCAACGGCCGGGGTAGCACTGGTGAAGGTGTAGCTGGTGTCAGCGCCGTGGCTGGTCGTGGGGGTCAGCGTGATCGTCTGACCGACGACGACCACGTTTGGCCCGCCGATCGTGATTGCGGGGACCGGCGCGTTGGGATTGTCGCTCTCGAGCTGCGCACAGCCGAGCGCGCCGCCCAGGACTAAAGGCGCAAAAAGGACGAGCGATCGACGGCGGAACGTCATGGTGGTGCTCCTTGCTGAATCCACTGCAGGATGGTGTCGTATTCGGGCGACGCAGCTGCGTAGATGCTCCCGCCGCCGTGCCCATTGCCGCTCACCTTGGAGAGGATCCGGCTGCCAGCGGGTGCGGAGGTGTCGACGAACTGCAGGACCGTCGTGTAGTCGGTGGCGGCGTTGCCACTGAAGATGAGCGAAGTGTCCGAGGCCGCGCCGCCGGGCACGTGGCAGCTCATGCAGATCGTGAGCAGCGGGTAGATGTCGGCGGCGAAGGTGAGCGCCCCCCCGTCTCCGGTCGCACCCGCATCGGTTGACTCGCCCACGTCCATCGAGGGGCCTCCGCGCGAGAAGTCGGCGCACCCCAGCGCGGCGGCCACCAGAAACGGAGCCAGCACCCAGCGGCGAGATCGCGTGGACGGAGATGGGCTCTGGCCAGCGGAGTCGCCGCGGGAGGGTCCGGGAACCCTCTCAGGGTGCCCGTTTGGTCGGAGGTGGCGGTCAGAACTCATACGTCACGTTGAAGCGCAAGATGTCGTTGGGGATCTCGTTCACCTTCTCGAGGTTGATGAAGGTGAAGATCCCGAACCAGAGGTTCCGGGTGCGCGCCACGATCCCGAAGTTGTGGGTCGAGCCGTCGGCGTTCGTGAGACGCGAGTTGTCCACGACCAGCCCGCGCATGTTGTCGAAGGTGAAGAGGCCCGTGCGGTACTGCAGGAACAGCCAGTCGACCGGGTAGTAGCGAAGCTGCAGGTAGTCGGCGAAGTCGTAGTAGTCGTAGCCGACGCCGCCGACGCCGGGGCCTCCGCCCGAAACGTCGGCGCGCAGCAGGCCGAACCCGAGGCTGAAGTGGCCGAGCACGGGGATCTGTCGCTGTCGCCAGATGTTGACGTCGATGGCCTGCATGAAGAGGTGCCGCCCGAACCCGAGCGGGTTGAAGTAGGCCGAGTACCAGGCGGAGATCCCCATCCAGGCGGCGCCGAGCCGGTTTCCGATCGCCAGCTTGGTGTCGTCGTCGGGCGAGAAGCCGCTCTGCAGATTGATCACGGAATCGGCTTGCTGGAGCGCGTAGCCGCGCACTACGTAAAGATCGTCGGTGACGCTGAGCGGGCCGCGCCAGTAGACCGCGTGCGCGGCGACCCCTTCGATCGACCAGACGGGCGGCAGCACGACCTGATCGAAGCCGGCCAGACCGCCATAGCTCTGGTGGAACAGCGGATCGGCGCCGAACGGTACGACGATCTTCCCGGCGGCCACGCTCACCGACACCGGCCCGGGCCGCCACGGCAGGCGGCAGTGCCCCTCCCAGAACAGCAGCGTCAGCATCTCGACGGTGAGTCCGCAGGGATCGCCGGCGTCGCGCGACAGGAAGAGGAAGTGATGATAGCTGCGGAGAGCGGCCACGCTCGAGGAATCGAACGGATTGCCGGTGAACTGACGGCGCTCGTAGTTCAGATCGAGGCGGCCGTTGAGCATGAACCCGAGCGGCAGCCCGAGGCCGGCGGGCGGGACGGAGCTCGGCGGTGGGGGAGCGGGCGGCGCCGGGGCAGCCGGGACGCTCGACTCGGGCGGCGCCGGGGCAGCCGGGACGCTCGACTCGGGAGCCGGCGCGCCGGGGGCGCCCGCAGCCGGGGCAGCGGCCGGCGGTGGCGCCGCCAGCCGGGCGATCCAGGCGACGATTGCCGCGCGGCGTGCGTCGGCGGCGGCGAGCGGCGCGCCTCCCGCGTGCATCTGTCCCGAGGCCTTGGTGAGAAGGATGCTCGACTCGGGCGCTCGCGGATCGACGA
>CAYTTF010000476.1:0-3143 GCA_964440665.1 uncultured Myxococcales bacterium | reverse complement strand
TCCCGTCCATCCCCTCGCGCACCGCCTCCTTGCGCAGCTCCTTGATGTTGTCCTGCGTGAAGCCCGGCAAGGTCTTGCCGTCGTAGAGCTTCATCTTCTGCACCAGGGTCAGCTGGTGCTTCTTGGGATCTTCGAGACGCGTGAGCACCGCCCACATCGCCGCCATCTCCAGCGTGTGCGGCGCGATGTGCTTGCCGCGGATCTTTCCGGCGTTGTAGTCCTTGGCGTAGATTCGCTGCTCCTCCGAAACGCGCGTGATGTACGGGATGTCGATCTTGACCGTCCGGTCGCGTAGCGCCTCCATGAACTCGTTCGAGAGCAGCTTCTTGTACTCGGCCTCGTTGGTGTGGCCCAGGATCACCTCGTCGATGTCGGTCTGCGCGAACTTCTTGGGCTTGATCTTGTGCTCCTGGGAAGCTCCCAGCAGGTCATAGAGAAAGGCGACGTCCAGCTTGAGGACCTCGATGAACTCGATGATCCCGCGGTTGGCGATGTTGAACTCACCGTCGAAGTTGAAAGCGCGCGGATCGCTGTCCGAACCGAACTCGGCGATCTTCCGGTAGTTGATGTCGCCGGTCAGCTCGGTCGAGTCCTGGTTCTTCTCGTCCTTGGGTTGGAAGGTCCCGATGCCGACCCGGTCCTGCTCGGACAGGATCATCCGGCGCACCCGCACGTGCTTGACCACCTCCGCCCAATCGCCTTTGTACTCCGCCAAAAGCTCGCGGAAGATGAGACGGCAGGCGGGATCCAGATCGCCCTCGATGTGGACCTGGGGCTTCCCCGCGACGTTGATCCCCAGCTCGGTGAGCGCCTTGTCGCGCCACTCCGGCGGGAACAGCCGCAGCGGCTCCTCGTGCATGGGGCACTTGAAGGTGGTCTGCCCGCCCGTGATGCGCGCCAGCTTTTCGGGCAGCACCCAATCGTAGGTGTAGAGCGCCCCTTCGGGCGTGCGCGAATACTCTTCCATCCCCCGCTTGATGAGGCGCGCGATGGTCGACTTCGAGCTGCCGACCGGACCGTGAAGCAGGATCACCCTCCGCTCCGTCCCGTAGCGCTGGGCCGCGCTGTGCAGCACGCTCACCAGTCGCATGAGCGGGATGTCGAGCCCGAAGATGGCGTCGCGCCCGTTGTGCTGCTCGTCCTTGAAAAAGTTGTATCGGATGAGGCGCTTCTTGTTGTCGATGTACTCTTCCTGCCCGTAGGACAGGATCATGTCGTAGACGCGCTGAAAGGCGCTACGCGTGACGGCGGGGTTCTTGCGAATGAGGGCCAGGTACTCGTCGAAGGCCCCCGTCCAGTTCAGGGCGGCGAACTCCTTCAAGTTCTGCAGCGCGGCGACCTTCGCGATCAGCGCGGGCGTATCGCCCGTCTTGCCGGTCGATTCGGAAACGGCCATCGGGATGACTCCTTTCAGACGCGGGGGCGACGGAGAGGCGCCGTCCACTTCGGTGCCAGGAACTAGGAACGGCGAGACTTGATTGTAGCACGCCGCGGCGCGGGGGCGTCGGTGGTTATCGGCTGGCGGAGCTCGACCTCGATAGAGCCACCCGTTGCGACGCCGCGCACTAATAGTGAGACAGCGAGCCGTCTACGCGGGCGCGTCTGAGCGCGAAGGCGAAGAGGCCGGCGCCGATGGGGGCGAGGACGCCCGCGAAGATCAGCAGCGCCAGCAGCGAGTCGCGCAGCTCGCCCGGTCCCGCCCCGACCAGGAGAGCGCCCCGAAGGACCGCCAGGGCATGGGTGAGCGGGAGCAGTCGGCCGACCTCGCGCAGCCAGGCCGGCAACACGGTCACCGGGTACATCACCCCCGAGAGGAAAAACGAGAGCGAGCCGATCACCATCGCCACCGGGTTCATGCGGCGCACCAGCATGGTCGTCGCGGCCGCCAACAGGCCGAGGCCGGAGAAGGCCGCGATGATGAGCGGCACCGAAATGGCCAGCGAGACCAGATTGACCCTCGACAGATCGAGCCCCAGCAGCAGCTTGGCGCCGAGCAGATAGGCCGCCGAGCGAACCGATGACGCCGCGAACTCGTAGACCGGCGGCGCACCGAGGACCATCCAGGGGGGCGCGGGGGTGGCGACCTCGGCTTCCAGCGTCCCCATCATCTGGGCGAAGCGGATCCGCTGCGCCAGACCGGAAACGCCGACCTGCTGGAACTCCGTGGCGAGAAAACCGATCACCACGAAGCCGAGGTAGTTGCCGCGATAGACGGCGAGGTGCGGGTTGATGGCCGCACCGACGAAGCGCGAGAGAAACAGCAGCGACGCGGCCGCCAGACCGAAGCCAAAGATCCGGATGATGAACGCCGTGCGGTAGCCACCGAGCGCCGCCAGCTCGCGCCGGATGAAGGCGACGAGCACCCGCAGGAACCAGGGCAGCCGAGCGACGGGGGGGCCGCTCATCCGGCACGCGCCGGGGTTGAAGGGGCCGAGCTCACAGGCCCAGCTCCGCTTCGATGCGGTCGGGCGCCGACTCGCCGCGCAGCCGGCCCGCTTCGAGGAACAGCACCCGGTCGGACATCGCGCGCGCCTCGGCCGGATCGTTGCTGCACACGATCGCGGTGCGGCCGACGCCGCGAATGATCTCGTCACGCAGGAACGCCCGGAGATCGCGTGCGCCCTTCGGATCGAGGCCCAGCGTCGGCTCGTCGAGGAGGAGCACCTTCGGATCGCCGAGCAGACCGCGCGCGATCGCCAAACGCTGCCGCATGCCCCGGGAGTATTCGCGGTAACGGCGATCGGCGGCCTCCGCCAGACCCACCCGTTCGAGGAGCTCGCCGGTCCGCCGGCGCGCGGTCGCGGCGGGCAGGCCGTGCAGCGCCGCGAAGTAGTGCAGGTTGCCGCGCCCCGAGACGCGGTAGTGGAAGCTCCGCTCGTCACCGACCACGAACGCCACCCGCCGCCGGAACTCGGAGGTGCCGGCGCCCGCGTCGATGCCCCCCACCTCGGCCCGTCCGGCCGACGGCAGCAGGAGCCCACCCAGGATCCGCACCAGCGTCGATTTTCCGGCGCCGTTGGGCCCCATCATGCAGACGATCTCGCCTTGCGGGACGGTGAACGACACGCCCGCCAGCGCCTCGACGGGACGGCCGAAGAGACGGCCGCGCAGCAGCTCGCGCAATCCAGCGGGCGATTGAAAGA
>CAYTTF010000475.1:0-3143 GCA_964440665.1 uncultured Myxococcales bacterium | reverse complement strand
GATGCCGCCGGTGCCGCCGCCGGTGCCCGCGCTGCCGTCTGTCGCCGCGCTGCCGTCTGTCGCCGCGCCGCCGTCTGTCGCCGCGCTGCCGGAGATCGCCGCGCTGCCGCCGGCGCCCGCGCTGCCGCCGGCGCCGCCGCCGCTGGTTCCCGCATTCGATGACTGCGACGGCAAGTTGTCGCCACACCCAGCCGACAGCCCGAAGACCGCCAGCGCCGGAAGGAGTGGAAACAACCGAGAAATCGAAGCCAGCCGAACCCGCGTGTCCCCCATTGAGTCTCCCAGATCAGCGCTTTAGCGCAGGATGTAAAGGTACTAAGGAAGCACAGCTTAGATGTTTTCCCCTGACGCGGCCAGTCCTCTATGTGCCCGGTCCCTCTATGTGTCCGGCCAGCCCCTCAGCCTTCGGATGGGCCGGTCCCCTCAGCCCTCGGATCCTGGAAGCTCAAGCATCTCGATCAGCTCTGGGATGTTCTCCGCGGCGTATTTCCATACTTTTTCAACCTCGATGTCTCGATAGTGGTGCGCGAGCTTGTCTCGCATGCGCGCGATGAGTTTCCACTCGATGCGCGGGTACTTGGCCTTGGTCGAGTCGGTGAGCGATTTGGACGCCTCGCCGATGACGATGAGCTGATGAACCACAGCGTCCCTCATCATCCGGCTGCCGATGAAATCGACCATCGTCTGCCCTCTGACGTAGTCCCGAATGCAGGCGGCCGCATCGGCGATATCTGCCAGGAGAGCGGCGTCCCGATCTTCTCGCTGACCGCGCGTCATGACTTCATGGATAGACGAGCCGAGCGGAATCGAGGATGGACCTCTTCCTGTGCTGGTTGGTGCTGGACGTCACCAGCCTCTTCGTCAGCAGGTCGACCTTGCGGCCAAAGATCTCCTCCAGCTCGTCGGTCATCGCGAACGATTCCTCGAAGCTCCGCGGTGCGTCGGCGTCGATCATGTCGATCATGACGTCGACGTCGCTCTGGTCGTCGAACTCGTCGTTCAAGATCGAGCCAAAGAGGTGAAGCTCCTTCACACCGTGTTTTCGGCAGAATTCGGCGATCCGACCCAGGGGAATCTCGGGCTTGGCGCTCGCCGAGACCGGGACGATCCGAGCGATCTCCCGGCCCCGTCTCGTGATCGATACCGGCATACGTTCGTATGCCACCCTCTTGAGGGTGTCGTAGAGGTTCCGCCGCAGCGCGGTCGCCTGAATCGACTTCATATCTGAAGCGTACGCTTAGTACTATTACCGTCAAGGACAAGCGTACGCTTCAAATTTTCTCTAGGGGCCGCTCCGAACGGGGCCGAAGGCCGAGAGGCTCTGTGCGCCTGACAATCGACCAGGGCCAGCGTGGTACGCTTTGACCATGGTCGCTGACTGGATCACCTCCAATCCAGCCGTTCTCGGGGGGAAACCTTGCATCGCCGGCACCAGGATCAGCGTCGAAATCGTGCTCGAGCTGCTGGCAAACGGAGCCTCCCCCGAGGACATTCGGCGCGCATACCCCCACGTCCCAGGCGAAGGGATCTCAGCCGCAATCGAGTACGCGGCCCGGTCTTTCAAGAACGAGCTCGTAGTTAGCGGTGGCATCGAGGCCAAGCCAGGCCTCGGCGATTTGATGGCCGCTGCCGGGCCGTGGGAAGGCGAAAGTACGGAGGAGCTGATTCGGATTCTGCGCGAAGGACGAGACGCCGGCGGCAGCACCGAGCCGCCCGAGAATCTGTGAGCACCTGGCTGCTCGACACGAACATCATCGCCTATGCCCTGAACGATGTGGGCTCCGTCCGAACGCGCCTGAATGAGGCTGCTCGCGCTGGGCGTGTGCTCACCAGCATCGTCGTGGTCGCCGAGCTGATGTACGGCGTTGAGCGCTCGACACGCAGAGAAGCGTCGTTGGTCGTCGAAGACTGGTATTCACCCTGAGCGGCCGGAAGCCCCAATTTCGACGAACGGCGACATCGCTGAAGATCATACCTAGCTGTCGGGCTTCCCCCTTGACGCGCCCGCGCCCCCCGTCCGGCGGGGTGATATAGTTGGCAGCTGGTATGAGCACCACGGCCCTACCTCGGGAGCGGCTGGCGGCGCCCGCGGATCTCGTTGCGGCGCTGGAGGCGAACATCGCCCGCGTGCTGCGTGGCAAACCGGGGGCGATCCGGCACGCGGTGATCGCGCTGTGCGCGCGCGGGCACCTGCTGATCGAGGACGTGCCGGGGGTCGGCAAGACCACGCTGGCGCGGGCGCTGGCGCGGTCGATCGGCGGGAGCTTTCACCGCATCCAGTTCACCAGCGATCTGCTGCCGTCGGACGTGCTGGGGATCTCCGTGCTCGATCCCAAGTCGGGCGAGTTCCAGTTCAAACCGGGGCCGGTGTTCGCGAACCTGGTGCTGGCCGACGAGATCAACCGGACGCCGCCGCGCACGCAGAGCGCGCTGCTGGAGGCGATGAACGACGGGCAGGTGTCGATCGACGGGCGCTGCTTCCCGCTCGAGAATCCGTTTCTGGTGATGGCGACCCAGAACTCCGAGGAGCATTACGGGACGTACCCGCTGCCGGAGTCGCAGATGGATCGCTTCCTGCTGCGGATCCGGATCGACTACCCGTCGCCCGCCGACGAGCGGCGGATCCTGCTGGAGTCGCTGGGGCGGCCCGAGGATGAGCTGATGCGGCTCGACGCCGTGGTGAGCGTCGCCGACGTGCGCCGGCTGCAGGACGCGGCGGAGCGGGTGCACCTGTCGCCCGAGCTGGCCGACTACATCGTCGCGGTGGCGGGGGAGACGCGGCGGTCGCCGCACCTGGCGGTGGGGGTGTCGCCGCGCGGGCAGCTGGCCTGGCGAAACGCGGCGCGGGCGGCGGCCATGGCCGAGGGGCGCGACTACGTGCTGCCCGACGATCTGAAGTCGCTGGCGGGGGCGGTGCTGGCGCACCGGGTGATTCCGGCTTCGCCGGTCGAGGCGGTGGCGCGGTCGCGGCAAGAGATCGAGCGCGTCCTCGCCGACATCATCGACCGCCTCCCGTCCCCGGGATGAAACGGCGATTCCCGCCGACCCGTGAGGGGTGGTGGTTCGTGATCGCGACCCTGCTGGTGGGCGCGGTGGCGATCGACGCCGGGATCAACCTCTTCTTCCTGACCTTCGGCATGATG
>CAYTTF010000474.1:0-3146 GCA_964440665.1 uncultured Myxococcales bacterium | reverse complement strand
ATCGTGATCGACAGACAGTGGAACTCACTGTCCGAGCTCTGGGTGACGATCTTGTCGATGATTTTCGCGCGCGGATTGTCCCGGATCCACCGGGTCAAGACTTCCCCGAGCTCCTCACGGTCTTTGGCCTTCGTCGCGGTGAAGACCTTGGCCCCCATGACCATTCTGTCAGCTCCTTTTTGACCGAGGAACCCGGAAATCCTTACCGGTAAACCCCGCGGGAATATTGCGAAACTTCTGCGTTACATAACCCGTCTCGCGGCCGGGTGCAAAGACTCCTTTGAGGGTCGGTGGCCGAGGGGACTCTCATTCAGAGGAGGGGGGCGGCGGGGGGCGCCTTGACGTCGCCCGCTCGAGTGTGTCAGATCCCCACTCCTCAAAGGAGCCCACGCTTGGAGACACTGCTCGGCCGTCCGCTTGAAGTCGAAGTTCGGGATTCCGTCGATAAGGCGTTGAAGATCTTGAAGCAGAAGATGTCAAAGGAAGGAATCCTGCAGGAGATCAAGCGGCGACGGTATTACGAGAAGCCTTCGGTGAAGAAAAAACGAAAGATGCGCGAAGCGCGCAAGCGGCGCCGTCGCGAGGCGAAGCGGCGAGTTCCGAGGTAGCGCTCGCACCCTGGCGTCGGGAGGGGTCTTTACCCCTCCGACGCGGATCGGATCGGCTTTGGGCTAAGCTCGGCGCGCTTTGACGATGTGGGTTGAGGTTGTGATCGAGCTGCCGGCCGCTGGGGCCGAGGTGATGGCGGATGCAGTGGGGGAGCTGACGGAGGGGGTGGAGATCCGGGATGGGAGCACCATCATCCGGGCCGGGGCGGGGTTGGCGGTGATCGTGGCGCAGTGTCGGCCGGAGGTGGAGGCCGAGGTGCTCGCTGAGATCGAGGCGGTGGCGGGGCGGCTCAAGGCGGCCGGCGTCGAGGCGGAGCCTCTGTCGGTGCGTCGGCGGGAGGCGCACGAGGACGAATGGCGCGACGTCTGGAAGCAGTACTTTCGGGCTTCACGGGTGGGCCGTTCGTTCCTGGTGCGGCCAAGCTGGGATCCCACGCCGGCGGCGGACGGCGATCGGATCATCGACATCGATCCCGGGCGGGCGTTCGGCACCGGCGGCCACGCGTCGACGCGCCTCGTGATCGGGCTCTGCGAGGAGATCGCGGATCGGCGGGTCGAGCGTTTCTTGGACCTGGGCTGCGGCTCCGGGATCTTGTCGATGGTGGCCGCGCAGCTCTGGCCTGCGGCGCGGGGGTTGGCGGTCGACATCGATCCGGAAGCGGTGGCGACCACCGTCGAGAACCTCGAGCGAAATCGGATCGCGACGGTCGAGACGCGGGTGGGAGTCCTGCGCGACGTCCCCGAGGTCAGCGACCTCGTGCTGGCCAACATCGAGGCCGGTATTCTGGTCCCGCTGGCGGCCGATTTTCCGGCCCGCGTCGTTCCGGGCGGAACCGTCATCCTCTCGGGTCTGCTGGCGGAGCAGGCCGAAGAGGTCACCGGCGCCTTCGTCGCCGCGGGTTTCGCGCTCGAGTCGCGGCGTGACGAAGACGAATGGACGGCGCTGAGCCTGCGCAGGTGATGGCGGGTCCCCGCCTCTACGTTCCCGGCGAGCGGCTCGGTGGCCCGCGGCTGACCATCACCGGCCCCGAGCACCGGCACCTCGGACGGGTCCTGCGCGCGCGGCCGGGAGACCCGGTGACGTTGTTCGACGGCGCGGGCGGGGAGGTGGAGGCGCGCGTCGCCCGGGTGGGGCGCGCCGAGACCGAGCTCGAGCTGGGGGCCCGGCGGGCGACGGTCGTCTCCGCGGCACCCGTCACGCTTCTGACCGCCATCCCGCGCGGGGCCCGGATGGATTTTCTGGTGCAGAAGACGGCGGAGCTGGGCGTCGCCCGGCTGATTCCGATCGTCACGGCCCGCTCGGTGACCCGGCCAGACGCCGAGGCGGGGCGCCGCACGCGCTGGGAAAAGATCGCGCGCGAGGCCGCACGGCAGTGTGGGCGCGCCGACGTGCCGGTGGTCGACGGTCCAGCTTCTCTTGCGGTCGCGCTGGCGGCGACCGATCTGCCGGCGCGGCGGCTGGCGCTCTTCGAGGGGGAGCATGGGCGATCGCTGCGATCGCTCCTGGCGGGAACACCTCCGATGGCGACGGCATTGCTGGTGGGTCCGGAAGGGGGATTCGCGCCGGTCGAGATGGAGGCGGCGGTCGGCGCGGGGTTCGTGCCGGTCGGTCTCGGCAACCTCATCCTGCGGGTCGAGACCGCGGCGATCGTCGCCGTGGCGCTGGTGGCGGATGCCTCGGGCGGGCTCGGGTAGGCGTTAAACTTGCCGGCGGGGCATCGGGTCCGCAAAATGGGCTGGTGACCGCCTTCGCCGCCGCCATGTCCGCCGCTTCGAGCTCACCGCCATCGCAACCAAGAGAAGAGCGCGTGCTCCGCGTTCGCGTGACCGGATTTCCGCGCCGTGTGGTCGCCGCGTTCTGCGATCTGGCGTTGCTCTTCGCGCTCACCGCGGCGGTGACCACCACGTTGGCGATGTTTCTGCACGTCCCGATTCCGGGGCTGCGCGAGGTCGGTCCCGATCTCCTGGTGGCCGGGATCCTCGATCGCAACCCGATGGCGGTCGGGGCGGTCGGGCTGTTCCTTGGAATGGCCGGGCTCTATCAGCTCTACTTCGCGGGGATGGCCGGCCAGACGCTCGGGATGCGTCTCGTCGGCATTCGTCTGATTTGTCGGCGCGGGCGCCCCCCCGGGCCGGCGCGCGGGCTGGTGCGGCTGCTCGCGCTCGCGCTGAGCGTCGGGCCGGCGGCGCTGGGGTGGTTGTGGGCCCTGTTCGATCGTGAGCACCGCGCCTTGCACGACCACCTGGCCGGCACCTACGTCATTCTCGACGAGGAATGACCGAGCGGCCGCCGTTTGGTCGCGCAGATCGGCGGGCGAACAAGCAGAGCAGGGCCAGCAGGACGCCGCCGATTTCCCACCCGCCGACCGGGTCGGCGGCAGTCGTGCGACACGAGCAACCGCTGCTTTTCGCCGCCTGACCCGCGCCGCCTCCGCCCGGTCCGCCCGCGCTTCCGGCACTGCCGCTTCCACCGCTGCCGCCGCTTCCACCGTTGCCGCTGCTTCCGCCGCTGCCAGTGCCGCCGCTTCCGCCACCGCC
>CAYTTF010000473.1:0-3159 GCA_964440665.1 uncultured Myxococcales bacterium | reverse complement strand
TCGGCGTCGCCCAGGTTGCGCAACTCCACGTACTCCTGCTGCGGCTCGGGGCCGGCCGGGTTGGCCAGCACCTCGGTGATGGCGATCGGCGGCAGCGCGCCCGGTGTCGTGAAGGCGAAGGGGGCCGAGACGGCGCTGTTCCCCGCCAGATCCGTCGCCGTCACGGTGACGGTCGCGGCGCTCGACGGGGGCAGCGAGCCCAGCGGAATCCCCAGATCGAATCGGGTCTGTCCGGAGCCAGCCGGCGTGTCGACCTCGACCCCGCCCGCGACGACGCTCACCGTGCCGCTCGACGGACCGTCGGTGGAAAAGCTGACCTCCAGACAGGGGCCCGCGGCCGCGACCGAGACGTCGCCAAGCACCGGCGGCGTGACGTCGGGCGCGGCGGCGTCCTCGAACACGCCGATCGCGCCCGCGGCGACCGCGTCGCCCGCAGCGTCGAGCGCTCCCGCGGCGATCGAGACCGAGCAGGAAACGCTGGCCGGTAGGCTGCCGCCGAGATCGGACCGATAACAGCTCCCCGTCGTGCCGTCGGCGCAGGGGACATCGACCGGTGGCGCAACCGGCACGGAGCCGCCGGGGCCATCGCAGACGACCAGGCCGCCCGAGCCCCAGGTGATCGCGGCCGGGAACTGGACGACCACCGCCGCGAGGTTGAGCGGGACCTCGGTCGCGCCGGCGGCCGGATTGACCAGCACCGCGCCCGCCGGCCCCGTCGGCACCGGGGGGGTCGCGCCCGGCTCGGTCACATTCGTCAGATCGGTCTCCGGCGCGCACGCGGTGGTGATCGCGCTGAACACCAGGAACAGAGCCATGAGGCGCATCGCCCGAGTTGTCGGACGCCGCTCGCGAAGGTTGTTCGCGTGGTAAAAGCCCGGCCGATGGCGCGGCTGGCGGATCCGGATCTGGTGCTCGCGTCGGCGTCCCCGCGGCGGCGCGAGCTGCTCGAGAGGCTGGGCCTGGTCCTGGAGGTCATCCCCGCCGACGTCGACGAGACCGCGCAGGCGGGCGAGCTGGCGATCGACTACGTCCGCCGGATCGCCGTCGCCAAATGCGACAAGGTGTTCGGGGGCCTCGCGCCGGACGGCGACGACGACTCGAAGCTGGCCGTGCTGGGCGCCGATACGACCGTCGTGGTGGACGAGACGATCCTCGGCAAACCGGCCGACGCGGACGATGCGCGGGCGATGCTGGCCCGGCTGGCCGGCCGGCGCCACGAGGTCATCACCGGCACCAGCATCCGCTTCGGCGCTCGGCGCATCGAACGCACCGTGACGACGCTGGTTGCGATCCGCGCGCTGCAACCGGCCGAGCTCGACGCCTACGTCGCCTCCGGCGAATGGAAAGGGAAAGCGGGCGGCTACGCGGTTCAGGGGATCGCGGCGGCGTTCGTGACCGATCTGCGCGGGTCCGTGACCAACGTGATCGGCCTGCCGGTGGCCGAGGTGATCGCGGACCTGCTGGCGCTGGGCGCCCTGCCCCGCTACCCGCCCGCCGGATTCGGTGTCCCGGACGGACCATGACCCGCGCCGAAGAGATCGCCGCGAATCTGACCGACGTCCGCGCGCGGATCGCCGCGGCGGAGCGGGCGGCAGGTCGGCCGACCGGATCGGCGCGATTGGTCGCGGTCAGCAAGAAGATGACCGTCGACGACGTGCGCGCGGCGCTGGCCGCGGGCCAGCGGATCTTCGGCGAGAGCTACGGGCAGGAGCTGCGCGACAAACGGGCCGCCCTGGCGGCTGCGGATCCGGCGCCCGAGTGGCACTTCATCGGTCCGCTGCAGAGCAACAAGGTGAAATACGTCGCGGGCCAGGCCGCCCTGATCCACGCCGTCGACTCGGCGACGCTGCTCGACGCGATCGAGGCGCGCGGCGCGCCGCAGGCCTGTCTGGTGCAAGTCAACGTGGCCGGCGAAGCGCAAAAGCGCGGCGTCGCGCCGGCCGATCTGCCGGCCCTCCTCGATCGCTTCGCCTCGTACCGGTTCGCCCGCTGCGAAGGACTGATGTTGATCCCGCCGCTTACCGCGCAACCCGGCGACGCGCGCCCACACTTCGCTGCCCTCCGCGACCTGCGCGACCGAGAAGCCACCCGTGCGCGCCCGAACGTCGACCTCAAAGAGCTCTCCATGGGCATGAGCGGCGACGTCGAGATCGCGATCGCTGAAGGCGCGACATTGGTCCGCGTCGGCACCGCGATCTTCGGCGACCGCCAGCACTGACGGACGGCTTACGGAAACCGGCCGCTGGCGACCAGCAGGTCCAGGCGCGCCTGACGGGCGAGGTCTTCGGCCTCCGCGCCGGCGATGTCGGCGTCGCGGGCCTGGCGGGCGGCGTCGAGGACTTCGATGTTGGTGCTGGCGCCGGCCCGATAGGCCAGCGTCGCGAGATCGTACGCGCGGTGGGCCAGGCGGGACGCGTCGCGCGCGGCCGCCAGCGCCTGATCGGCGCGCAGCATCGCCTCGAAGCTGACGCGTACGTCGGACTGGGCCTGGCGGAGGCCGCCGTCGAGCGTGGCGCGCGCCTCGCTGAGGAGCGCGTCGCGCTCGCGGGCGACGCCGCTGCGCAGGCCACCGTCGTAGAGCGGCAGCGAGAGGACCAGCTCGGCCTGCCAGCCGGTCTTGGGAGACAACACCGTCGGCGGATCCTGAAAAAATGGCTGGCCGACGGCCGCCAGGTAGGGCGCGTAGAAGGCCCAGATGTCGTCCGAGGTCCGCTTCGCCGCGAAGACCCGTTCCTCGAGAACCTTGAGATCGGGACGCCGCGAAGCCGCTTCGCCGAGCGCGCTCTCGAGCGACGGCATCGCGCCCAGGTTGACCTCGTCGACCGAGTCGACCGGCGCCGGCGACGCCAGCAACACGCCGAGCGCCTCGCGCGCCCGTGCGAGCGCCACGTAGGTCGACTGCACCTGCACGTCGACGCTGGCGAGATCTTGCTGGGCGCGCACCTCGTCGATGCTGCGGCCGATCCCGCCCTGCAAACGCGTGTGTGCGTAGTCGAAGTGGTCCTTTGCGTTGCTGCGGGCGGTCTCGGAGGCGGCGATCAGGCGGTGCTGCGCCACCACCGTCAGATAGGCGCGCGCCGTGGCCTGCGCGATCTGGCGCCACACGTAGGTCGCGCTCGCCTCCGCGACGCGGCGGTTGTCCTTGGCGTGACGGGTGTT
>CAYTTF010000472.1:0-3181 GCA_964440665.1 uncultured Myxococcales bacterium | reverse complement strand
CCCGGGGCCGGACGCTCTTCACCGAGCACAACCCGGACGACGTCCACGGGCGCACGCGGGGCTTCACCGCGCGGGAGCTCGACGACCTGATCGCCTACGTGAGGAGCCTCTGATGAACCTGAGAGATCAAATTTTGCCTTGGTCCGTCCGGCTGGGCGCCATCGCCCTGGCGTTGCAGCCGCTGGCCCACGCCGCCCCGGAAGCCCCGGCGGCGGGCGACCCTTACAATCCGGGCGGGATGAACGCCCCGTTTGGCGTGTTGTCACCGGAGCTCGCCCAGGCGGTGGCGCGGGCCGACGCCGGCGATCCTCCGTCTCGTTTCGGCCGGCAGACCAGCCGGCAATGGACCTACGGCGCCACGTGGCGCCGGGAAAATCTCCGGCCCGTGCCGAATCCCAACCCGGCCCCCGAACCGCAACCGCTCCGCGATCATCCTTTCGGCGTCGCGGTCAGCGCCGATGGCACGAAGGTCTATGTCAGCCTGCTCGGCTCCGAGTTGCACCCCGGGTCCGAGGTCGCCGTCTTCGACGTGGCGTCCCGCCGGCTCGTCCGGCGGATTCCCCTCCAGCTCGCGGGCGCCCCCGGCCCCGCCGCCTCGGGGCCGATGTGGCTGCAGCTGCATCCGGACGGCCGGCACCTGTTCGTCGGCAACCGTTTTTCGAATTTCATGAGCGTCATCGACACCCGCCTGGACCTGGTCGTGGCGGAGATTCCCCTCGATTTTTATGCGCAGGGCCTGACGTTTGCCCCGGACGGCCGGACGGCCTGGGTGGCGGACCGTTACCTGGACGAGGTTTTCGTCATCGATATCAACCCGGACGGCGGCCGGTTCGAAGCGAAGCTGCGCGTGATCGGCGGGCTCGATGACCGGGCCTATTTCGCACCGGACGGCATCGGCCGGATCATGCAGCAGAGCTGCGGCACCACCGGCTGCCACGACGTGAAACGCGGCGGGTTCGTCGCCGGCGCCGACCTCCACGCGAGCTTCATCTCCGCGCTCGATCACATCGTCCCCGGCGCCTCCGCCCAGAGCCGGCTGCTGCGGGCGGTCACCCGCGTGCGCGACGGGGGCTATGCCGACACGATGCCGCTCTTCCTGAGCCACGCCGACAAGACCGTCGTCTTCGGTGATCCGGCGCATGACGCGGACTATCAGGCGGTCGCGAAGTGGATCGACTCCACGCAGATCGGGCCGGGCATCGACGTGGGCAATCCCCGCAGCAAGCCAAAAACGGTGGCGTTGAGTTCCGACGGCCGGCATCTCTTTGTCGGCAATGTCGGCACCCAGGATGTCTCGATCGTGGACACCCGCACCAACCGGGAGGTCGGCGCCATCTACCTCCAGAATGTGCCGAAGGAAGTGAAGATCGTGCGCGCCCCCCGTACGGGCGACGACTGGCTGATCGTCACGACGATGGGGATCGGCTTCGGCACCGCGAAGGAGCGCGATCCGTGGGGCGGCGAATCCTGGGACAAGAACAACCCCGCCGCCCAGTTCACCGTCTGGCGCGACCTGAATACGGCCGAGGTCTTTCCCCGGGAGCAGCAGGAGGTCCTCGGGCCGTTCGAGGCGACGGATGGCACGGCGGCGGTCAAGTTCCGCGACATTCAAAACGACCTTGTCGTCATCAATGTCAGCCAGCTGTCGATTCCGGCCGAGCCGCCGAAGACGGGTCTGACGTACCTGCTGAAGGCCAACCGATATGAGGCCCACCGCAACTGGGTGCGCTACACCTCCGACACGGCGGAAGCGATGTACCCGGACACCAAGGGCGACATTCCGCCGGATCTCATGCGGGTCGTCGGCGCCCTGCCGGAGAAGATGGCCGTCGTGGGCAATCACCTCTTTGTCACCATGACGGCTTCCGGCGAGGTGCAGGAGCTCGTGTTCAACCCCGACGCCGCGGAGCCGAGTGACATCCTGACCCCCGTCCGCACCTTTGGCACCGGCATCGAGCCGTTCGGGATCGCGCCGGGGGTGCCGGGCTCGCCTTCCGACCACCTGCTCTTCGTGGCGAATTTCTACGGCAGCTCGCTCTCGGTGATCGACCGCCGGACCGGGACGACCCGCGAACTGCCGACGGATCCGCTGCTGTGGCAGCGGCCCCTGGGCATCACCAACGCCGAACGCGGCGAGTTCATGGTGCATACGTCGGTCTTCACCAGCGACAACGACCAGTCGTGTGAAAGCTGCCACCACGACGAGTTGAACGACGGCCGCGGCTGGGGGGTGAGCCAGATCATGGGGCAGGAATACCTTTCGGCCCGGGCCAAGGTCGGGAACCTCGTCGAGGGGACCACGATGCTCCCGCCGCAGCAAAAGAGCCTGTGGGGCATCCAGCCGTTCTTCCTCGAAGGCACGCTGAGTGTCTACGACCCCCGTTCGATGCAGATGGAGCACTGCCCGGCGGACGACTTCAAGGACCTGATCGCGACGGGGGACTATCGCTGGCTCGAGGCGCACGCCCCGGTCCTGGCCGTGGCCGACGTCCAGTCGAAGACGACGTCCTCGATCGACAACGAGGCGAGCCTCGAGGAGCGGCGCGCGGAATTTTTCCGCCGCATGTCGCTCAAGTATTTTGGCAAGGCTTTTGTGCTGCGCGATTTCACCCGCTTCATCGGCGAGTGGCAGGCGCACGAGCCGCGGCTGATGCCGAATCCGTTCGACCAGAACGCGGCCGCCGTCAATCGCGGCCGGGTGTTGTTCAACCATCCCCAGCTGGGCTGCGCCTCCTGCCACCCCGCGCCGAATTTTGCGAAGAAGGACTTTGCGGACAATCCCCGGCAGGTCGTGCCGCCCCAGGTGCCGCTGAGCGTGCGGGACGCCGGCTTCACGCTGATCAGCATGCGCCGGCTCGATTCCCTCGCGGGCATCCGTCACGACCTCGAGCCGTGGGACCTCGGCCGCTGGGAGGCCCCGGACCAGAACGAGCATATCACGCCGCTGCAGCTCCGCGGCGCGTGGGACCGTCCACCGCTTTTCCTGCACAACGCCATGGCCCGCTCCCTGCGTGAAGTCGTCGCCCCGCCCGGCGTGCCCGGGCTGGGCTGGTTCAAATACGAGCCGCTCTTTGGGGGATCGCCCGAGCGCCCCGGCCGGCGCGAGGTCGGGTTCAACGAGACGTTCATGATCCTGAAGGGCACCAATGCCGCCAAGGTCCACCTGCAGACCGGCGGGCGC
>CAYTTF010000471.1:0-3204 GCA_964440665.1 uncultured Myxococcales bacterium | reverse complement strand
GGCCTGGGCCGTCATCCAGGCGGCCCGGGACCAGGTCGTCCCCGGCTGGACGACCATCATGATCGCCGTCTCGTTCGGCACTTGCGCGCAGCTGCTCATGACCGGAATCCTGGGCGAGTACATCGGGCGCATCTACGGGGAGGTCAAGCGCCGCCCGCTATACGTGATCGGCGAGGAGGTGAACGTCGCCGCGCCGATGGCCCCGAAGCTGCCCCCACCGGTGCCCGGCCTTTCGGGCCCACCATGATCGGCCCCGGCGTGCTTGCGTCGCTTTCCACTCCGTTGCTAACGTGCGAGCACAGCATGTCGCTCTATGACCGCGTGCTAGGAATCCCATTCGTCTACACGCGCATCCGGCCTCTGGTGGTTGGCGGCGTCGATATGACGCCGTCGTTCGCAAACCTCGAGGTGCAGCCGGACGACGTTGTGGTGGACATCGGGTGCGGTCCCGGCGAGGCGCTCAAGCACATCGAGCGATTCCGGGAGCTGCACGGGTTCGATACCGATCCGGTGGCGATCGCATTCGCGCGCAAGCTGGCCGAGGGCCGCCCGAATGTGACGTTCGAGGCGCGCGCTGTGACGGCGGCCGATCTGGGAGCGATCAAGCCGACGCGCGTGATGATGAACGGGCTGCTTCATCACCTGGATGATGGTCAAGCGCTCGACCTCCTGGCGATGTGCGCCGCGATCCCATCGGTGCGGCGAATCGCCACGCAAGACCCAGTCATCGTGCCGGGGAGAGCGCTCAATAACTTTTACGTCCGCCTCGATCGGGGGAAACATGTCCGCGACGTCGAGGGTTACAAGACGCTGATATCGAGAGCTAAGCTGGTCATCGCGCGCGAAGAAATCGTCCGGAGCCATCCCACCAACGGGCGAGCGCTGTACTTCATCACCGCGCTCGAGCGTCCCGGCCAGTGAGCGAAGCAGAAGATCTGCCGGCACCGCCGGCGCGCGAGGCGACGCCGGCCGCGCCGGAGAGCTCGCCCCCACCGCCGGTGCGCGAGGCGACGCCGGCCGCGCCGGAGAGCTCGCCCCCACCGCCGGTGCGCGAGGCGACGCCGGCCGTGCCGGAAAGTCCGTTGCCGCCGCTTCGGGGTGAGCCGGTGAATCCGCCGGTCCGCGACGACGGGTTGCCGCCGCTCACGCTGGCCGCGCGGGGGCTCGGGATGCTCTTCGCCGAGGGCGTCTCGGTCGGATTCTCCGTTTGGACGATGCGCGCGGGAGCGCGCCTGACTCAGTACGCCACCGCGAACGACATGGGCCCGCGCGGTCGCGTCTTCATCCTGGGTGACATGTTCGGGACCGGCCTCGCCGCCTGTGCCGCGGCCCTCATCTATCTGATGCTCCGACGCCGCACCTTCGCCACCGCCGCCCGCCGCGTCTCCGACGTTGGGTGGCGGCTGGCGCCGCTCGCGATGATCGGCTTCCTGCCGCTGCTGCTGAACTGGCGGGTGTGGGTGGGGCGGGATCTCACGCTATTGATGTTGGCGGCGATCTTCGGGCTCGGTGTGCAGGGTCTGTCGCGTGCGGCGTTTCGGGCGCCCCCCCTGGGAATCTTTGGGCGCTGGTCGCATCGCCCGCGCGCCGCGGTTGGCCGATTCCTGGTCCGACATCCACGCCTGACGGCGCGCGCCCCGCTGGCGCTGGTCTTGGCCGGGGCGGCCGGGTACGCGCTGTTCTTCGGTTGGGTGACGATCGTGAGCCACCACAACTTCCGGACCGCTTCGCTGGACCTGGGCCTCGAAGAGAACCTGGTCTGGAATGCGCTGCACTGGTCGCGTCCCTTCTTCAAGTCCTCGCCCCTCGGCGGGCCCACCGCTTCTCACTTCGGCTATCACGCCACCTTCATCTCCTATCTGCTGGCGCTCATCTACGCGATCGCGCCGCGCGCCGAGACCATGCTCATCGTGCAGGCGGTGATGGTGGGCGCCGCGGCGATCCCGCTGTTTCTGTACGCGAGGCGGCACCTGGGCGCCTGGACGGCCTGCCTGCTGGCGTACACCTACCTGCTGTATCCGCCGGTTCACGGCGCAAATCTGTACGACTTTCACTACCTGCCGATAGGCGTCTTTTTCCTCTGGCTGAGCCTCTACGCGCTCGACGCTCGGCGGCCGGTCCTGACCGTGGTGACGGTGGTGCTGACGCTGCTCGTTCGGGAGGACGTCGGCGCCGGGCTGGCGATCGTGGGGGCCTACCTGCTCCTCACCGGCCAGCGTCCGCGCGCCGGGTTGATCGTGGCGGCGATCGGGGCCGGATATTTCGTGGCGCTCAAGATGGTCATCATGCCGCGGGTGCTTGGCGGCGATTCGTCGTTCCTCTACATGTACCAGAACCTCGTTCCTAGCGGCGACAACAGCTTCGGTGGCGTGCTCAAGACGGCGATCGCGAATCCGCCCTTCACGCTGAACACCCTGCTGGAGCGGGACAAGCTGGTTTACCTGCTCGAGCTCTTCACGCCCATCGCGTTCCTGGCGCTGCGCCGGCCGATCGGGCTTCTGTGCTGCTTGCCGGGGGTGTTCTTCACGCTGCTCTCGACCGGCTACGCGCCGCTCATCCAGACGTCGTTTCAGTACACCGCCAACTGGACCACCTACCTGTTCATGGCGATGGTGGGGAACCTGGTGTGGGTGGGGCGGCCGCGCGCACCGGGCGACACCGACGGTCCGGCGCGGCGAAAGGCCTGGCTGGTGGCGCTGGCGGCAGCAACGCTGGTGTGCAGCTATCAGTTCGGGGCGATCTTCCAGCAAAACACCGTGCGCGGCGGCTTCGGGCTCTACACCTTCGGCACCAGCCCCGCCGATCGCGGCCACCGGCAGGCGCTGCACGCGCTGCTGGCGCAGGTCCCCCCCCGCGCGAAGATCGTCGCCACGGAGATGTTGGTCGCCCAGGTTTCGAACCGCCCCGACGCGTACACGATGCGCATCGGGGTCTACGACGCGGACTATATGTTGTTCCCGCTGCCGATCGGGGGCGACGAGCAGCGTAACGCGCTCGCACCTCTGCAGAACGGGAGCTTCGGCGTGATCGACGTGCGCGAGCCGTTCGTGCTGGCACGCCGGGGCGCGCCCACCGCGCGCAACGCGCAGATCCTGCAGCGGATGCGATAGGAAGACCGTGACGACGATCGATGTACCTGCCCTACACCGATAGGTTTCCCGAGGCCGCCGCCGTCGCCGGCCAATCCGTAGCCGCCGCCCTCAC
>CAYTTF010000470.1:0-3206 GCA_964440665.1 uncultured Myxococcales bacterium | reverse complement strand
GATGACGCTCTTCCCCTGCACACCCTCGTCTTCACCGATCGGGATAGCGCGCTCGCCGTCCGCCTCTATGGCGAAAGCGAGGCTCCAAGCCTGCTCGGATATCCCCGGACCTTTTCGCTTCCAACTTCCACGCGTTTCACCCACAATGCCGGAACTTTTCCCCGGCCCCGCCGGTAAACCAGAGGAGATCGATCGAATGGGCAAGCCGCTGTCGAAGTCAGACCTTATTTCCAAGTTGGCCGAAGAGAACGACGGGAAGCTGACCCGCAAGGACGTCAAGGGCGTCCTCGAGTCGCTCGCCACCATCGGCTACAAGGAGCTGAAGAAGACCGGGATCTTCCTGGTTCCGGGGTTCGCCAAGTTCGTGGTGATCAAGAAGCCGGCGACCAAGGAACGGAAAGGGATCAACCCGTTCACCAAAGAGCCGACGGTCTTCAAGGCCAAGCCGGCCCGCAAGATCGTCCGGGCTCGTCCGGTCAAAGCCGCTAAAGACGCGGTTTAACGGGGTCGGCGGCGCCTAACGGCCCGCCGTGTCCGTTCACGTGCGCTGCCTGAGTCGCGACTTCGGCTCCCAGGAGCCCTGGTCGCTATGGCGAGCGCGCGTATGGCGGGCGTGGGCATCCAGCCCATTTCGGGGACTACTTGCGCCTTTTTTCGGGCTCCCATCGCCATAGTAATAACGTACACTTAAACGCCTTTTGTCCTACAGATGGCAGAGGCGATGCCGAATATGTTGGAAGTGAACGTAAATGGCTCGGGCGCGGCCCATGCGGCCGACGCCAAGATGATCGCAGAGGTCGCGGGAGATTCTCCGGGTCCGGGGATCGAGACGCTGGCGATCTCGAACCTGGCGTTTGCGGAGGATCTCTACTTTCAATTTCTGCGAGATCCAGCCAGCGTCGATCCGGGCTGGCGGCGGGTCTTCGAGCGTCTAGACAGTCCCGGCGCCGGCGCCGAGCAGAACGGCGCGAATCGGGCGGCGCTGGAGCCGCCCGCGGCCTTTCGGCGCAGCATCTTCGGCGCGGCGGCGGTCGCCGCGCCGAGCGCGATCCAGAGTCGCACCTCGGTGCGTCTGCTCTCGGAGCGCGTGCAACGGCTGGTCGCAGCCTATCGCGACCTCGGCCACCTCTTCGCCGACCTCGATCCGCTCGGGTTGGTCAAGCGCGGCAGCCCGCAGATCGCGCTCGAGGACTACGGCCTGGCCGAGGAAGACCTGGAGCTGGTCTTCAGCAGCGAGAACGTGGCCGGGCCCGATCGGACCACGCTGCGCGAGCTGGTGGGGCTCCTGCGCGAGACCTACTGCCGCAAGATCGGCGTTCAGATGACCCACATGCACGATCTGGAGCTGCGGTCCTGGCTGCAGACCCGGATGGAGAGCACCCGCAACCGGGTCGCGCTGGCCCGCCCCGACAGGATGCGGATCTTCCAGCAGGTGATCGGCGCCGAGGTGTTCGAGCAGTTCCTGCAGAACAAGTTCCTGGGCTCGAAACGGTTCTCGCTCGAAGGTGCCGAGAGCCTGATTCCCCTCCTCGAGCGGTTGTTCGAGCGGGCGGCCCGCGGAAACGTCGGGGAGATCGTGATCGGGATGGCGCACCGCGGGCGCCTCAACGTGCTCGCCAACGCGCTCAAGAAACCGGCCTCGCAGATCTTCGCCGAGTTTCAGGACAAGCTCGACAATGTCGATCCGGCCGACACCAGCGGCGCGGGCGACGTCAAGTACCACCTGGGTTTCTCGATCGACCGGGTGTTCGGCGAGGGGACCGACGAGCACCGCGTGCACGTGTCGCTGACCTTCAACCCGAGTCACCTCGAGTGGGTGAACACGGTCGTGCAGGGCCGCGTGCGCGCCAAGCAGGATCGGCTGGCGGATGCGGGGCGCACACGCTGCCTGCCGATCTTGATCCACGGCGACGCGGCCTTCGCGGGGCAGGGGATCGTCGCCGAGGCCCTCAACATGTCGGAGCTCGAAGGGTATCGGGTCGGCGGGACGGTCCACATCGTCGTCAACAACCAGGTCGGCTTCACCACCTCGCCGCAAAGCGGAAAGTCGACGACCTACGCGACGGACGTCGCGCGCATGCTCCAGATCCCGATCTTTCACGTCAACGGGGAGGATCCGGAGGCGATCTGCCAGGCGGTCGATCTGGCGGTCGACTTCCGGCAGCAGTTTCACCGGGACACGCTGATCGAGCTGTGGTGTTACCGGAAGCTCGGCCACAACGAAGGGGACGAGCCGTCGTACACGCAGCCGGTCATGTACCGCGCCATCGCGAGCAAGCCGTCGATCCGGATGGCCTACCTGGCGTACGACGCCGCCAACCCCGCACCCGATGGCAGCGCGCGCATCACCGTCGAGGAGACCGACGAGATCGCGGCCGGGAAACGGCGCGATCTGGAGGCGGAGCTGGAGATTGCCACGCGCACCGACGCGCCCCCGCGGCCGAGCACCTTCGCGGGCGCCTGGGCGCGCATCAAGGGGGGGGCCGACAGCGCGGTGGCGGAGGTGCCGACGGCGGTGTCGGCCGCGGCGATCAAGGACGTGACGCGCGCGCTGGTGACGCTGCCGGCGGATTTCAACGTCCATCCAAAGCTGCAGAAGCTGATCATCGAGACACGCGCGGCGATGGGCGCCGGTGACAAGGCGATCGACTGGGGGATGGGCGAGGCGTTGGCGTTCGGGACCTTGCTGGCGCAGGGGACGCGCGTGCGTCTGTCCGGTCAGGATTCACGGCGCGGCACCTTCAGCCACCGGCACGCGGTCCTCTGCGACTACAACGACGGGCACGAATACACGCCGCTTCTGAATATCGGGGCCAAGCAGGGCGTGTTCGAGGTCCGCGACAGCCCGCTGTCGGAAGGCGGCGTGCTGGGCTTCGACTTCGGCTACAGCCTGGACATGCCCGAGGGGCTCACCATCTGGGAGGCGCAGTTCGGCGACTTCGTCAACGCGGCGCAGGTGATCATCGATCAGTTTCTCTGCTCGTCTGAGGCCAAGTGGCACCGGGTGAGCGGCCTGGTGTTGCTGCTGCCGCATGGCATGGAAGGGCAGGGGCCGGAGCACTCGAACGCGCGGCTCGACCGGTTCCTCAACCTTTGCGTCAACGACAACATGCAGGTCTGCAATCTGACCACGCCGGCGCAGTACTTCCATGCGCTGCGCCGCCAGGTGCTGCGCCCGTACCGCAAGCCGCTCATCATCATGTCGC
>CAYTTF010000469.1:0-3208 GCA_964440665.1 uncultured Myxococcales bacterium | reverse complement strand
TCGACGACGACGAAGGGATCCTTCGAGCTGCTCTGGCACGCGGTCAGCCAGCCGGCGCCGGTGATGGTCATCGCGAAGGCGGGCCGCTGAGCTCGGCGGCCGCCTGGCATGCCGATCGCGTCGCCGACGGATCACGGTGCTGACGATGGAGACCCTAATTGCAACCGATTTGACCGCTTTGAGCGTCGTTGATTGCCAGGTCGTCGATCCACATGGTGAAGGGACCCGTTAGCGTATCGCCCTGGTAGTACGTCGCGCCCAGGATGAGCGCCGTGTAGCTGGCCGGTATCTCCGAGGCTGTTCTATTGGTAAACTTCAGAGCTTTGACCTCCACTGAATCCGAGAAAAAGCGGAAGCTCTTCGTGGTGAGGTCGACATACCATTCCGCGCAGTGCCAAGCGGCATCGAAGGTCCAGCTGTATTGCGAACTCGTACAACAGCCGTCGTCGGGAATATTGAATAGCCATTGATGGGTGTGATTGCCTTGCGCCTCGACGGTATCGACGATGCGATCTTCTTGCCCTCCGCCCATGGCGCTGACGAACGTCGTGTGAAGGAGACGTGTGAATTGTCCACGGCGGAGGGATTCTGCACCTTGTAAAAGATCCGCCCCCAGTGTGTGCTCGCTGTCGCGCCGAGGGTGGCGAGGCTCTTCTGGATCCGGCTTGCACCCTTGGCCGCCGAAATACTCTTCAAGGCCTTGGAGCCGGAATGCCACTGGTCCGTCGCGACCGCCTGGTCGGTCGGCGAGCTTGGGCCGTAGCCCTGAAATGAGGTCCAACCGGTCGGAATGGAGCCCACCGTATCGGACTCGAAATCCTCACAGAGCGCATAGGTCTCCCCGCGCATCCAGACGCCGACGTTGCGCCTCCGCCGGCTGCACCCGCGCCGGTCACTCCCGTTCCCGCGGCACCCGTCGTGCCCGCTCCACCACCCGCGGCACCTCCGCGAGAGGAACCGCCAGTTCCAGGAGCGAAACCGCCAGTGCCTGAACCGCCGGTGGAGAAGCCGCCCGTGCCGGTGCTGACTGAACCACCGCTGCCCACGATCCCACCAGACCCGATTGCGCCCGCGGTCCCGCTCGATCCACCGGATGCCACGAAGCCGCCGGACCCAACGTTCTGGAATCCGCCCGTGCCGCTTCCGTCCGTTCCGGCGGCCGTCCCGAATTGGCACTACTGAATGCCACCTGAGTAAAACTATTCCAATTCGGTCCAGCCGTGGAAACAGCGGCGGGACGATCGGGCCGCGGCCGCAGCAGCTTGAACGGCCTGTCCTCCCTTCGACGAGCTGCGCGATGCGGTGACGCTGCACCCAGACGAGCTCAAGCGGCGCGATCAGATCAAGAAGTCGCTGGAAGAGTGGCCGAGACGCAGCGGCGCGCGGCGGCGCAGGCCACCGAAGCGGCGGCAGTGGTTGTTGCCGAAACGGCGCCGCCGGTCGCGGCGCCGCCCGTCGAGACGACCACGGCCACGCCGCCGGCCGAGCCCCCGGCCGGCGCCGCCAAAACCTAATTGCAGCCGATTCGAGTGTCGTCGATCGCCAGGTCGTCGAACCAGATCACGAACGGGCTCAAGATGGTCCCATTGTCCTGGTAATACGTGGCCCCGACGACGACCGACGTGTAATCCGACATCGTCGAATTCGTCTTTCCGCTAAACGCGAGCGCAGTCACCTCCGTGGAATCCGAGAAGAAACGGTAGGCGTTGTTCGCGACGTCGACCCACCATTCCGCGCAGTGCCAATTGGCGTCGAACGTCCAATTGTATGCAGAGGACGTGCAACAGCCGTCGCTGGGAAGGTTGAAGAGCCACTGGTGGGCGCCAGCCATGTTTTCGACGATATCAACGATGCGATTCTCGCCTTTGGGGCCGACCATTGACGTCCAGGTCATGTGCATAACGGTATTGGTCGCCGTCTTTTGCACCACCGGCGACGGTTGCTGGACTTTGTAAAAGATCCTACCCCAGTGGAGGTAGGCCGTCGCGCCGAGTGCCGTCAGGCTCCTCTGTGCGCGTTGTTGGCCTCGATTCATCGAGTCGCTTTTGAGCGCCATCGTGCCCGAATGGGCCGCGTCGGTCGCGAGGGCGACATCGGTGGGGCCAGCGGCGCCGTAGCCGGCGAACTTGGTCCATCCCGTTGGAAAGCCGCCCACCGTGCCCGTCTCGAAGTCCTCGCAGAGCTTGTAGGTCTTCCCTGCGCACCCGGACGCCGACGGTGCGCCGCCGCCGGCTCCAGCCCCGCCGGTCACTCCCCTTCCCGCGGCACCCGTAGTTCCCGCTCTACCGCCCCCAGCGCCGCCGCGAGAGGAACCGCCAGTTCCAGGAGCGGAACCGCCAGTTCCAGGAGCCGAACCGCCGGCACCTGAACCGCCGGTGGAGCCACCGACCCCAGTACCACCGGTGCCGGTGGTACCAGTGATGACCGAACCGCCGCTGCCCACGATCCCGCCCGAGCCGATTACGCCCGCGGCCCCGCTCGATCCCCCCGATGCCACGATGCCGCCGGACCCAACGTCCTGGAAGCCACCCGAGCCGCTTCCGCCCGTCCCAGTCGCCGTCCCTCCGATCGAGCCTCCGGAGCCGCTCGAGGTGGTGACAGGCTGGCTCTGAGCGCACCCGGCGATCAGGCCGACGCTGAACAGCAGAGCCCTAAAGCACGACGCGCGTCCGCTCCGGTGGATTGACAATCGCATTTTTTATAGCCCCTTGTCGATAGGAGATTGGTCCGGCCTAAGGCATCCCGCCACAGCGAGGTTGATAGACGGGTGCAAAACCCCAAACCTAGAGTTCCGCTTTAGGCTGAAAGTGGTCCATTTTACCCCGTGACAGCGGCATCTGGGCGGGTCGAGGGCGCCTTGGCGACCTCCGAAGAGACCTCGGAAGAGACCTCGGAAGAGACCTCGGAAGACTTGAAGGGGGCCTTGGTACCAGTTCGGGCCTCGCGTACCCTTACAAGACAGTGTTACTCGTTGCGGCAGGGGGTCGACCTTCAGGTCCGCGTCGCCCTCGTCGTTTTGGTAGCTGGGCGGCGGTCGCGCTGGCCTCCTGCGCGGGCGTGGTGGCGCTGCCGATGCGCGCGCGCGCCCAGACGCCCACCGCGGTCAACATCTCGGTGGACGGGACGGCGGCCGGCACGCCGCTCGAGCGCGTCTGGCCGTTTCACGGGTACGACGAGGTCAACTACTCGACCACCCCGGAGGGGCAAG
>CAYTTF010000468.1:0-3209 GCA_964440665.1 uncultured Myxococcales bacterium | reverse complement strand
CGATCAACGGCCTGTCGTCGATCAACGGCCTGTCGTCGATCAACGGCCTCATGACGACCTCGGGCGGCCGCAAGACGGTCTCCTACCTGGTCAAGTGTGCGTTGGCTGCCAACGACACCCTGGTCAAGCAGGACCAGAACGGCAGCAACTACACCTTCGCCGGCGGCATCGGCCTCTGCCCTCAATGGAAGAACGGTGGGGTTTACGGCAACATCGGCTGCATGGAATCGATTTCCGCTTGCATGGTCGCGCACGTCAATACCGCCGGCGTGCACGTTCCGCTGTGGCTCGACTCGAACAACTCGGCCATCGGATGGGGCGTCGATCGGACGGACTACCCGATGCAGGAGGGGACGTTCTTCGGCAACATCATCGACACCGGGGATTTGTCGTCCATTGGCAGACCTTACGTCACCGCTCCCGTCGCGTATTTCTGCGACGGCGCGAGCTTCACGCCCGGCACCAACGGCGTGGTCGCCGGCCGCATTGGCGCCAATCAGGTCGGCGCTCCGTACAAGAACCCCTACGGCTCCGGCACGCTGTGCCAGAACGTGGGGTCCAGCGTCGGACATTACAGCGGCGGCACCGGCAACAGCTGCCCGCCGGGCGCAACGTCGAGTTACTGCCCCGACGGCTATCAGATGGTCGAGATGCCTTCCGGCACGCCGTGGAGCAACGCGATCACCGTGTGGCGCAACCCGAGCTACGTGCCGGTGTTCGACCCCGGCTACGTCTACAGCGTACGCCCCTTCCTGGCCAAGGGGGCCGTCTCACTCGACACCTACGGTGGGCACACCTCGGACGGCACGATCGTTCAGCAGTGGAAGACGACGAGCGGCGCGCCCCAGCAGTTCATGCTGCTGGCGACCGGCTCTAACTGGAAGATCGCGATGGTGAACAACACCAAGAAATGCGTCGACCTGGATGGTTCTACGGCGCGCGGAACCGGCCTCGTCATCAACGACTGCAACGGCAGCAGCACCCAAGCCTGGACCATCACCCCAGATGCGCAGACCGGTGCCTTCGTCTTCAAGAACGCGGGGGCCGGCCGGTGCATGGACGAGGCTGCCTCGAACACGGCAAGCGGCCTTCAGATGGACATCTCTGACTGCAACGGCGGCAGCAACCAGAAGTTCAACATTCAGGCGTACTAACTAACAGCTCGCTCGGTTACCGAGCGAATACGCGACACCGCAATGGCCGGCCTCCCCAAGAGGCCGGCCGTTGTCGTAATGCCCACCTCGTCGAAATCTAGGAATCGTGCGTCGGGGTCTTGCGACCTGTGGCGTCAAGTACGGGGTGTTCGTGGGGCTTCGGGTCCAACTAGAGCACGGGCTTTGCGGTACCATTGCGTGACCGACCTCGATGCCGACGCCGCAGGCGTCCTAAGCCGGTTTCGTCCCGGAGGGGGTCCCTCCGGAGGTGCGGAACTAGAACCGCTCGGTTTCCTGCCGATAATTTCACGCAAAGGAGTCTTTATGGGTCGCCAAATTCGCCAATGGGTCCGGTCAACCCGCACGGTACTCTGTTGCGGTGCCCTCACCGCGATGCTTGGTGCTGGTTGCTCGAGCACCGGCAGCACATCAGGCACAGGGGGGACGTTGGGCTCGGAGGGTGAGGGCGGAGTCAAGAGCAGCGGCGGCAGCGTTGGCAGCGGTGGAAAAACAGGAAGTGGCGGAGATGCAGCCAACGGTGGCAGCGTAGGCGCCGGCGGCGATTTGAGCACCGGCGGGAGTGCGGCCAGCGGCGGGAGCTTGGGCGCCGGCGGGAGCGTGGGCTCCGGCGGGAGCGTGGGCTCCGGCGGGAGCGGCGGGAGCGTTGGCACCGGCGGCAGGGGGGGCACTGGCGGGAGCGTTGGCGCCGCTGGCGGTCATAACACCGGTGGTGGACCTGGAAGCGGAGGTGGCGGAGGAGGTGGTGGCGGCGCGAGCGCTGGTGGCATGACAGGTGCCACTGGAGGCAGCACAGGCGCGGGTGGCAAGACAGCTGGCACCGGCGGCGCAAGCGGCGCTGGCGGCACAAGCGGCACCGGCGGCACGCAATTGCAGCCGTTCAAGGGCATCGCCGGCGGGGCTTGCAAGGTGCGCACCGCGATGAACGTGTCGTGGTACTACAACTGGGAGGGGAGCGAGAACGAGGCGTGCGCCGTCGCCAACGGCGTCGAGTATGTGCCCATGGTTTGGGGCGCGGATACCGCGGCCAACATCCAGAACGCTGTCGCGGGCTTCGCGAGCAAGGGCTACACGAGCGTGCTCGGCTTCAACGAGCCGGACAACACGACCCAGTCCAACATCCCGGTGGCATCGGCGATTGCGCTCTTGCCCGCGTTCGACAGCGCGAAGATCGCAGTTGGAACGCCCGCGACTTCAGCCAATAGCGGCGGTCAAGCGTGGTTCACAACCTACATGGCGGACGTTGCGGCCAGCACCACGCTGCGCGCCGATTTCATCGCCATTCACTGGTACGGCTGGAACGCGGGCTCGTGCGACGCCGCGGCCTCGCAGCTGGAGAGTTACATCAAGTACGCGGAAGCCTTTCCTGGCAATCGGCCCATCTGGTTGACCGAATGGGGCTGCCTGAACCAGAGCGCCCCGACGGCGTCGGGCGTGATCGCCTTTTTCCAGGGCGCGCTCGCGGTTTTCGCCAACCACCCGCGACTTGCGCGCTATGCCTGGTACCAGTGGTCTCCGAACTGCGAAGTTTACAACGCCGACGACACCTTGACCGCGCTGGGGCAAGTCTACGCCGCGGCACCAGCGAAGAAGTAGCCGCGAGCGAGCGCATCCCCAAAAACCGTCATCGGTTCGCCACCGCCAGTAGCCGACCCAGCAACCACGATTCTCAATTCTCCGCGGGCTACCGCGCCCAGAATCTGCCTGGACACGGATCCAGATTTGCTGGCCGCAATCCCTGCGTCTAGGATGAGAACATGAAAAAGTCGGGCGCGGGCCGAGGCCAGTCGGCAGCGGAGCTCATCTCTGAAAGAATCGCCGAGCTCGGAGACTGGCGCGGGAAAACCCTCAGCAAAATGCGCAAGCTCATCAAGGACGCAGACCCGGACGTCGTCGAGGAGTGGAAGTGGATGGGCACTCCGGTGTGGTCGCACGATGGCATCATCAGCACGGGCGAAACCTACAAGAAGGTCGTGAAGCTCACCTTCGCCAAGGGCGCGTCTCTGAAGGATCCGGCCCGTCTCTTCAACTCGAGTC
>CAYTTF010000467.1:0-3215 GCA_964440665.1 uncultured Myxococcales bacterium | reverse complement strand
GCAGCACGCTGGTCTGGCTGGCGCTGCTGGTCACCGTCGGCTACGGCGCGATCGGGTTCCTCGACGACTACCTCAAGCTGTCGCGCAAGAACAAGAAGGGGCTCCCGGGCAAGCTCAAGCTGGCCGGCCAGCTGGTCATCGGCGCCGTCGCGATGATCTGGCTCTACACCGGCGACGGGCTGCCGCCCGAGATCCGGCTGCGGCTGGCGCTGCCGCTGGTCAACTTCCACCACCTGTCGCTGGCGCTCCCCGTCGGCGCCTACGTCGCGTTCGCGGTCTTCGTGCTGATGGCCGAATCGAACGCGGTCAACCTCACCGACGGCCTGGACGGGCTCGCGATCGGGCCGGTGATCATCTGCGCCTTCACGCTGCTGCTGCTCTCCTATGCGGCCGGCACCACGCTGCGCGACTTCAACATCGCCAACTACCTCGGCATGCCGCACGTTCCCGGCGCGGGCGAGCTGGCGGTGTTCTGCGGCGCGATGGGGGGCGCCGGGATCGGCTTCCTGTGGTTCAACACCCACCCGGCGCAAGTCTTCATGGGAGACGTGGGCGCGCTCGCCCTGGGGGGCGCGATCGGGTTCGTCGCGCTGGCGACGAAGACCGAGCTGTCGCTGCCCTTGATTGGCGGCGTATTCGTGGTCGAGGCCCTCTCCGACATCATTCAGGTCGGCCACTACAAGCGGACCGGGAAGCGCATCTTCCTGATGGCGCCGATCCACCACCATTTCGAGAAGCTGGGCTGGCCGGAATCGCGCATCGTGGTGCGTTTTTGGATCGTGTCGTTCGCTTGCGCGATTCTAGGCCTCATCACGACCCTGAAGGTTCGATGAGCATTGAGCTGCGCGGCAAGAATATTCTGGTGGTCGGCCTCGGGCGTTCCGGGATCGCGGCGGCGCAGCTCTGCGTGGCGCGGGGCGCGCGCGTGACCGCCACCGACAGCCGCGCCGCCGCCGCGCTGGCACCCGCGCTTTCGCACCTGCCGGCGGGCGTCCTGCGCGAGCTCGGCGGGCACCGCCACAAGAGCTTCGTGAGCGCCGATCTGATTGTCCTGTCGCCGGGCATTCCCGAGATCCCCGAGCTGGCGGCCGCGCGCGGCGCGGGCGTCGCGATCACCGGCGAGATGGAGCTGGCGTCGAGCTTCATCTCGGGAACCATCGTGGCGATCACCGGCACCAACGGGAAGTCGACCACGACCACGCTGGTGGGCGGCATGCTGCGGGCGACCGGACGCCCGACCTTCGTCGGCGGCAACCTGGGCGAGCCGCTGACCGAGGCGGTCGGGACGCCCGCCGCAGCGCCGGGCGGGTTCTGCGTCGTCGAGGCGTCGAGCTTCCAGCTCGAAACAACGGTGACGTTCCACCCGCGGGTCGCGGCGCTGCTCAACGTCACCGCCGACCATCTGGATCGCTACCCGGACCTCGACGCCTACGCCGCCGCCAAGGCGCGGATCTTCGCGGCGCAGAGCGCCGGCGACGACGCGGTCGTGAACCTCGACGATCCGATCGTCGTGCGCGCCACGGCCGGCGCGCCGAGCCGACGGGTCGGCTTCTCGGTCGCGCGCCCACTCGAGAGCGGAGGTTGGCTCGAGAAGGACGCGCTCGTGATACGGCTTCCCGAGGGAGAACCGGAGCGCTATCCCGCGAGGTTGGCGTCGCTGGTCGGACGCCACAACCAGGCCAACGCGCTGGCCGCACTGCTCGCCGCCCGCCTCGCCGGTGCGACACCCGCCGAGGCACAGGCCGCCCTGACCACGTTTCGCCCCCTGGCGCACCGGATGGAGCTGGTCGGCGTCACGGAGGGCGTCGCCTATTACGACGACTCGAAGGGGACCAATGTCGGCGCGGTCGTCGCGGCGCTTGCGGGATTCCCCCGCCGGGTGGTGCTCATCGCCGGGGGCCGCGACAAGGGCGGGGACTACGCACCGCTGGCCGAGGCGCTCGGACGGGTGGGCCGCGCCGCGGTGCTGATCGGCGAGGCCGCCGACAAGATGCAGGCGGCTCTGGGTGGCGCGCTTCCCGTCGAACGGGCGGCGACGCTCGACGACGCGGTCGAGGCCGCGCGCCGCCTCGCCCAACCGGGCGACGCCGTCGTGCTGTCGCCGGCCTGTTCCAGCTTCGACATGTTTCGCGACTACGCCCACCGCGCCGAGGTTTTTCGCGCCGCGGTCGACCGCCAGCTCCATACGGTCAGCTCGAAGGGAGCGCCATGAGCGTGGCCACCGCAGCGTCGGCGCTCTGGTCGGGGCTACGCGCGCGGGTCCAGCATCTGCGCGGCGGCGATCGGCCACCGGGCGCTCCGACCCCGGCGCAGCTCATCCGCCCGAGCCAGGTGGGCGTCGACCGCGTGCTGATCGGCACCGTGCTAGGGCTGCTCGCCTTCGGGATGGTGATGGTCTATTCGTCGGGCGCCGTATTCGCCGCCAAGAAGTACGGCGACGCCGGTTATTTCCTGAAGCGCGAGATGATCTACGCGCTGCTCGGCTTGGGGGCGCTCTCGCTCGGAACCCGGATCGACTACAGCCTCTATCGACGCCTGGCCTATCCGCTGCTGGTCTTCAGCATCCTGCTGCTGGCAGCGGTCTTGAAAATCGGCTCGCGCGCCGGCGGCGCGATCCGTTGGTTCCGTCTCGGCCCTCTCTCGTTCCAGCCCGGCGAGCTGGCCAAGCTCGCGCTCTGTGTCTACCTGGCCGCGCTGCTCGCCCGCAAAGCCGAAAAGGTCCGCGTCTTCTCGATCGGCTTTCTCCCCCCGCTGCTGGTCACCGGTCTCATGATGGGGCTCCTGCTCAAGCAGCCGGATCTCGGCACCGCCGCCATCTTCGGCGCCGTCGCGCTCGGCCTGCTGTTCATTGCCGGCACGCGCACCAGCTATCTCATCCTCGCCGTGCTGGTCGCGCTCCCCGCCGGGTGGAAGTTCATCGTCTCGACGCCGTTCCGCATGCGCCGCATGCTGGCCTTCCTCGATCCCTGGGCCTTCCGCCGCGACGTCGGCTACCAGATCACCGAGTCGCTCATCAGCGTCGGCTCCGGCGGCGTTGCGGGTCTGGGCCTGGGTGACGGCCGGCAAAAATTGTTCTTTCTCCCCGAGGCGCACACCGACTTCATCCTCTCCATCATCGGCGAAGAGCTGGGCCTCATCGGCGTGCTCTGCATCGTGGCCGGCTTCGCGCTGCTGGTCTGGCGTGGCCTGCGCGCCGCGGTGCGCGCGCGCGACGT
>CAYTTF010000466.1:0-3223 GCA_964440665.1 uncultured Myxococcales bacterium | reverse complement strand
TCGATCCCGACGACGGCGTCGCCGCGCATGTCGAGGACACGCTGCGGGTGGGCGATGGCCTCTGCCACCGCGACGTGGTGGAGATCTGCGCGCGCGAGGGCCCCGAGCACATCCTCTGGTTCGCCAACGAGCTCGGGGTGCCGTTCGATCGCGACGCCGCCGGGCACCTGGAGCTGGGGCGCGAAGGCGGCCACACGGCGCGGCGGATCGTCCACGCCAAGGACACCACCGGATGGGCGATCCAGGAGGCGCTGCTCAAGCGGGTCGCGGCGCGCGGCGAGCGCATCACGCTCTTGCCCGATCACATGGCGATCGATCTGCTGACCACCGCCAAGTACGGCGGGCCCAACGCCGTGTTCGGCGCCTATCTCCTCGACCAGCGAACCGGCGAGGTTGTCACCGTCGTGGCGCGCGCCGTGGTGCTGGCCACCGGCGGCTCCGGCAAGGTCTATCTCTACACGTCGAACCCGGACGTCGCGACCGGCGACGGCGTCGCGATGGCCTATCGGGTCGGCGCGCGCATCGCCAACATGGAGTTCTTCCAGTTCCACCCGACCGTCCTCTATCACCCGGCGGCCAAATCGTTCCTCATCAGCGAGGCGCTCCGCGGCGAGGGCGGCATCCTGCGCCTGCGCGACGGCACCGCCTTCATGCCGCGCTACCACGAGATGAAGGATCTGGCGCCCCGCGACATCGTCTCGCGCGCGATCGACGCGGAGATGAAACGGACCGGCGACGACCACGTCGACCTCGACATGACGCATTTGCCCGGTGACTTCTTGATCGAACGATTTCCCAATATCCACCGCCGCTGCCTGGAGCTGGGGATCGACATGCGGTCGCAGCCGATCCCGGTGGTCCCGGCGGCGCACTACAGCTGCGGCGGCGTCGCGGTCGACGAGCGCGGCCGATCGACGGTGAAGAACCTCTACGCCATCGGCGAGGTGTCGATGACCGGCCTGCACGGCGCCTGCCGGCTGGCCTCGAACTCGCTGCTGGAAGCCATGGTGTTCGGGGCGCGCGCGGCGGACGACGTGCGCGACGTCCAGAACCCGCACCCGGCGGGGGTCGCGCCCTGGTACGCCGGCGAGGCGGGATCGCCCGACGACGCCGTGGTCGTGAGCCACAACTGGGACGAGATCCGGCGGCTGATGTGGAACTACGTCGGCATCGTGCGCACCGACCGACGCCTCGAACGGGCGGCGCGCCGCATCGAGCTGATCCGCTCCGAGATCCGCGACTACTACTGGAACGTCACGATCACGGGCGATCTGGTAGAGCTGCGCAACATCGCGCTGGTCGCGGACCTCATCATCGAATCCGCGCGGCGGCGGCCGGAGAGCCGGGGGCTGCACTTTAACCTCGACCACCCGGACCACGATCCGCGCATGATGCGAGATACCCTGGTCACGCGGGGCGATGGACCGGTGGTCTGAGGATGCTCCGGATGCTGAAACGTCGTCTCGTCGTTCCGCCTGCGTCCCGGATCGCTCTCGAATTCACGGTGCGCTGAGCCGTTACTGCCCGGCGACTTCCAGCAGGCGGCGCTCGATGCCGGCCGCGTCCTCGGGGACGAAGCCGGCGTTGACGTAGCGGACGATCCCGGACTTGTCGACCACGTACGAGGTCGGCATCTTGTCGGGCTGCAAGAGCTCGGCGATCTCCTGGCGGGGATCGTGGGCGATCGTGAGCGACCAGCGGCCGTGCCCGCGCACGAACTTGTCGACGTTGGCCCGCTCCTGATCGACCGAAACGGCCAGCACATCGATTCCCTGGTGCTTGAGACGCTTCGCCATCGCGTCGAGGATGGGCAGCTCCTGTTTGCACGGCCCGCACCAGGAAGCCCACACGTCGAGCAACAGGACGCGCCCGCGATACGACGCGACGTCGATGGTCTTGCCCGACAGCGCGTCTACCTTCAACAAGGGCAACGGCGCGCCGACCGGACCGCCCGATCCGCTCGCTCCATGGCCGCCGCCGGCATCGGACGTGGCGCAGCTGAGCGCGAGCAGGGCCAGCAGGGTCGCGGCGCCCGCGCGCCTCAATGGCCCAGCTCGTCCTTTATCCATTCCTTCAGGCTGTCGCTGTCGCGCGCGTCCGTGTACTCGCGACCATTGATGTAGAGCGTCGGCGTCGCCTGGATCCCAGCCGTGGTGCCGTCGGTGTGGTCCTTCTCGACGCGCGCCTTGATCGCCTCCGAAGCGATGTCCTGGCGGAACTTCGCCACGTCGAGTCCGGTTTCCTTGGCCACCTTCTCTATCTCGGCCGGTCCCAGCTCATCTTGATGCTCCCAGAGCTTGTCCTGGAACTGCCAGAACTTTCCCTGCTTCTGCCCGGCGACCGCGGCCTCGGCGGCCAGGCGTGCGTTCGTGTGCTGTGGCAGGGGGTAGTGCTTGAAGTAGAGCTTCACGTCGTTCGGGAATTCCTCGACGATCTGCCGCAGCACCGGCTGGAAGCGCTTACAGTGCGGGCACTCGTAGTCGGCGAACTCGATGAGGGTGATCTTCCCGTTCGGGTTCCCCTTCATCGGCGCGTTCGAGATGTCGATCGTCTTGGGCGGGATCGGGCGGTAGCGCTTGGACAGCGCCTCCGACACCTCGGAGTCGGTGAATCCCTGCTCGACCAGGCGCGCCACGTAGCGAAGCGCGTTCACCGATCGCCCGCAATCCTTCTTGGCGGACACGATCAGGCTCTGCGCCTGGCCGCAGACGGACGACTCGCCGTTGGCGATCCGAAAGAAGACCTTCTTGCTGAAATCGTCGAGCTTGGAAAGGTCGATGCCGGGGGGGAGCGCGGTGTCCCCGGCGGCGGCCTTGGTCGCGGCCGCCTCTGTCGGGGGCGGCTGGGCTGGCGCTTTCGCGCAGGCCGGAGCCGAAACGCAGATGCCGAGCGCTCCGGCCAAGGGGAGCCACGTTGGGGCGCGTCGCATCGGGCGTCTAGATATAGAAACCTGCGGCTTCCAAGTCAATTGACTCATTGTCACGCAACCTCTATAAATCGCGGCGTCGGTCTCGGTCTTCCCGAGACGGCCATTCGCGGCCAAACATGACATCTGACTACCGATGACATCTGACTACCTTTCGGCGGCTCTCATGATCCTGGGTGGGGTCGGCTTTGCCTTCGCGCTCACGGCCGCCGCGAAGTACCTGGGCCCCTCCCGCCCCAGCGCCGGCAAAGACTACCCCTATGAGTGCGGCTCCGACGTCATCGGCAGCCCGCGGGC
>CAYTTF010000465.1:0-3226 GCA_964440665.1 uncultured Myxococcales bacterium | reverse complement strand
CGCGCTCGCGCCGGCATTTTTCCAGGAGGTGCAGAGTCCCGGTCAGGTTGTTTCCGACCAGCTGGGCCGCGCCGCCGGTCAGTCCCGCCAGGACCGTCGGGATGGCCGCGCAATCGAGCACCCAGTCGACCTGCGGGAGATCGGCCAGATCCTCGGGCAACCGAACATCGCCGTGCAGCACCCGGCAGCCGAGACCCTTGAGGCGCGCGAAATTGAGCTCGCTGCCCCGCCGGCTGAGGTTGTCGATGCCGGTGATTTCGAGCCCGGTGAAGCGCTTCAGCAGCGCCTCCGAAAGCTGGCTGCCGACGAAGCCGCAGATGCCCGTGACCAGAAGCTTCATGGGGGTCCCGCCATCTCAACACCCACCACGGGCGTCAAGCCGGCTTCCGGCTCCGCCACCCGTCGATGATCTCCTGCAGGATTGTGTCGAGCGAGATGGTGATGTCCCAACCCGGGAAATGCGTGCGGAGCTTCGTGAGGTCAGAGATGTAGCAGATGTGATCCCCGCTGCGGGCCTGATCGACGTATTCGGTCTTGAGGCGGCCTCCGCCCAGCTCCTCCACACGTTGCGCAGCCTCCAGCAGGGAGCAGCTGTTTCCGCGTCCACCTCCGATGTTGTACACCTCGCCCGGACGCGGGGCTTCATAGAAGCGATGAATGGCGCGCAGCACGTCTCGGCTATGAATGTTGTCGCGGACCTGTTTTCCCTTGTACCCGTAGATGCGGTACGTCGTTCCGCTCATGGCGCACTTGACCAGATACGACAGAAAACCGTGAAGCTCGACGCCGCTGTGTGCAGGCCCGGTCAGACAGCCGCCCCGGAAGACGCCCACCTTGAGCTGAAAGTACCGGCCGTATTCCTGAGCCATGAGGTCCGCCGCCGCCTTGGAGGCGCCGAACAGCGAATGGAGGCAACGGTCGATCCGGCAGGATTCGGAGATCCCGGCGAAGTCTTCGGGCCGTTCGTACTCCCAGCGGGTGGGCAACTCCTTGAGCGGGATTTCGTTGGGTGCGTCTCCGTAGACCTTGTTGGTGCTGGTGAAGACGAACACCGCGTCGGGGCGGTGCCGGCGCATCGCCTCGAGGAGGTTCAACGTGCCTAGCGCGTTGACGTCGAAATCCTCGAACGGCATTTTCGCCGCCAGATCGTGCGAAGGCTGAGCCGCGCAGTGCACGATGAGGTCGAAAGGCTCGGCGGCCATGAGCCTGAGCACACCGTCGCGATCGCGGATGTCCAGCTCGACGTGCTTGAACCGGCGCGATTTCTCTTGCAGCCGGCGTTGGTTCCACCGCGTGTCGCCGTCGGCACCGAAGAACACGGCGCGCATGTTGTTGTCGACCCCGATGATATCTGCGCCGAGCTCGTCGAAGTAGGCGACCGCTTCGGAGCCGATGAGGCCGTTCGAGCCCGTAATCAAGACGCGCATAGTCTATCGTCCATCCCGTAGGTTTAAGTCAGCGTCGCCATGCTGTCTAGATGCTGGATGAGCGCGGAGGCCATGACGTCGATGCTGAACCGCGCTCGGACCAGATCGCGTCCGCGCGTTCCCAGCGCGCGCCGGCGATCCGGGTCGTCGATGAGCGCGATCATGGCGCGGGCGAGCGCGCCCGGATCATCGGGCGGTGTCAGGATGCCGTCAGACTCATCGGAGATGATCTCGCTGGGTCCGCCACCGACGGTGGCGATGACCGGACGGCCGAGGGCCATGGCCTCGACGATGACGAGGCCAAACGGCTCCGGCACCCGCGAGGTGTGGCAAACGACGTCGCAGGCCGCCATCAGCCGGGGCACATCGGTGCGAAATCCGGTGAAACGCAGGCGGTCTGTCAGTCCCGCCGCGGCAGCGTCGCGCTGGAGGCTCTCGAAGTATTCCGGCTCGAGACCGAAGACCGATCCCCCCACCACCACGAATCGGCTCTGCGGCCGCGCGCGCGCCACCTCCGCGGCCGCGGCGACGAACACGTCTTGCCCCTTCCAGCGCTGAAGACGACCAAAGCTGCCCAGCAGAATCTCGACATCCCCAACGCCCAGCTCGGCCCGCGCGCTCCGGGCCGCCTCGACGGGCACATCGGGTGTCGGCGTGCCCCAATAGAACAGCCGGCTCTCGACGTCGGGCCGCAGTTTCTCCAGCGTCGCCTGCGACGCCTTCGAGATCGCCAGCATGAGATCACAGGGGCTCCGAACGGCCAGCGCGTCGAGCAGATCGTTCTTCCAGATGGGGTGCGCGTGGATCATGTTCACCAGGAACACGGAGCGGACCCCCGTCAGTCGCGCGACGAGGCCACCGAGCAGTTGCGGATGCGCTCCGTTCGCGACGACCACACGCGCTCCGGTGTCGCGAACGAGCCCCCGGAAGCCCACGAGCGCGCGGCCCAGCTTGAGTGGCTCTCTCAAGCGTGCCTTGGGCAGATCGACCACGGTGGCGCCCGCCGCCCGCAGGCGCGCCGGGAGATCGCCATCGCCGAAGCCGAGGCTGGCGATCACGCTGCGCCGGCGAAGCGCCTCGCTGGCGGTGAACAGGTTCAAAAGCGCGTTCTCCGCGCCCCCCATCTCTGTCGTCGACTGGACGAAGAGAAAGTCGCGAGGTCCGGGCGCTGCGACCTCGAATTTAGCGGAGTGGGCCACGCGGTGATCTCGTCCGAGCCGGCCATGTCTACCAAAGACGACTATTCCGATCGAGGGGACATTGCCGATCGACCGACTATACTCGTGGCCCCGATGGCCGGCCTCCGTAGATTCGCGATCGTCGCGCCCAATTTTTATCCTCGGGTGTGCGGCATCGGAGATCATACGGCGCGCCTCGGCGCCGAGCTTCGTCGCCGCGGCCATGAGGTCGTAGTCGTTGCTCGACAGCCCGCCGAACCTCATCCCGACGCGTCAAAGCTGGAGGTGCGTGGGGTGGCCGGAGGATGGCCGGCGACGATCGCCCGCAATGCTGTTGACGCGATCGCAAAGTATCGTCCGACGGACGTATTGATTCAGTACACGCCCCAGATGTGGGACGCTGGGCGCTTCGGTAGTCCAGCCTTGGTCTGGCTGGCGACGAGCGCACGGAAGCTGGGCGCTCGCGTGACGGTGATAGCGCACGAGCTCGCTGTCCCATGGCTCGCTCGCCCCGATCTCGCGCTCGCAGCGGTGATTCAGCGGGTTCATCTCGCCGCGCTGGTCAAGACTTGCGACCGCTTCTTGGTGACCACCGAGACGCGCGCGCTCTCCCTGTCTAGG
>CAYTTF010000464.1:0-3243 GCA_964440665.1 uncultured Myxococcales bacterium | reverse complement strand
CGCGGCGCCGACGCCCGATCACTTCATCCCGGCCCTCTACCTGGCTGGCCTCGCGGCGGCGGCCAAGTGCCCCGCGCAGGTGCTGGTGGAAGGCTACGCTTTCGGTTCGTTGTCGATGACGTCCTACACGTTGGCGGCAGACTGCGCCAAAGAAGCCGGTGGAGACGGGCCCTCCGCCGATCTGCCCGATCCGGCCGTTTTGCCACCGGAGGACACGAACATCTGAGATTCGTGCTGGTCACCGGCGTGCGGCGGTGGCGCAGCGACGAGCGCGACTTCGCTCGCGATACGTTCAGCGTAGCTCGACGACGCTGACGCCGTCTCCCCCCTGGCGCGGGGTGCCGGGGGCCCAGCGTGCGACGTACGGGGAGTCGTCGAGGTAGCCGCGGATTCGCTTACGCAGGGCGCCCGTGCCGTGACCGTGGACGACCATCAGGTGACTCTGGCCGACCCGCGCGGCGCGATCGAGCGCCGCCTCGACGAAGGCGAGCGCGTCGTCGCCGGTCTGGCCGCGGAGATCGATGGTGGCGGAGGTCGATTGAGAGACGAGCGCCAACGCGTCTTCCGAGGCGCCGGGCGCGCGCGCGGTCGTCTCGGCGGCGGCGGCGCGCGCGGCCGTCTCGGCAGCTGCGGCTGCCCGGGCCGCTCGGCGGGGCGGGCCGGCGACGGGGCGCAGCTCGTCCGCGCCGACGTCCACGGTCATCTTGCCGACGGTGACCTTGGCGCGGCCACGCCCGTCGGGGAGCTGCGCGATGACGCCATCGGCGCCGAGGCGCTCGACCCGCACGCGTGCCCCGATCTCGAGCGCCGCGCCCACCGCGGCCGCCGGCACGTCGGGACGCGGAAGCTTGCCGAGCGCGAGAGCGGCGGCGCGTCCCAGTTCTTCTCGGCCAGCCTCGGCGGCGCGCGAGGTGCCGGCCTCCTGGGCCCGCCGGACGATCTGCCGGATCTCCGCGCGCGCCTCTGCGATGGCAGACTCGACGGCCTCACGGGCCCGGTGTCCGAGCTCGCGCTCGCGTCGGACGAGCGCAAGGGCCGCCTCGCGCTGCGCCTCGGCCGTCGAGCTGGCGGACGCCTCCGCCTCCGCGAGCCGCTCCGCCTCGATCGCCAAGCCCGCCTCGCGCGCCGCGAGCCGGGCGATCGCCGACTCGAGCCCGACGCTGGAATCCCCCGCCAGCGCCCGCGCCCGCTCGAGCAGCGACGCGGGGAGTCCCATGCGCGCCGCGATATCGAACGCGTACGCGCGCCCGGGCGCGCCCACCGCCAGCCGGAAGGTCGGGCGCAGTCGCTCGAGGTCGTACTCCATGCCGGCGTTGGCGAACCGCGAATCGCTCTCGCCCAGCGCCTTGAGGCTGTCGTAGTGGGTGGTGATCACCGCCAGCACCGGCCGCTCTGCCAGCGCTTCGGCGGTCGCGCGGGCGAGCGCCGCGCCCTGATCCGGATTGGTGCCGGCCATGAGCTCGTCGAGCAGCACCAGCGTCGGACCACCCAGCGGCGCGTTCAGGATCTCACCCACGTTGGCGAGATGCCCCGAAAAGGTCGACAGGTCGCCGAGCACCGACTGGGGATCACCGATGTCGGCCCGCACGTCGTCGAAAAAGCCGATCCGGCTGCCGGGCGCCGCCGGCACCAGGAGGCCGGCGCGCGCCATCAGCGCCGCCAGCCCGACCGTCTTCATGAGCACGGTCTTGCCGCCCGCGTTGGGGCCGCTCACCACCAGGATCGCCGGCGCCGTGCCTCCGAGCGCGACGTCGTTGGCGACCACTGCGCGGGCGGCGTTCGGCGTCGCGGCCGCCAGCGCGAGCAACGGATGGCGCGCCTGGCGCAGGTCGACGACGGCCCCCTCGACGATCGAAATCACCGAACCGCCGTAGGCGATCCCCAGCCGCGCGGCGGCGCTGTGAGCGTCGAGGGTGGCCAGCGTGGCCGCGCAGGCGCGCAGGGCAGGCGCGACCGCGGCGACGTCCGCGGTGAGCGCCTCGAGGATCCGCCGCGACTCGCGCCGGATGTCGAGCTCGACCACCTTGAGCCGGTTGTTGGCCGAGACCAGCGCGGTCGGCTCGACGAAAACCGTCTCGCCCGTCCGCGAGGTGTCGTGGACGATGCCGAGGCCCAGCGACTTGGCGCCCACCTTGAGCGGCAGGACG
The DNA here is from genome assembly GCA_964440665.1 of uncultured Myxococcales bacterium. GTDB lineage: Bacteria > Myxococcota_A > Polyangia > Fen-1088 > Fen-1088 > JADGRB01. The sequence goes on along the minus strand of CAYTTF010000464.1, from coordinate 1,096 downwards.
AAGCGCTCCGCGCGCACCGTGAAGAACTGGTCCTGCAGCACCGACGCGTACTCCTCGGTGCGCATGAGCCGCTCGATCGCCACCCGGGCGTTTTCCGACAGCGCCTTTCGCTCGTGCCGCAGCCGCGCCAGCTCGGGGGAGGCCGCGTCGCTGATCTCGCCCGAGGCATCGAAGGTGGCCGCGATGGTGCGCCCGAGGCCGCGGGGCGGATCGAGGCCACGGGCCAGCGTGGCGATCTCCGGAATCGGCACGCGGGTCTCACCGAGGAAGACGCGCCGCACCCCCTCCGCGATATTGATCATCTCCCCGAGCGGCCGAACGTCGTCGGCGCCGAGAACCATCTCCTTCTCCGCGGTGGCGACCACGGCCGCGATATCCGGGACGGCCAGGCCGGGGAGCGGGTCCCCGGTCTGCAAGAGCATCGCGAGCTCGGCGACGGTCGCCATCCGCCGCGCCGCTTCCTGCTGGTCTGTCGCGGGCGCCAGGGCGGCACAAATCGCCCGCCCAGCGGATGACTGCGCCTCACCCGCCAATCGCTCGAGCAGCGCGCTCCAATCCAGCGCCTTGAGGAACCCGATCTCGTTCATGCCACCCCGATCGACAGTACTACCGCGCTGGCCGGGCCGAGCGAGTCGAGCGAAAGGCGCGTGCTCCATCGTCGAGCGCCGCGCTCCCCTTCGGCAGGCAGACGACGACCCGGGGCGGCGCGCTCGCCGGTCCGGCCGCCAGCATCATCCACGCGAGGAGCGCCTGCCCGGTGTGCATTGCGATACAAACTAGTTAAACACGAAGCAGTGGCCGCAAAGGAAAAGTCCAGGTCGCCCGTCCCGCGGCGACCTGGACCCTCTGACCGACCCTTGTGGGACGCGATCAGAACAGCGGCGGCGTGGCGTTCTTCGCCAGCTGCAGCGCTTGCTGCGCGAACCAGTCGCCGGCGGCCGGGTCGACCATGCCCCAGAGCGGATCGAACGTGCTCTGCGCGGCGCCGGTGACGTTCCAGGGGTTGTAGACGGTGAAGTCCCAGTTGCGCGCGCCTCCCGTGATGGCGCAGCTGCCGTCTGACTCGCCGGGCGTCTTGACCCAGAGGTAGGCGTCC
>CAYTTF010000463.1:0-3251 GCA_964440665.1 uncultured Myxococcales bacterium | reverse complement strand
CCTCCGGCACATCCGATCCCCGCACCACCCGACGAACCGTCGGCCCCCGCGTCGCCGGAGCCGGCGAAGGCGCGCGGTGGCGCGCCGGCCGTCGAGGCAGGACGCCCGAGGAACTACGAGCATCTGGTCGCCGACGCGGATCATGCGCTCGAAAACGGACAGACCGCGAAGGCACAAAAATTCTACGACGAAGCTTTGAAGCTACAGCCGAACGGCGTTGCCGCGGTCACCGGATCGGCGTACCTGCTCTTGGATCGGCAAAAGCCCCTCGCGGCGGTCGACATGTTCAGGCGCGCGCTCACCAACGCCCCCGGGTTCGCGCCGGCTCTGTTTGGTCTGGGCGAGGCGTATCGGCTGGCGGGCCAGCCCGCGAAAGCCATCGAGGCGTACAGGAAGTATCTGGAGTCGTCGCCGACGGGATCGGACGCGCCGGCGGCGCGCCGGCAGATGCGCGAGCTCGAGAGTCAGGCGGCCGCCGCGCCGCCGCCCCAGGAAACGCCAGCGCCCGCGGCGTCGACCTCGCCTCCCTGACACCGAATTGCCGTTTCACCCCGCGGGCGGTTGCGACGCTTCGATCAGGTCGGCCATGGTGTCGACGATCGCGACCAGGCTGTCGACGGGCGCCGCGCCCTTGACCGTCCCGGCGAACGCGGGTGGCGCATCGGCGATCGAGGAAGGGTGCGCGAGCAGATAGCGGGCGGCGCTCCCGTGCCACAGAGTGAGAACCCCGTCGCCCTGTTGTCGCGCTATCCGATCCCGCAGATCCACATCGCCGAGCGGCGCGTCGCCGTGCACGCTGAACTTCTGGTCGAAGGCCGGGTCACCGGTCTTGACGCGCGTGAGCTTGAGACGGTTCTCGGGGCTACGCGCCAGCCAGCGGCGGTGCCGTTCGATGCTCGCGCTCGGCAGATCGTGCCCCGCGCGTCCGACGGTGATGTCGAGCTCGACCAGCGTACCGCGGCGGCGGAGCAGCTTGATCGCGATCGGATGGCCGCGACGGTGGGTGTGGATCCGACTGACCTCCAGCTCTTCCTCCTCGACGACGACGGCCTCGGGGGGCGTGCCACCCGGCTCGGTCCCGTCGCCGGCGGCGCCCGCGAGGGTGCCCACGAAATCCCGCCAGTCCGTCGCGGAGACCCGCGGGCGGCTGCGGTCCGCGTAGGGCGCCGCGCGCAGCTCACCCACCGCCAGCGCGAGCAGCCCGAGGAGCGATAGCGAAAGCTCGACTGGCGATCCCGCGTCGTATCCCCCGAGCGCCAGCAGACCGAGCCCGTATCCGGTAAGCCGCATCCCGCCCTTGTCGGCGCATAGCTCGGTCGTCGCGTAGGCCCAGCCGAAGAAGGCGACCACATAAGCCACGCCGGCGATCGTGCCTGCGGCCGGAAGCTCCATCCGGAGGCCGTACAGAGCGCTCGCCTGCATGAGGTCGAAACGGAACGCGAGGCCCAGGGCGAACAGGGTCGTCAGCGTCGCCGCCATCGCTAGCGGAAGCGTCCAGTGTCGCTCGGTCCATGGTCGCGGCGAGAGCAGAAGGGGCGCGGTGACCGCGGCGATGACCAGGGTCGCCTCGCCACCCCGCGCCAGCGCCGTCGCGGTTTCCGCCCCCTGCCCCCATCCGGCACCGAGGATCGCGACGGCGTGAAGAACACCCGGCAGCGAGAACAGAACGACGCCGGCCTTCACCCGCGCCAAGGTGGGCGTGCTGACGAAGGCCGCCGCGGTGAGCAGTCCCAAAAACGCAAAGCTGGTCTCGAGGTACAGAAAAAATCGCGGCGCCAGCTGCCCGCGCAGGATCGCTTGACCCGAAAAAACCGCGAAGACCAGCGCGATGACGATGATCGAGAATCGCATGGCGCGCGGGTACAGCTCGCCACGCCGGAGAAGCCCGGAAAAGGAGGCGACCAGGACCGACAGCGCCAGCACCGCGGTGAGCTGGAACAGAAATGGGCCGCACGCAGCCAGCGCGGCAGCCGCCTGGGATCCACCGCCCAGGGACAGTGTGGCGCGCGGGAAGAACAGCCGTCCGGCTAGCCGGTTGAGGCCGAACTCGGCCGCGGCGACCGCAACCAAGGCAGCCGTCAGATTCCCAGTGCGCGCGCGGGGTCTCGCGGTTTCCATCGAGAATGCGCGAGTATACAGGATGGTCCCACAGGGCAGGCCGGGCGATGCGGTCCTGTCAAGGGCCGTCGGCGATCTGTCGAAGATCCGATGACGGACGGCCGCGCGGTTTACAAATGACGAAAGCGTGTGCGTCGACTTTTCATCGCTGTGGTAACATTCTAACTAGGGATCCTTTGGTCAGCGTTACTGCCCGAAAAATCCGTGACCATGGCCGGGAGCGCGCCTCCCTGGGCATCGGGCGGACATATGCGGGCTACCTCATCAGCTATCCCAGTGTGGGGCGCGGCATGGTGATCTTCCGCGATCCGAACGGCCATCGCATGGTGACCACACCGGTCCGGCGGGTGCTCGGCGACGCGGGTGGTGATCAGATCTACGTCGAGACCGAGAATTCGGTCTATCTGCTGACGTTCCGCGCCGAGCCGCTGCACCAAATGCCGCACGCGCTTGCCGCCGTAACCGGCAGTCGCCACCGCAAGGGTTGAGGCTTTTTCCGCGAAACCTGACGCGGCGGCCTCTGCTGCGTAAGCTGGAGCTGCGTGGGCTCACGATGATGGATCGGTCTTTGCTCTCAATCGCTGCATGATCACCCGCGCGCTCATCTTGGCCGCCGGCAGAGGCGTTTCGATCGGCGAGGACCACGTCCCCAACTGCTTGACGCAGGTCGGGGGGGCCAGCCTCATCGAGCGGACGCTGGCGGTTCTGCTCGATGTCGGCATTCAGCGAATCGCCATCACGGTTGGTTACGGAGGCGCGGCCGTGCGCCGCCACCTCGCGGGCTCCACCCGATTGCCGTCGCCGGCCAAGCGGCGCCTGGCGTTCTTCGAGAATCCCGACTGGGAGGGACCAAACGGGCTGTCGGTGCTCGCGGCGCGATCGTTCGTCACCGAGCGAACGCTGCTGGTCATGTCGGATCAGATCGCGGCGCCCGCGCTGCTCCGCGACCTCGGCGCGCTCCCCGCCGCTTCGGGGCCCACCGTGCTGGCGGTCGATCGGGATCTGCCTCGGGTGTTCGACATCGACGACGCGACGAAGGTCAAGCTCACCGCCGACCGGGTGACCGAGATCGGCAAGGGCCTGCGGTCCTACGACGCGGTTGGCGCCGGGCTCTACGTGATGGCGCCGTCGCT
>CAYTTF010000462.1:0-3253 GCA_964440665.1 uncultured Myxococcales bacterium | reverse complement strand
AACGCCTACCAGCGCGCGCTCGACACCGACGAGCGCTGCATCGACGCCATCAACGCCCTCGAGCGGCTCTACCGCCGCACGCAGGCCTGGGATCGCCTCGTCGAGGTGCTGGCCAAGAAGTCGCAGGTGGTGAGCGACACCGATCAGGCCATCAAGCTGAAGCTCCAGGTGGGCGAGCTGTGGGAAGACCGGCTGGGCGACAACGATCGCGCCGTCGACGCCTACAAGGAGGTTCTGACGGTCGACTCACGCAACCTGGCGGCGCTCACCGCGCTCGACACCCTCTACGAGAAGACCGGGCGGATGGAGGAGTACGTCGAGAACCTCGAGCACCGGCTGGAGGTCTCGCCGCCCGAGGAGGATCGGGTCGCCACCTATCAGAAGATGGCGACGATCTGGGAAGAGAACTTCGCCAAGCCGGATCGCGCGGCCGAGGTCCTGGAGAAGATTCTTCTCATCGACGAGCGGAACGGCAAGGCCTACCGCGATCTCGAGCGGCTCTACCGCCAGGAGCGCAAGTGGGAGCCGCTGGTCGAGACCTACCGCAAGCACCTGGGCGTCACCGTCGACGGGAACGAGCGGATCGAGATCTTCACCAAGATGGGGCAGGTCTACGAGCAGGAGCTCCGGGATCTGGACCGCGCGATTGACTCCTATAACGATGTCCTCACCGTCGAGTCCGAACACCTGGAGGCGCTGGCCGGCATCGCGCGCCTCTACGAAGAGACGGAGCAATGGGATCAGGCCGTCGAGATCATGCGGCGCCTCATTCGCGTGAGCGCCAACCCGAAAGAGAAGGTCGATCTCAACTATCGATTAGGAAAGATCTTCGACGAGCAGATGAAGGACCCGGAGCCCGCCCAGGAGTATCTGGTCGAGGCGCTTTCGCAGGATCCGGCGCACGTTCCGTCGATGTTGTCGCTGCTGGGCATCTACAAGCGGCGCGGCGACTGGCAGAAGGCGGCGCAGCTCATGATTCGCGCCGAGGCGGCCACCGTCAACCCGCTCGAGAAGACCCGCCTGCTCCACGAGGCCGGCAAGATCTTTCAGGACAAGCTCAACGACGAGGCGCAGTCCGCTGATCTCTTCGCGCGGGTCCTGCAGCTCGATCCAGAGCATGTCGAGGCGGCCGAGCCGCTCTCGCAGATCTACTTCAAGCGCGAGGAATGGGCGCCCCTGGTCCCCATCCTCGAGATGCTCGCGCGCAAGGGCGATCGCAAGACCAACCGCGAGCTGACGCAGCTTTACCACCACCTCGCCAAGGCCGCCGATCGTCTGGGCCAGAACGAAAAGGCGCTCAAGTACTACAAGCAGTCCTACGACCTCGATTCGACCTATCTGCCGACGCTGGTCGACCGGGCGGGGCTGCTCTATCGCCTCGAGCACTGGGATGATGCTTTCAGGATCTACCAGACCATCCTGGTCCACCACCGCGACACGCAGAAGGACGACGAGATCGTCGACATCTTCTTCCGCCTGGGGCGCATCAAGCTCAAGCTCAACGAGCGCACCAAGGCGGTCAACATGTTCGAGAAGGCGCTGGAGATCCAGCCCGGGCACCGCGCGACCTTGCAGGCCTTGGTCGATCTCTACACCGAGGCGGGCGATTTCGAGGCGGTCATCAAGCAAAAGCGCGCCGTGATGGCCTCGGCCGCCACGCCCCTCGACGACAAATTCAACCTCTCCGAAGAGATCGCCCAAATCTACAAGGACAAGCTCTCCAACCCGCAGAAGGCGATCGCGGCGCATCTCGAGGCGCTCAATTTCAAGCCGACCGATCGCCAGCTCCTGCACAACCTCCTCGACCTCTTCAGCGAGACCAAGCAGTGGAAGAAGGCGATGGAGATCCTCATGAAGCTCGCGGAGCTGGAGAGCGGCAAAGTCAAGGCCCGCTTCCTGGTCGCGGCGGGCAACATCGCGAACTACGAGCTGCATTCCACCGACGAAGCGGTCGAGCTCTACAATCAGGCGCTCGACGAGGATCCGGACGATCTCAAGGCCTTCGAGCGCATCGACAAGGTGATGACCGCCAAGAAGGACTGGAAGAACCAGGAGCGGAACTTCCGGAAGATGATCAAGCGCCTCGGCCAGGAGCCGGAGGGTGAGCGCAAGGCGACGCAGGTCGCCCTCTGGCACGGCCTCGGCGAGATCTACCGGTCGCGCCTCAAGGACTTCAAGTCGGCGACCGCGGCGTTTGAGGTTTGCGTGCAACTGGATCCGGACGCGACCCCGCGCCACCAAATCCTTGCCGAGCTCTACCAGCTCTCCGGACCGGAGTCCTACGACAAGGCCGTCAAGGAATACCGCCACCTCATCAAGGTCACGCAGGACTTCGGCCAGATGGCGGTCTACCTCAAGACGCTGCGCGGCCTCTTCATGGCCATGCAGCAGTACGACCGGGCCTGGTGCGTCGCCGCGGCGATGGCGTTCTTGCGCAAGGCCGATCCCGAGGAGCAGCAGTTCTTCGAGCAGTACCGCCCCAAGGGGTTCGTCCGTGCCAAGGCGCGCCTCACCGAGGATCTCTGGAAGAGCATCTATCACCCCGACGAAGATCGCTTCATCTCGCACATCTTCGCCACCGTCAGCCACGCGGTGGCGGGTGCGCGGGCCAAGGAGCACAAGGACTGGGGGCTCAAGCGCAAGGACCGGCGCGACGTCGCGACCGATCAGCTGCTCTTCAGCAAGGTATTCAACTACGTCAATCAGGTGCTGGGCGTGCCGCAGCCGGAGCTCTATCTGCGGCCGGAATCGCCGGGCGAGCTGGACATGGCCAACGCGCGGGAGAAAGCCCAACTGATTCCGTCGTTCGTGGTCGGATCGAGCTTGCTCCAGGGACGGCCCGAGAAGGATCTGGCCTACGTGATCGGCAAGCGGTTGACGTTCATGCGGCCGGATCACTTCGTTCGCTGGCCGACGGTCGTCCCGACGGTCGCCGAGCTGAAGGTCGTCTTCCTGGCGGCTCTCAAGCTGGTTCACCCGAAGCTGGAGGTGAAGGCCGACGTTCAGCAGCCGGTCGGGCAGTATCTCGATCTGCTCAAGCGGACGGTCCCGCCGCAGGCGCTCGAGCAGCTGGGCGCCGTCGTCCAGCGCTTCGTCGCCGGCAAGGGGGAGGCCGACATCCACAAGTGGTCGAACGCCGTCGACATGACGGCCACGCGCGCCGGCTTCCTGATCTGCAACGACCTCGACGTGGCCGCGCGCCTGGTCCAGAGCGAGCCGGTCTCGATCGGCGTCGCCGATCCCAAGGACAAGA
>CAYTTF010000461.1:0-3261 GCA_964440665.1 uncultured Myxococcales bacterium | reverse complement strand
ACCTGCTTGGTGTGCTCCCAGACGTCCTTGTGGCGCCGCCCGGCCTCCTGCGAAAAATCCACCGTGGCTTCCAGCTCGGGCAAGACCACCCGGAGGAGGCCGGCGTCGTGCATCCACTGCAGTCCCACCTCGAGAGATCGCGCCATGATCACTTCTTCGACGGCGGCGCGGATGCGGGGCGCGGGAAGCTCGGCCAGCTGCGGCGCCGCGGCGCGGGCGGCGGCGTTCACCTCGGCGGGTGGCGGCGAAGCCCCCTGGGCCACCGCCACGGCCAGGTCCAGCAGGCCGCCCGGTGAGTCCCCAAGCGACCAATGCGACGGAATCGAAGACACGCGCGATACCGGGAACGGGCTCTTCGTGAACCGCTACGTCCTTACGACGTGATCCTCTTCTTGTCCTGATCGTGCTTGCGGGTCAGGTGATCGATGAAGGGCTGGGCCTGCTTGAGCCGGCCGGCTACCGATTTCTCGGTGATGGGATAGAGGGTGCTAAAGCGCGACCCCTCGTCGTAGAGAAAGGTCCCGGCTTCGTCGTCGACGAACATCGGGATCTTTTTCTTGGCGTAGATCCCCTTGAGCAGCATGGCCCATCGGCCGTCGAGCCAGTCGACGATGTCGCCGCCCAAGGTCTGCCGGAAGAGCTGGAGATCTTCGTCGAATCGGGCGAAATCCTCCGCGAAGCGCGTGCGAAACGCCGGGGCCCCTTCGCCCCCTTCGGCCGCGATCTTGAACACCGCCAGACGGAGCTGCACGACGTCCTCGGTAAAGCGCAGCGGGGCGTCGACGTTTCCATCCTTGGGCGTGATCACGTGCACAACCGTAGCTGCCGCCAGCTCGCGCGCCTCCCGTTCGAGGTCGGGATCCGCCACGGCCTCCAAGAGAACCTTGAGATCAAAGGGAAGAGAGACGAGCGCTCTCGACATTGCCTCCAGGAACGTGCGCTCCGTGTTGTCCATTTTGAACGAGGGGTCAGAGAAGTACGACCCCCGCCCCCCTGTCAAGCAATTCTACCTCATTTGTCGAGAGGTTCGGCGTCTCAGGCGGGTTCGGGCGGACCAGCAACAGCCACCTCCAGCGCAGCGGCAGCCGCACGGCGGAAGGGGGCCAGGGGCCCTCCGGGCAGCTCGAGCGTCAACACCGGTAAGCCGCGGTCTAACCCCAGCCAGGAGCCGAACGAGCCCGGCGTCGGATAGCCGATGTCGCCACGGGCCGGCCAGCCGCACGCTGCGGCGACCGCCTCGGCCCAGGCCGCAGCCGGGCCGTCGTAGTTGACGCAGGCGAGCGGGGCATGAACCGCGACGGCGCCTCGGATCCCGCCATCGACGATCCCGGCCAGGATCTGGGTCTCCGGCTCGGAGAGCGGCGCCGGGCCAGGAAAGTAGCCGGGGGCATGCGTGGTGGCGAAGGAGCGGGCCGGAAAGTTACGGTTCAGATCGACGTCGCGCGCGGAGTTCTTGGTCCCGCGGGCGATCCCGTCGGGGTTGACCATCGGGACGAGAAATAGCGACGGGAGATCTTTTTCTCCCTCCATCCGGACCGCCAGCTCCAGCATCGCCTCGACGCTGGCCGGCTCGTCGCCGTGAATCCCCGCGAAGATCAGGAGGGGGAGCCCCGGACGGCCGAAGCGGCGACCCGATGGCCGCCCCGGTGGCCGATCGAATGCCCGACCGAATGCCCGACCCCGACCGAATGCCCGACCGAAGATCGGCCGCCCCTCGGCCGACCGCCCCAGCTCCGGAAATCCGAGCGCCAGGGCTGCTGCCAGCAAAGATTCCCCTCCGTGATCGCCCACTGGATCCCATTTCACGCTCCGGATAACGTTCGCGCAATGATGCTGAAGCTTCGCGACCTCAAGACCGAAGCTCGCAACCTGGTCCGAGCGGGGCAGCTCACGGCCGCGTTGGCGTTGCAGGACCACATGCTGGCGGCGAACCCGCTCGATGCGGACAGCCGACGGCAGATCGCCGATCTCCTGCTTCGCCTGGGCGATCGGGTGGCCGCGATCGAGGTCTTCCGGGCCGTCGCGCTCCACGACGTGCGTTCGGGGTATCTGCTGCCGGGGCTGGTCGGCTGCAAGGTGCTCGAATCGCTCGGGCAGGGGACCGACGAGATCGTGGCGGCCATGGCACAGAGCTTCGCCCACGGCTCCCCGAATCTGGTCAAGTTCGCCGCGCGCCAGGCGCCCGCCGATCTCGACGCGCCGATCGTGGCGCTCGACCCGGCGGCGGCGGCCGATCCGGCCAAGGTCGCACGCCGCGCCCAGTCCCGCGCGCTGGACCTGTCGGCTTTCGTCCAGTACCCCGAGCAGTTCCTGGCGGCGCCTTTCTTTTCGGAGCTGCCGCGCGAGCTTTTTCCGGCGGCGGTTCGGATGCTGCGGCTCCTGCGGGGCAACGACGGCGACCTGGTCGTCCGCGAGGGCGACCCGGGCTCGGCGTTCTATTTCGTGGCCAGCGGTGAAGTGCGGGTGTTCGTGAACGCCGCCGCTTCGGCGCCGGCGCGCGCGATCGAGCTCACGCACCTCCTCGAGGGGGCGCTGTTCGGCGAGGTGGCGCTCCTGACCGAGCAGCCCCGGACAGCGTCGGTGCAAGTGGTCGGGCAGGCCGATCTGCTGGAGGTCAGCCGGGCCGCGGTTGCCGAGCTCACCGCGTCGGTTCCCGCTCTCGCCCAGCGGCTCGATCACTTCACCCGCGAGCGTCTGCTCAAGAACCTGCTGGCCAGCTCGCCGCTCTTCAAGCCGTTCGACCACCAGCAGCAGATGGACCTCATTCGACGCTTCGAGGGGGTCGACGTGGCGCCCGGCACGGTGATCATCCAGGAGAACGCCGTGGGGCAGGGGCTGTTCGTGATCCTGCTCGGCGAGGTGGAGGTGATTCGCGCCGACGACATCGAAGGACAGGAAGGCGCGGTGGCCCGCCTGCGCGCTGGCGACGTCTTCGGCGAGATGTCGCTGCTGGACGACAGCCCGACCAGCGCCACGGTCCGCGCCCTAACGCCCGCTACCCTCCTGTTCCTGGGGCGGGACTACTTTCGGAGGCTCGTCGACGCGCTTCCGGCCCTGAAACAGTATTTTCAGGAGCTCTCGCGCAGCCGCCAGTAGTCGCGTGAGCATCGACGGGCCTCGCCCGCTCCGGCTGCGTTGCGGCTGCCGGATCGGCGGCATAGACTCCATCCGTCATGAAAAACATACGCCGCGCCCCCCGCTGGCTGACCTTTCTCGCGCTCGGACTGTTCGCGCTCGCGCCGGCCATCGCGGCCGCGGGGC
>CAYTTF010000460.1:0-3263 GCA_964440665.1 uncultured Myxococcales bacterium | reverse complement strand
TGCCGTCGTTCGACCAGGCGATGTCGCGCGTCCAGTGGCCCCCGCCGCGCAGGCGACCGCCGCCCGGCAGCGCCGCCACCACCGTCTGCACGGGGCCGCGGGCTTTCAGATCGCCGCTGCGGTACGGAAAGCGCACCACCGAATCCGTGTTGGCGACGTAGACCCAGCGGGGATCGTTCCCGGGCGGATAGAAGGCGATGCCGAAGGGCTGCTGCAGCCCTTGCGCGAAGAGCTCGGTTTTGGTGGCGCGCCCGTCGGGCCCGACGCCACGAAGCAGCCGCACCGCGCCGATCTCGCTCTCGGCGACGAAGAGATCGCCGTTCGGCGCCGTCCGGACGAGGCGGGGGTTCGCGAGCCCGTCGGCGTAGAGCTGGACCTTGAAGCCGGCGGGCGCCACCGGCCAGGCATCCTTTGGGCGCGGGACCATGCGCGCCCCGTTGTCGACCGACTCGGCGGCGTTGGGTGGCGGCAGATCGCGAACGGTGATCTTGTGTGTGACCCCCGGGCGCTGCGTTCGATAGTCGGAAAACGGCGGCCTGGGCGCCGGCGCCGCGTGGGCCGGCAGCCGCGACGCACCCACCACCGACGCACCCACCACGATCGACGCTGTCACGACCCCGGCGATGGGGCGCGACGACCGCTTTGATAAGGAGTAACCTCTTGCCCTCCGCATTCGATGGCTCACCATAGCAACGTCAATATGAGTCGTTCTCGTCTTTTGGCACTGGCTTTTGTGGCGGCGAGCTTGCCGGCCATTTCCAGCGCGCGCGCGGCCGATGCCCCGCGGGTCGAGCCCCTCATCACCGTCAAGGGCGCCGAGGGCGACTATCTGCGCCTGCTCCACCGGGACATTCATTTTCGCTGGGCCACCCAATTCCTCGAAGGCGTGGCCGCGAAACGGCCGGCGAACGACCCGATCAACAACGGCCAGCTGGAAGCCGAGGTGCTGTTCACGGTCCGCTGGGACGGAAGCGCGGCCGAGGTGACGCTGAGCGAGAGCTCCGGCAACGCGGAGTTCGACCGGATGGCCCTCTACGCGGTGAAGGGGGATCGTCCCTTCCCGGTTCCGCCGATCGATGTCTACGGCGACGACGGCGTGGCGCATTTTCGCTGGATCTTCGCGCGCGACTACCGCCGCTGCTCGGGCGGTGAAGTGCGCCGGGTCGAAGCCTCGCTGGCGGACGCGCTGCCGCGCCTCTTCGTGCAAGGGCGCATGAAGGAGGCGCTCCTGCGGGTGGCCCGCTATACCCGCGGCGGCGACAACAACGCGATGTCGACGTTCGCGCGGGCCTGGCTCTCGCGGCCCTTTCCGGACGCCGCGCTCGACACGCGCGCCGCGGCCGCGCTCGCCCGGGCCGGCGACGCACACCAGGCCGATCGGCTGCGGCCGGCGCTGGGGCGGGCGGAGACCGCGGCCGTCGCCGCACCGGCGCTGGCGGCGCTCAAGATCGATCTTTGTCCGCTCATCAAACCGCGCCTGCGATTGAGCGATCCGGATGGCATCGCGCTCGGCGCGCGGATCTTGTCCGCGGCCGGGGCCGAGCTGCCGCCGGCCTCGCCCTGCGTCGCCGCGATGAGCGACCTCTTCAAGACCGAGACGCTACCGGGATCGCTGCGCGCGACGCTCTTGCGGACGCTGGCCCTCGTGAGCCCGAGCGTCGTGCGGCATCTGGCGCTCGGCGCGCTGGGGGACTCCGATCCGCACGTGCGCGCGGCGGGGGCCGAGACCTTCGCCCGCCCCGGTGGAGGTCGACCGTCGCTCTATCGCCTGCAGCCGTTATTGAAAGACGCCTCGCCCGAGGTGCGCGCGGCGGCCGCGGCCGGGATGATCCGCGCCTGCGGCGACTTGGCCGACGAATACGTGCTGCCGCTCTTCAAGGCCCGCGAATCGGAGCCGCTGGCCGCGATGGCCCCCGAGCTCGGAAAGCTGTCGTCGGCCGGATCGCTGGATCTGCTGGCCAAGATGGCCAAGCGCAACAATCCCGAGCTGCGGGTTCCGGTGCTGGCCGCGCTGGCCGCGCGCCAGGATGCGCCCGGACGGGCGATTTACCAGCCGGCCGCGCTGTTTGTGAAAAAGGATCCCTACGCGTCGGCCGAGGCGCGCCGGATCGTCTACGCGACCGCCGACCTCAACGAGCTGGTGCCGCTCATGAAGGATCCCGCGCTCGGTCTGACGGCGTTCAAGGCGCTGCTGCGCGCGCAGCGGCACCCCGAGGCGATGGATTGGCTGGTCGGATCGTTCGATCGGCTGCCGCCGGAAACCCTGATCGACGCCTTCGGCGCCTGGCTGGCCAACCCGCCCGCACACCCCGCCACCAAGCCGTGAGCGGCTTCGCCGTCCGCCGGCGATGACCATGCCGCCGACCACGTTCCCCCTGATCTACCAGATCAACCCGAGGATTCTCCTCGGCGAAGCGGCCGCCGGACGCGCCGCGACTCTCGACGATCTCCCCGACGCGCTCCTGGACGGCACGGCCGCCCGCGGCTTCGGCTGGATCTGGCCGCTCGGCGTCTGGCAGACGGGGGAAGCGGGGCGCCTCGCCGCGCACGCCCCGGAGAACCTCGCTTCGTACCGCGTCGATCTGCCGGACATGCGCGACGATGACATCCACAGCTCGCCGTTCGCCATCACGGCCTACCAGGTCCACCGCGACTTCGGCGGCGACCCGGCGCTCCGCCGCCTGCGCGAGCGGATGGCCCGCCGCGATCAACGGCTGCTGCTCGACTTCGTCCCCAACCACGTGGCGCTCGACCACCCCTGGGTCGAAACCCACCCCGAATACTTCATCGCGGGGAGCGAAGACGATCTCCGCCGCGAGCCGCAGAGCTACGCGGCCGTCACCACCTCGCGCGGCCGGGAGATCTTGGCCCACGGGCGCGATCCAAATTTTCCAGGTTGGCGGGACACGCTGCAGCTCGACTACCGGCACGCGGGGCTGCGCGAAGCGATGCTCGACGAGCTGGGGCGCGTCGCCGACCGCTGCGACGGCGTCCGCTGCGACATGGCGATGCTCCTCGAGCCCGACGTGATCGGACGGGTCTGGGGGGACCGAGCCCGACCGCGCGATGGGACGCCACCGGTCGACGAGCCGTTCTGGCCGGCGGCGATCGCGCGGGTCCGCCAGCGCCACCCGGGCTTCCTATTCGTCGCCGAGGTCTACTGGGATCTCGAATGGCGCCTACAACAGGCGGGGTTCGATTTCACTTATGACAAATGCCTCTATGACCGTCTGCGCGCCGGCATCGCGGGTCCCGTCCGCGAC
>CAYTTF010000459.1:0-3295 GCA_964440665.1 uncultured Myxococcales bacterium | reverse complement strand
AGGAGATCGCCCGCATCAAGCTCTCCACCCAGGGCCTCTCGATCGACACGCTGACGAAGGAACAGATCAGCTACAACGACGACGACTCTGCCGGAACCTAGCGACCCGTCCCGCAGCTGTCGGCGCGCCCGTACCAATTGCGCGCCACTGGCGACGGGCATAGCGTCTCGATGAATGCGCGCCGCAGATGAACCGGACACCGGTCACGGGATAGCGCCGCTCCCGCAGTCGGCGGCCCGCCGCCCGGAGCTGCTGGTTCTCACCAGCGTCCGGGCATTCGCGGCCCTGGAGGTGGTCCTCCTACACAGTCTGTTCGAGCTGGGTGGCACCTGGGTGAACCGACTTCCGGCGCCCATCGCGAGGGTGCTGCTACAGGGACAGGTGGCCGTCAGCTTCTTCTTCGTCCTCTCCGGCTTCATCCTCGCGTACACCTACTGCGAACCTGCGGGCGGTCTGATCGATACCCCGCGGCGGTTTTGGCGAGCGCGATTCGCGCGCGTCTACCCCCTTTATTGTTTGGCCTTTCTAATTGATCTGCCGCGGGGAATTCAGTCCTTCCTGAACGCCGCGCCCTCGGTCAAGAACGCTCTCGGGAAGATCGCAGTCTCCGGCGCTTCCTACCTCACGCTGACGCAGTCCTGGTATCCCCGCGTCACCAACTCTTGGAACACCCCCGGTTGGTCACTGTCCGCCGAAGCCTTCTTCTACGCGGTGTTCCCGGCCCTGGTCATCGCGACCAAGCGTTGGTCGGTCTGGCGCCTGTTGGCCCTCGCCGTTGTCTGCTGGGCTCTCCCCGCCCTCGGCTACGAAGGCCTGTTTCATTTCCGCGGCCATGATCTCGAATCCGCAAATCTGCAGACACTCTGGAGAAGCTTCCCGCCACTCCGCCTACCCGAGTTTTTGCTCGGCGTCGCTGCGGGGCGGATATACGTCTCGGGCCAGGTGAACCGCATTGCCAAGTGGCTTCGTCCAGCAGGCCTGGTCGCCTTGGCACTCATCGCCGTTTTGCTGGGTGCCGACCTTGGTCTGCCGCAAGCGCTGGTAGAGAACACCCTCGAAGCCCCGCTCTTCGCGATCGCGATCCTGGCTGCCGCGACCAGCGCGATTCCGAGCCCGTCGTGGCTGACGTCCAGGCCGCTGCTCCTCCTCGGACGATCCAGCTACGCCGTCTACATCGTTCATCAGCCCTTCAAGTTCTGGTTCGAATCTCTCGCCACTCGACTGGGCCTGTACTTGCCGTCGCCGCTCTTGCTCGTCTGCTATTTGTGCACGCTTCAAACCTGTTGCATCGGCCTGTTCGTCTGGTTCGAGGATCCGCTTCGCCGCGCGATCACCGCCCGTGCGAGGCGGAGTGTTGCGAGGACGACTCGCTGAACGTCATGCGCGGAACCAAGTTTTAGCCGCGTGCGGTCAATCGCGCTCCGACGGACCGCGACCGACGAGCCGAACGACGCTGTCTGGCGTCAGGCGTAGGCCATCTCCCGCAACGTTGGTCGGGGAGATCCGCGTGACGGCCCCGCGGTAGAGCGCGTCGAAGGGGGCGTTGGCAGGGGAGTGGTGGCGATCGAGGCGGACCAGCGGATGCCGGCCGGCGGGGCCACAACCGAAGAGCCGCAGGCGCCCCTTCTCGACCATCGGATCGCTGACGATGCGAAAGAGCGTCGGGTCGGCGGCGGAGGCGACCTGGGGATCGGCCGGTCGGAGAACCAGATAGCTGTAGTCGACGCGCGCACCATTCGCGATCGGCGCGGCGTCGTGGCACCAGTCGCGCTCGCGGGCGAGCGCTGGACACGGCCCCGTCCAGAAGCACGGTGCGACCACCTCCAGGCCCGCGGCCAGAAGTTGATCGCGCACGGCGAGCAGCTCGCGCGACGTTCCGCGCAGCGCCGGCTCGACCAGGACCATGGCGCCCCCGGACGCCAGCAGCGCCCCCGACCATTCGAGGACGCGGCGTGCGCGCAGCTCCACCCGCTCGGCCGGCGACCGATCCACGAAGAGCTCGTTCAGAAGGTGCGCGGCGACGACCAGGTCGAACCGCCCGTGGACGGCCGGCAGCTCGGACGCCAGATCCGCATGCAGGACGCCCGGTTCCGACACCACGTCGACCGCGAGCACCGCCAGGCTCTCGCCGAACCGCGCGCGCAACGCCCGCCCGACCGCGCCCGTTCCCGCACCCAGATCGATCGCCCGCGTCGGCGGCGATAGGCTCCGAATCGGCGGTGTCTCTCGAACCGACCGAGGCCCAGTCCTGGCGCTGCCCTCGCCTACGACGTTTCCAGCGAGCTCCGCGCCCGGAGCTCCCCGCGGCCCGTAGACCTCGCCCAGGATGCGCGCCAGCGCGGCCTCGGTGCGCGGCGCGATATCGCGCGCGTACTCGTTACGCAAAGTGGCGCTCGCGAGATAGGGCGTGCCGACCAGCTTTCGCGCCCCGACCAACCCCTCGTGAACGACCGATCCGCGCCGACCGCGGGCCCGCGCGGCGGACACCGCTAGCCCTTCCCGAAGATGTCCTTGAAGCTGACGATCACCAGCACGCCGAGCAGAAGCACGAACCCGGCCGTGTGCACCGCCGTCTCGATACGCGGGTTGACGCGCTTGCGCGTGATCGACTCGATCGCCAAGAACAGCGCGCGCCCACCGTCGAGCGCCGGCACCGGCAGCAGGTTGAAGAGCCCGAGGTAGACCGACAGCAGGATCAACATCCCCAGAAAGTCGACTGCGCCCCGGTCCGCCGCCTTGGCGATCTGCTTGGTGATGCCGATCGGTCCCGACAGCTCCGCGTGCACGCGCCCCCGAACCATGTCGTAGAGGCCCCCCAGAATTCCGATCGACGTGTAGTACGGATAGACGACCGCTTCCTTCAAGGCCGCGCCGACGCCGACCGGGGTCCGCTCGTCGATCGAGCCGATCTGGATGCCGATCTGGTAGACGTTCGATTTCTTGTCGGGGACGACCGCGAAGGTCAGCGGCTGTCCTTTGCGGAGAACCTTGATGTTCACCGAAGCGCCCTGCCCGGCCTGGATGACCTCGCTGATCGGATGGTCGGCGTTGACCGCCTGCCCGTTCGCCTCGACGAGCTGGTCATTCGCCTTGAGCCCGGCGACCGCCGCCGGACGCCCCGCCACCGGCTCGATGATCTTCTGGGTCTTGGACGGCATGCCGAAGTGGAGCAGCACGATCAGCATGAGCACGAACGCCGTGAGGTAGTTGGCCGCCGGACCCGCCACGATGGTGGCCAGGCGCATCCAGCGCGGGCGATTCGGATAGACCATCGGGTCCGACTTGTCGAACTCCT
>CAYTTF010000458.1:0-3295 GCA_964440665.1 uncultured Myxococcales bacterium | reverse complement strand
CGGCCAGCGCGTCGCGCAGCTCGATGAGCGCGCTGGCGTCGTCGACCTGGAGGCGGGGCTTGCGGACGGTGCCACCGTCCAGCTTGCGCAGCACGATCTCGAGGAGGCGTTGCTCCTCGCCGACGATCGGGGGCGGATCGACGTCGATCGGCGCGTCGACGCCCGCCCCGGTCTCGGGGGCCGCGGTCTCGTCGGAGGCGGTTTCGGGGGTCGGGTCCTGCACGCGATCGGACAGCATAGTGGCGCCGTGTCCGGCTGTCACCAGGGCTCACGCGCCGGGCGTCAGGATTCAGGACACGCCAAACAGCGTGGCCGGGGTGGCGCCCGTGATGGTCACGTCGATCAGCGTCCCCGACCCGAGGCCCGGGGCGGCCGGCACGATCACCGGGCGAAAGGTGTCGGTTCGCCCCATCAGCTCGTCGGCCGCGCGCCGGGAGGGGTGCTCGATCAAGATGCGCTCGCGCCGTCCGATCTGCGCGGCCAGGATCTCGGCGGTGATCCGCTGCTGGACGGCGATCACCTCGGCCAGACGTCGCTGTTTGACCTCCGCCGGTACGTCGTCGGGCAGCTTGCGCGCCGCGGCGGTTCCGGCCCGCTCGGAGTAGGCGAAGGTGAAGGCGCCGTCGAAGCGCAGCTCCTCCTGCGCCCGCAGCGTGGCGGCGTGGTCGGCCTCGGTCTCGCCGGAAAAGCCGATCAGCAGATCGGTGGTGATGGCGATGTCGGGCATCGCCGCCCGCAGCTTGTCGTGGAGCGCGCGAAAGGTGGCGTAGTCGTACCCGCGGCGCATCCGCTCGAGCACGATGTCGGACGCGCTCTGCAGCGGCAGGTGGACGTGCTTGCAGATCTTGGGCGTCTCGGCCATCGCCGCGATGACCTGGTCGGAAAAGTCGAGCGGGTAGGGCGAGGTGAAACGGACGCGCGCGATGCCGTCGACCGCGGCCACCGCGCGCAGCAGCTCGGCGAAGCAGACCTCTTCGTAGCGGTACGAGTTGACCGTCTGTCCGAGGAGCTGGACCTCTTTGACGCCGGCCGCCGCCATCGCGCGGACCTGGCGCAGGATCTCGCGCGGCGCCGCGCCCCGCTCGCGCCCGCGCGTGTACGGGACGACGCAGAAGGTGCAGAACTTGTCGCAGCCGCGCTGGATCGTCACGCGCCCGACCACGCCGCCAGCCTCGGCCGGGGCGTAGATGCCGTCCACGCCTTCGTAGGTCTCGTCGCGGTCGAGGCGCGTGTCGACCACGCCTTCCCCGCCCCGCGCCGCCTCGACGTGGTCGAGCAGGCGCCGGTATCCGTCGGGCCCGATCACCAGATCGACGTGCGGCGCACGCTCGCGGATCTGGTCCTTGAGATGCTCCGCCATGCAGCCGGTGATACCGAGGACCACATCCGGACCCGCCCGCCGGTGGTAGAGCATGCTGGCCCGCTGAAACACCCGCTCTTCGGCCTTCTCGCGGACCGCGCAGGTGTTGATCAGAATCAGATCCGCGCGCTCCGGTTCCGACGTCTGTTGATAGCCGCCGCGCGACAGGAGCCCCAGGACCATGTCCGTGTCGGCCACGTTCATCTGACAGCCGTAAGTCTCCACATAGGCCAACTTGGTGTCGGCGAGCTTGGTGGTTGCGCTCCCGGTGGTGGTCGATCGGGAGGCGGCTGTGGCCGTGGCCTCGGCCGCGGTCGCATGCGCGCCCCGCCCACGCAGCTGCACGAGATCGTCCACGGGTGGATGTATAACCCGGTCATGGTTCGGAAGGCAGCCAACCCAACCGTCTTGGCCGTGTTGGCCGTTCTATCCGTCTTGGGTTCACTGGCGGGCGCTGGCGCGGCCCGTGCCGAGGCGCCCTGGGTCTACCGCAGCATCGTCCTGCCACGCGGTGCCATCGCCGTCGACGTCGGGCTCGGTCTCGGTCACGAGCCCGCGGGCCCGCCAGATAGCGATTCGATCACCGGCTTCGGGATGAACCTGGCCCTGTCTGCCGGGATCACGCACGAGCTCGAAATCGGGGTGCGGACCGGCTTTCGCCTCGACGACGCCGGGCAGATCACCCAGGCCGACGGCTACGGCCGCCCCTTCGAGACCGAGACCTATGGCACCAATCGCGATCGCGTCGCCAATCCGGAGCTGCACCTGCGCTGGGCGGTCGCGCGCGGCGCCGCCGCGGAGCTCGGCCTCGAGCTGCGTGCGTACCTCCCGATCGAGTACGGGTCGTCGTTCGGCCTGATGTTCGGGCTGCCGATCGTGCTGCGCGCCGGCGCGATCCGGATCGACACGGGGCTCTACGTGCCGGTGATCTTCTCGGACCCGACCGAGACGGTCGTCAGCGTTCCCATCCACCTGTGGATCCAGGCCACGCGCACCCTCTGGTTGGGACCGCTCTTCGGCTTGCGCGTCGTGAGCCGGAATGGCAGCCACGACGAATATCCGCTGGGATTCGGCCTCGGCTCCTCGCTGACCCACACGATCGATCTGCGCACCTGGATCCTGTTCCCGAACATGAACCAGAACGAAGCGGCCCGCACCTTCGGCGCCGGCATCGCCCTCCAGATCCGCTTCGAATAATCTCGCCCGGACTGATCGCGTGAGCGAAGGCGGGCTTTGCCCGCCGCAGCTCATCGCGGGGGGCGCGGGACGGCGCGGGACCCTTTCAGGGTCCCGGACTCAAATAAAGCGCCGCGAGCGGCGGGAGCGTTAGACTCAGCGAGGCGGGGCGGGCGTGGCAGGCGAAGGCCTCGGCCTCGACGGCCCCCAGGTTGCCGAGATCGCTGCCGCCAAACGCCGCCGCGTCGGTGTTGAGGATCTCGCGCCAGGTGCCCCCGAACGGAACACCGATCCGATAGTCGTGGCGCGGCACCGGCGTGCAATTGAAGACCGCCAGGACCACGTCGCGCGCCGTCGCCCCCTTGCGCAGGAATGAAAAGACGCTGTTCGCGTCGTCGTTGGCGTCCACCCACTCGAAGCCCGCCAGGCCGACGTCGTAGAAATGCAGCGCGCTCTGGGACTTGTAGAGCCGATTGAGCTCCATGATCAGCGTCATGAGCTGGACGTGGAGCTCCGAGTCTCCCAGGAGGTGCCAGTCGACGCTCTGATCGTGCGCCCACTCGCGGAACTGCCCGATCTCGCCGCCCTGGAAGAGCAGCTTTTTCCCGGGCTGGGCCCACATGTTCGCGTAAAGCAGCCGCAGGTTCGCGAACCGCTGCCACAGATCGCCGTGCATCTTCTCGACCAGCGACTTCTTGCCGTGCACCACCTCGTCGTGCGACAGCGGCAGAAGGTAGTTCTCGCTCCAGAAGTACATGC
>CAYTTF010000457.1:0-3311 GCA_964440665.1 uncultured Myxococcales bacterium | reverse complement strand
TCGGAGGTGAGCACCGTCCCGTCTGGCTCGGCGAACGCGACCACGAGCGCGTCAATGGCCGATCCTCTGCGGGCGCGCCGGCGCAAGAGCGCCGCTCGGCGGGCAAGCGCCTCGGTGACAGCCTCCGCGACGTCGCAAGTCTTGAGCAACCTATTCTCGTTCGCATCACGACCGGCGTGCCCTTGGAGGCATTCGACCAACACAACGGCTGGGACCGTCGGTGGCCACAATCCCTCGCCTCGCAGCGCGAGAATCAGCGCGAGGACGTCTCGCGAGCGTTCGGCGAGGCGCGTGACCGCGCCCGAATCGAGGACCAGCACCGAACGCTAGCCGGCCTTTCGTTGGATGCGCCCGGCGATTCGTCGCGCGACGCCAGCAGCGCGGGTGCGTTGTCGCGGGCTTGGCTGGCCCACCTCGGCCGCGAGCTCGGCCGTGTACCTACGGCTGGCGGCTTCGAGCTCTCGCCGTCGCACCTCGTTGCGCACCGCCTTCTGCAAGAGCTCGGACGCCGGCAGATGACGCCCCTTCACGGCCTCGTAGAGATCCGCCGGCAAGTAAATCTGCATGCGTGGCATACGCCTAAGTATACACACTCGTGGCGGCTGGGTTCAGCAGTGCGGGATCATGCCGTGCGGGCTTGATTGCAGCTCGAGCCGTCTTATACCCTGTGGCAATGAGCGGCCCTCGGTGTGGTGTAGTTTTCCTGTTCGACTGCCTTCTCGTCGTCGCCTCGTGCTCGTCCGGCGCGGGCACTCCGCCGGACGGCGGGGGTGGTTCCCCCGGAGCCGCGGGCAGCCCGGGAGCTGGCGGCTATAGCGGCACCGGTGGCGCCCAGAGTGGGGGCGCCGCGGGAACACCAGGAATCGGCGGCGCCACCGGCGGCTTCGGTGGTGGCGGCGCCGCAGGCGGCATGAGTGGCAACTCCGCGGGGGTCGACGCCGGAATCGATTCTGCCGCGTCCGGGGTCGGCGGAATGGGGCCCGCGGGGAGTGGTGGCCATGCTGGGGCTGTTGGCGGCGGGCCGGCTGGAGCCTCCGGGACCAGTGGTTCGAGCGGCGGGGGTCAGGGCGGCGGCGGGGGAAGCGGGCCCTTCACCTGCAACCTGATGGTGGGTCCGTCTCCCATGTACCAGTTCTTTAACGGCGGCTTTTTGACGTATCCGGGGATCGACGCGACTAGGTGGGAGCTGATCTGGGTCGCCGGTCACTACACGAACGCGTGGGCGATGCCGGGCGACCCAGCCTGGAACACCACCGTGAGCCATCCCTGCGCCCACGGCTCGGCGACGCCCGATCGGGTGATCTTCATGGCAACGCAGTGGACAGAAAATACCGCGAATGAGTGGGAGACGGATTTTGACGGCATCATCAAGAACATCCGCACGAAGTGGCCGGCCGTCAAACGAATCGAGCTCATGCCGTCGACGAGCACGCCCGGCGATACGCCCTGCCCTGGCAACGGGCCCGAGAAGTCCGAGACCATGATCCCGGCTTACGGGTACGAAGCGATCGACGCGATGCCCGCCAACTACCCGGGCCTGGTGTTTTCGACCCCTCACTTCGAAGTGCCGAGCTGTAGTGATTTTATCAACGACGGCGGCGGTCCCCAGTACGCGCCCAACGCTACCGCGACGACGGGACCGGCAATCCTGGAGGTCGCCGGCGTGTTCGGCGCGTACTACGCCGCGCATCCCTAGTGCTAACTTCGCCCGCGATGAAGCTGCGCAAGCACGTCGTGGTGGTGGGCGGCGGCTTCGGGGGGCTGTCGGTCGCGCGCGCGCTCGAGGCGGCGCCGGTGCGGGTCACGCTGATCGACAAATCGAATCATCATCTCTTCCAGCCGCTCCTGTACCAGGTGGCGATGGCCGGCCTCACGCCGGGGGAGATCGCGGTGCCGATCCGCAGCGTCGTCCGCCGCCAGGAAAACGTGCGGGTGCTGCTGGCGGAGGTGACCGGCATCGATCTGACGGCGCGCCGGATCACCACCCGCGAATGCGCCCCGCTCGAATACGACTTTCTGGTGCTGGCGCCGGGCGCCGTGAACAGCTACTTCGGCCACGACGACTGGGCCCGCGTGGCGCCGGGGCTCAAGGATCTGGACGACGCGGTCGAGATCCGGCGCCGAGTGCTGCTGGCGTTCGAGGCGGCGGAACGCGAGCCCGATCCGATCGTGCAGCGCCGCATGCTGACGTTCGTCGTGATCGGCGCCGGCCCCACCGGCGTCGAGCTGGCGGGCGCCATCGCCGAGCTGGCGACCTTCGTGCTCTCGCGCGACTTCCGCGCCGTGCATCCCGATCAGACGCGCGTCGTGCTGGTCGAGGCCGGATCGCGGGTGCTTTCTTCGTTTGCGCCCGAGACCTCCGAACGGGCGCAGCGGAGCCTCACCGAGATGGGCATCGAGGTCCGCACCGGCGTGCGGGTCAGCGGCATCGATCAGACCGGCGTCTCGCTGGGTGACGAGCGGATCGACAGCTCGACGGTCCTGTGGGCGGCCGGCGTGCGCGCCTCGCCCTTGGTCGCGGCGCTGGGCGTCGAGACCGATCGCGCCGGCCGGGTGCCGGTCGAGCCCGACTGCAGCGTGCGCGGACACCCCGAGGTCTTCTGCATCGGCGACGCCGCGGTCTTCATCCCGGCCGGCGCGGCGGTGCCGCTGCCCGGCACCAGCCCGGTCGCCATGCAGCAGGGCCGTTTCGTCGCGCGCGCCATCAAACGCGCGATCGACGGCGACGCGCGCGAGACGTTCGACTACGTCGACAAGGGATCGATGGCCACCATCGGCAGAAAGCGCGCCGTGGCCGAGATCGGACGCGTTCGGCTGGGCGGATTCCTGGCCTGGATGGCCTGGCTGCTCGTCCACATCTTCTACCTGATCGATTTTCGGAATCGCCTCCTGGTGTTGATCGACTGGGCCTGGTCGTACTTCACCTACAAGCGCGGCTCGAGGCTCATCACCGGGCACCGGCTGGACGCGGGGACACCCGGTGGAACCGCGGGGAAGCCGGACACCGTCGGGACGAGATCGCCGCCGCGCGACGCGGGAAGCACCACGCCGCCGGTCTGACGTAGTCACCGCCGACGCCGACTTCGCCCGTTGCGCCTTCTGGCCGCGGGCGGACGACGAGGGGTTGGCGGGCGTGCCAACCTGGTTGCCACATCCCGCCTCGGCGCCGCGTCGTTCCGCCTTTCTGGCGTGGCTCGGCCGTTGCTTATCAATATTGTTGCTCGGACGCCCCGGCAAGAACCCATGCTCAGCCGTTCATTGCCCCGCTCGCGCCGCCGATGTTCAAGCGACTGGGCCAGGCTGGTCATCGC
>CAYTTF010000456.1:0-3312 GCA_964440665.1 uncultured Myxococcales bacterium | reverse complement strand
CTTGGTGCATCGAACGCGGCCTCGCGACGATCAACCCGGTGCGGATGGTCCCTGTCGGAAGACGCCCGACACCCACGATCGACCGCGATCAGCCTTGGCTCGAGGATGAGACAAAGGTGCCGGAGTTGGCCGCGGCGCTAGGACATGACCTCGGCCTCGCGTTCTATCTGGCGAACCGATCCGGGATGCGCCTTGGCGAGGTTGTCGGGCTTCGGATGGGCGATCTGGATTTCCTTCCCGATGGAGTGATCCGGGTGGCCCATTCGTACGGCGGCCCGCTCAAGGAGGACAGGACAGGCGAGGGCAAGGTGAAATGGGTCCCGGCGCCAAGTGACGCGGAGGAGATACTCAAGCTGCACCTTGCCCGCCGGCGCCTGAACGGGGCGAAGGCCGAAGACCTCGTGTTCGTGCCACCGCCGGGAGGACGACGACGCAAGCTGAGCTGGGCTGGCTACCGAAAAGAGCGTGTCGAGGCCGAGTGGGACCGCGCCAGCGCTGCTGTTGGCGTAACGATGAGTTGGTACCAGGCGACAAGGCACACGGCGGTCTCGCGCGCCTTGAAGGCTGGCGTCCCGCTCGATCAGGTCTCCGCGGCCGTAGGACACGCCTCGCCCGAGACCACCCGTAGAAGCTACGCGCACTACGTACGCAAGGACTTCGCCGCGGGGCTCAGGCTCCCGATGCCCGCGAGCAAAAAGGGCTAGCGACGCGCCGCCGCGAGTAGCTCGCTGCGCCGGAAACGAAGCAGGCGCCCGACGCGAACACAGGGCAGCGTCTCACGGTACGCCGCGGCACGAACGGCGGGTGGAGTCATGCCGAGGATCTTCGCAGCCTCGACCGCGTCCAGAAGCGGCTCGGTTGCAGTGTCGTTCACGGGAACGGCGGACGAGACGAGCTCCAAGATATCCGCTCGCACGGCCGGATCACGCAATGCGGCCCGGACCAATTCCACGAGAGCATCCGCGGCGCTCATGGCAGCCTCGTTCTCTCCGCGGTGTGCGGTGCGAGCTCGCTGTCGCTCTTTTCGGAACGCCCTCTGATCGCGGCCGTGCTCTTGAAGCCATAGTACCGAGCCGCTTCGGCGGTGGTCATCGGACCGCTGCGCACGCAACTCGGATCGTTGGCCTCCGATAAGGAAGCGTCCGGGACGCCCTGCACGCGCACCTCTTCATGCACGGCGTCCCGGATCAACCGGCGAAGGAGAGCCTCCAATGTCACGTACGGGCCCACGCAGACCCGCACTGGCCGGCGCTACTATCCGCCGTCCCTTCCACGATGCCACCGCGTCGACGCGTGCCCTCCACTCTTCTTGGCCGAACCTGGACCATACCCGGGTTGGGGCGACTGCGCGTTGTCAGCCCCACCAACCGGCATGTCGAGGAGATCGATCTTGAGTGGCCGACCGATCGGAGACCGGCAGATTGGCACCTCGCGTGGCGATGGAAGGATCTCACCGCGGGCAAGGTCGAGGTCTTCGCCTTGGTCAACGCCGACGACAAGGCGACTGGCATCTGGTGCAGTGCAAAACACAAACCCATCCGGCTTCCCGACGGGCTCTTCTACCGACCCGACTACCTTGAGGTGGCCCCGTTGGCGCGGGGCCAGGAGTTGGGCGTCTTTCTATTCTTACTCATCGCGGCGCGAGCGCTTGAGTTGGGCGCGGATGGGGTAGTGCTTGGAACCTGGGAGGTCCTCAGGGACTTCTATCGGGGCTTGGGGGGAGTGGAAGAGAAGCCGCGCGGTTGGAACCTCGAACCCAACCTGGTACCATTTACATTCGATAGAGAGACACTCGAGGGGCTAGTGGAAGCCCTCGGAAAGAAGGAAGACCATGGCTAAAAACCGCCCAACGTTTGAAGAATTGGTTCGGCGTGTCGGCCCGCTTCCTGTCACCGGACTCGCATCCGCCGAATCGCCTCGGGTGTCGGCCGCCTCGGTGCGCGCGGCGCGTACGCTGGTGGGTGGCCTCCCGGGGGGGGAGACTCGCGTCGCGCGGGTCGCCGCCAAGCTCGACCGCCTGGTCGAACTCTCGAGGGGCGCCGAGCTGCCGCGCAAGCGGACGCAGAATGGCTGACCGAGACCCCGTCGACCTATCGTCGAAGGCTATCGATCACCTGCCCGTTCTCCCGGAGGTCAAAGATGCCCTTAAGGACATCCAGGCCGAGGTTGCGATCGCCTATCGGCAAGGGTTCGTCGAGATGGTGCAGGCAATCCGGCAGCAGGCGTCCGCCCTCGAACGCATTCAGACCACGCTCGGAATCCTCGTGAAGCATCTGGCTCCCAAGCTCGAGGGCCAACTACCGGCCGCAGTCCGCGTGGCCGGCGACGGCGAGGCTCCCGATCTCGCCAGCGCGCTGGTGATCGCCGATCCGATCGGCGCGGGATTCACCATGAATCAAGCCGAGGTCGCCAAGGCCGTCGGAATAACCCAAGCGGACGCCTCCGTCCTCTTGCGGGCGTTTCAGATGAACAAGGATGGAGCATGCGCGGTCATTGTTCGACCAGGCGGCGACAAGAAGCGCGAGGTCGTCAACTACCATCCCCGTACGTTGGATCGATTCCGGGAGCTACTCGCCAAACCGCCCGGCAGTCTGGACGCCAACCAAAAATCGTCGCTCAAGCGGGCCCGCGCGAAGCTCGGCATTGCAGCATAGGGATTCCGCGGACTGGATCCCGACGGGACGATCGAATGATCACCCACCTCCATGTAGAGGGCTACCGCTCTATTCGCAGTCTCCGGCTCGACCTTGGCGCGGCCAGGTCATCGCCAGGTCGCCACCAATAGCGAGGACGTCCCAGGGCTGGAGGACGACTCGAAGGTCCCCGAGCTGATCGCGGCGCTGGGGCCGGACGTGGGGTTTCGTCCACGCCCTCGACATCCGCTCCATCCACGACGCCAAGCTACTCGGCTTCCCACTCTTCGGCGTCGTGATCATCCCTCGCGTGACCGATTGAGCGATCCTGATCTTGCCCGCGACCAGGTCCACGTCTTCCCAGCGGAGAGCGAGCAGCTCCCCCTGACGTAGGCCCGTGTTGAGCGCCAGCAGAACCACCGTCCGCCACTCCCCCTCCGCCCCTTCGATGAGACGCGTGGCCTCGCTGAACTCCAGGAAGTCGAAAGGCGGTTTCGGCGCCTTCAGCCAGTCGAACTCCGGGACCCGATCCAGGCGTCCCCACTTCACCGCTATCGCCAACATCCGGCGGAGCACGGTGAGGTGATTGTTGATCGTCTTGGGTGACTTCTTGGCTCTCAGCGTGGCGCTCGTGTAGCCGGCGATCGCCTCGGCGTCGATCTCGTCCAGCTTCTTGGTG
>CAYTTF010000455.1:1738-3323 GCA_964440665.1 uncultured Myxococcales bacterium | reverse complement strand
CGACGGAGCAGGGCGCCGCCACCAGCATCTGGTGCGCGACCAGCCCGCAGCTCGACGGCATGGGCGGCGTCTACTGCGAGGACGCCGACATCGCGACCCCCGTCGCCGCCGACTCGAAGCAGCTCGGCGGCGTGCGCCCGTGGGCGACGGATCCCGACGCCGCGGAGCGGCTGTGGGGGCTGAGCGAGGGGTGGACGGGAGTGGGGATCGGGGCGTAAGGGCGCAGGACCCGATCCGATCGGCCACGCCGGTGCCGCGCGGGCAGCCCAGGTGCTCAGTCTCGATCCGCGCGCGCGCGACGTCGCCGTCCGCTTGCTGCCTGCCATCGCCGTCGCTACGCTGCCAACCGGGTGGTCGCACACAAAGGTTTGTTCGTCGGTTCGTGCTCCATCACGACGACGCGCCGTCGGCGATTCATGTGGGTCGCCTGGTGGACCGCGCCGCCCGCGCGCGAGCCCTTCCGCAAGCCCGACGCGTTCTCTGGCGGCGCGCGCAGCCCCGAAGAAGCGCTGGCGCAAGCACGCCGCGCCGCGGGCGTGCCGCTGGTCGAGATCGAGCCGTCCTGGGCGCGGGCCTGGGCGCGCGTTCTTCTCGGTCGAACGCCGTGGGGCGTCCGCGCGGAAGCGGCCGCCCGTAGCAGCGGCCACAGCCGGTCAAGCGGCCGCCCGACCAAGGCGACGACCGACGGCGCGAGGGCCACGGCGACGTCGATCTGGAAGACGCTCGGCATCACCGCGCGCGCGACGGCCGACGAGCTGAAACGCGCATTTCGTCAGCAAGCTCTCGCCACCCACCCCGATCACGGCGGCGACGCGGAGGCCTTCCGAGAAGTGCAGCGCGCGTTCAAGGAGGCCCAGCGCCGGATCGCCCGCCGCCCTACGCCCACCCGGGCGCGGTGATGGCGCCCAAGACGGGCGGCTCGCCGGATTCGCCAGGGTCGCATGGTATCCTGAAGGAGCGATGACCGACTGGCGCGACCGAGTCACGACGAGCCCTGACGTCTGCCACGGGGCGGCATGCGTCCGGGGAACGCGCATTCCAGTCTCGGTTGTGCTCGACAACCTGGCGGATGGTCTTCCTGCCGAAGAGATCCTGGCGAGCTACCCGAGCCTGACGCTCGACGACATCCGGGCTGCCGTGGCCTATGGCGCCGAGCTGGCGCGGGAGCGCGTCTTGGATCTTCCGCGTCACGCTGCGGGATGAAGTTCGAGCTCGACGAGAATCTGCCCGGAGAGGGCGTCCAGATTCTTCGCGCCGCCGGCCCGAGGGGGTGCCTACCTGGGGCGAAGGAATCAGGAACCTAACAGTGAAAGCCCGAACGCGTTCGTAGCATGACTAGCGTCGGCGCACGCCCACCCCCGGCCGCCGCTTACCCCCCGTTCCGCACCGGGTACTGCGCCTCGACAAACTGAACAAACCGCTGCTTGAATCTGCGGCGGTTCTCGGGGAGCTCGAACCACGCGCGGTGCAGATCGTTTTCGGCGGCGATGATTGGGAACCACGTCTCGCGCAGGCGTCGCTTCGACCAGCCTTGGCAGCGGTCGTAGATGGTCTCGAGGAAGTTCCAGACCATGAAGGCGTAGGC
>CAYTTF010000455.1:0-1638 GCA_964440665.1 uncultured Myxococcales bacterium | reverse complement strand
TCGAGCTCGGCGTAGTAGGCGTCTCGCAGGGTCCTCGTGAAGCTCCACACCGAGTAGAAAAGGGTGCAGATGATACCGATCGATCCCAGCGCCTCGGCGATCACGCCGGCCTTGCTCCAGGTCAACATTGCGGCGGCCCCACTCTCCATGTCGATTCTCCTCTCTCGTTCAATCGAGCGGTACGGGATCGGGCAGGCTGGCCACCATCTGCGCGAGGCGCGGATCGTCCGGCGAGCAGTGATAGACGTCCGTGTAGATGGTCTCGAGCCAGCGTTTGACTTGGCTCCGCGGGACCTCGCCCCGCGGGACCGCGCCCCGGGCCAGGCTGCCAGGCGGCTCCGCCGCGTAAACCAGAAGGTCCATCTCCGGCGGCGAGCCTTCGCCGGCCAGCGGCATCAGGTAGCGAAGCCCCGCGATCCGGAAGCAACCGAGGCGCCGGTAGAAGGCCTCCCGGCGCGTCCGGATCGCGCGGTCGCTTGCGTCTTCCCGGTCCGAGTCGACCTCCAGAAGCACGGGGAGTGGGCGCCCTTCGGGGGTCACGGCATGCGCCACCGTCCGGCGGAACAGCTCGGCGCCCAGACCGTGGTTGCGTCGATCCGGCGCGACGGCCATGTATTCGAGCAGCGCGAACCCCCCGGCCGCCGGTACGAACAGGATGCTGAAACCCCGCACGAGCCCGTCGGCCTTCGCCACCCAGACGTGATACTCGGGCGCCTCGATCATGGCCGCGATCCAGGCCTCGCGCTTCTGCTCACGGGCGGCGATCGATGCGGCGTAGATGGCGTAGAGTTGCCGGAAGGTCTCTCCCTCGGAGGATGAAAGTTGCTCCAGCTTGAAGGGCTCGCCCATGACGCAGGTTCCGACTGCGAGGATACGTCATGAGCGCGCCGCCGGACGTCCTCATCATCGGGGCCGGGGTCGCGGGTCTGACCGCGGCGCGCGATCTCACCGCGGCGGGCGCGCGCGTGCTCGTGATCGAGGCGCGCGATCGGATGGGCGGTCGGGTCCTGACCCACCACACGCCCGACGGGCCCGTCGAGCTCGGCGCCGAGTTCGTGCACGGCGCCGTCGAGGAAACCCTGAGCGTGGTGCGCGAGGCCGCGTTACCGCTGCGCGAGACGGACCGCGGCGCGCCCCGCGTGACGGGGGACAATCGCGAGACGGCCGGGGCGACCGCCGAGGAGCCGGTCGACATCTTCTCGGCCATGGACGTGGTGCTCGCGCATGCCTCCGCGGACGGACCCGACGAATCCTTCCAGCACCTCGTCGAGCGGGTGGACGTCGGGGCCGAGATCAAGGCGCGGTGCCTGGCGCTTGTCGAGGGATACCACGCCGCCGATCCGGCCCGCTTCAGCGTCCGATCGCTGCTCAAGAATACGGCGGCAGACGAGCGTCCCGGGGCCAATCGCCAGTTTCGGTTCGTGGACGGTTACGACGGCCTGGTGGCCGCCATCTTCCAGCGCGTCGACCCCGCGCTCTGCGACGTCCGGCTCGACACCGTGGTCACCGCCGTCAGCTGGGGACGCCGGCGCGTCGTCGTCCGGACGTCCGTTGTCGGGTCTTCCACGGGCCAGGAGCTCGCGGCGCCGCAACTCATCGTAACGGTCCCCCTCGGCGTGCTCAAGGCCGGGGCGATCG
>CAYTTF010000454.1:0-3330 GCA_964440665.1 uncultured Myxococcales bacterium | reverse complement strand
GGGCCGCGAGAATCGCAGGTGCCGACATGAGGAGGTGGATGCCCATGCGGTAGCGCTGCTCGCAGTACGCGGCGCGGAGCGGGTCGCGGGAGTTTGACTCGCGAGAGAGCAGGTCAGCCAGCGCGCCCCAGCGGAGCACGTGCGTCCAGTCATCCGGGATCAGGAGAGTCTCGTTCCCGGACGCGACGAGGACTGGGCCTGCGTCGATGGTCAGGAGCTCATAGTCCCCACCGTAGGCAGGGGGTCGGTCCGTCACAAACGTGATCGGTGGCTCAGTCGAGAGCCGATAGATCTGCGGCACGCCGGCCGGGAACTGGAGGTAGCCGGGCGTGAAGGCCATCTCGGCCCACGTGTCATCGGGCCACACTGTGGATGGTGACTGCCCGAAGAGCACATTCGGGAGGTAGGCGAGTCGGCGCACGTCGATCACGCGGTCCGAGAGAGTAATCGGACCTAAGATCGCAGGCGTGGTGCGCCGGGTGGTTGTGATGGTAGTGATGGACAGAAGCTCGTCGCGGCGGCGCTGCACCGCGGACATAATGTCGGCGACGGTGAATTGCGCCGAGCCAGTCCAGGCCGCGCTGCCATTCGGAGGCTCTAGGAGCGCGTACTCCATGAACTTGTAGATATCCTCTGCGGTGACTGTGTAGGCGCGGAGTGTGTTGGGCGCGACCGTGAGGTCTGTGATGTCGTACCACGTCGTTCCGGACACGAGGGGGAATGTGAACGAGTCTCTCCAGAAGGCTGTGTGCGCGTTCCAAGTGCGGAGTGCGTCCCAGACGTACTGCTTGAGTTCCGCGTCCGACCAGAACACCATGGAGGGATCGTAGAGGCGGTTCGCGAGCTGCTGGCGAGCCTGCGCGAAGGTAATCCACGAGTATGGAGATGTTGTCATGCGCGCTTGGCAGCGACTACCTTCTCACCCTTCTTGAGGTTGTAGGCTCCGGACTTCTTCACACGTCCACCCTTGTGGAAGTTGCCCAAGACCTGTCGATTCTCCTGCCGCTGGAGGCCGAACTCTTTCGTCGCACCCGAGATTGGCTTGATGGGCGACTTGCGCTGGGCCGAGTACTCATTGGCCGAGCTGATCTTCCCGATGCGATGCGCGCGCGTCGAGCCTGACATGGGTCGGAGTCCCGCGCCGCCGTGCGAGTCGGGGGACTTCGGGGGCTTATTGGTCGGCTTGGTCGGATCGGTGGCCATCACGCCTTCTTTCCCATGCTCGGGTACTTTTTGTGGACCTTGGCACGGACCTTCGCCTTCAGGGCAGGCGAGCCATGCTGCGACACGCGAGCCAGTGCGTTCCTCGCGTGACTTGCGTCCTCAACCGGATAAGAGCGATCCGGCCCCGCGAAGTCCTTCCCGGGGATTTTGTTGCGCTTGGCTGCGGTGAGCTTAGCCACGCTTGCCTCCTCGCATCTTCGCGTCGTGCTTCTTCTCCATCTCGCGACCCTTAGCCGTTTCCTTGTTGCCTCGCATGGCTCCGATCGAGTTCATGACCTTGTAGGGAGTCTTCGAGTCCGCACCGTACTCATCTTTCAACTTCTTCTCCAAAAATTCAGGCATCACTCCTCCTAGGCTGGCGGCTGCGCCCACGTCACAATCGGATTCACGGTGTACGCCCACGGATACAGCAGGAAGCGGCGCATCGCGTGCAGGGGATCCTGCGGGTACTCCTGTCCCACGTTGTAGTAGGACTGGTCCGATGCGAGAGTCGAGAGCGGACTCAGGATGATCGTGGTCGTGGGCGCGGACATCTCAGCCTCGTGTGCCGCGCAGTGGCTGATCGCGGAGTTCGCGATTGAAGCGCTCGTCGGCTGAGTGGGAGATGTCGTGCGGGGTCTGGCCGCCGCAGTCCACCTTTGTGAGGCCGATGGGCCGCTTCTCGGACACCTCGCTCGGATAGATGCCGTCGTGGAGTTCCTGAACGAACTCCGGTACTTCCGGGATGTGATTCAGTTTGTTGCTCATGGTGCCTCCTAGTTTCCGATGCATTGATAACGCAAAGTGTCCGTGCCCGTGCCCGTGATCGTGAACCCACTCCCACTAGCCTGTACGATCTTGGTCGCAGCCGTCGCAGTCTGATCTTGCGCTACGCACGTGTAGCTTGTCGAGGAAGTAAATACGGACGCTCCGGTGAGTGTCACCGAGCAGGAGGTGCCCAGCACACAGGAGTCCTGCACCATGTGGGAGAGCGTTGCCTGCGTACCCGAGTGGTTGTAGAGCGGGTTGCACGCGCCGGAGGAGAGGCAGACCGTGCCGGAGAGGTCCGGGTAGGTGTAGGTGCGCGCGGCCGTCTGAGCGAATGCCTGCGTCGCCTTGAAGCCGCCGGTTGCGCCCGAGAGGTCGAAGCCGAGCGTCTTGGATGTGTCGGACGTGTTGGCGAGGAGCGTGGTCGTGTCGAGGAGCGTCTTGTGGGTGACGGTCTGTACGTCGTCCTGCATCGCGAACTGTGACCAGCCGGTGTTGCCGGTGCCGACTTCCTTGAGGTAGAGGGTCGTGCCGACGTTGCTGCCGTTCGCGCGGAGGTAGAGGCTGCCGATGCGAGCGGTCTGCGAGGCCTCGGGAGTGCCGTTCGATGCGATTAGGAGGGGGCCTTGGAACACGCCTGCGCTGGAGGTGCCGTCGTTAAGCAGGAGGCTACCGTTGATTGCTGCCTCGCCCAGCAGCGCGGCGCCGTAGTTGTTCCCCGGGAGAACGAAGTGGTGGTTGTTGCCAGACTGCCCAAAGTTCATGTTGTCGGAAACGCCGGCAATGAAGTCGAAAGCATTAAAGACTGTCGAGATGTAGGGAGCGTTCGTCCCACCCGCCGCGTTGAAGCTGATCGTGCCAGGCTGGAGGGAGAGATGTGCCATGTTGCCCGAGTCCACGAGGGTGATGCGTCGGTTCGTGTTGTCCCAAGTCCCGCCGGAGGTCGCACAGAACAGGTTCATGCAGTTGTAGAGCATCTGCGTGTCCGAGCCGGGCGCGGGGAGCTGGGCGTTCGTGAGAGAGCCAAAGGACGGCGCGCCCGTCGTGCCTGCGAAGCGCCCGAAGACAGTGTTGGCGGCCGCGGATGAGAGCGAGAAGGAGAGCGCAGGGGAGGTCGTTGGATTCGCGACGGAGGTCGTGAACAGGGGAGAGAGGTTCCCGCTGGAGAAGCCGGTCACACTACCCGAGCCAGATGAGACGATGATGTAGGAGAACGAGATCGGGGAGGGGAGCGCGATCGGCGTGCCTCCGGAGATCGTCACGTCATAGATTCCCGCGGCTGAGAAGAACTGCCACTGGCCGTTCGCAGAGGCCGTGAATGGGTTCGCGAGTGGAGTGCCGGTCGAGTTCGAGTAGATG
>CAYTTF010000453.1:0-3367 GCA_964440665.1 uncultured Myxococcales bacterium | reverse complement strand
CGGCTGATCGACGTCGTTCCCCTTGGCCACCGCGATCGCGTAGCTCATGAGCTGGAGCGGCAACACCGTCAGGAACGGCTGTAGCGCCGCCGGCGCGTCGGGGATGCTGAGCACCCGGTCGCAAAGGTCCGCCAGCTGCGCGTCGCCCTTGGTGCCGATGCCGATGATGTGGCCGTTGCGCGCGCGGACCTCCGCCAGGTTCGAGAGCACCTTTTCGTAGCCGGGGCCCTGCGGCGCCAGGACCACCACCGGCACGCCGTCGTCGATGAGCGCGATCGGACCGTGCTTCATCTCGCCGGCGGCGTAGCCCTCGGCGTGGATGTAGGAGATCTCTTTGAGCTTGAGGGCGCCCTCCAGCGCGATCGGGTAGTTGGTGCCTCGCCCGATGAAGAGAAAGTCGCGCGCGGTGCGGTACTCGCGGGCGAGCTCCGCGAGATTGCCCAGCCCCTCCAGCGCCTCGGTCATCTTGGTCGGCGTCAATGCCAGCTCGGCGACCAGCTTGGCGGCCGCTTCGGGGGCCAGCTTGCCGCTGCGCCGCCCGAGGTGGATGGCGATCAGCGCCAGCGCCGCCAGTTGCGCCGTGAAGCACTTGGTCGAGGCGACGCCGATCTCCGGCCCCGCGTGGGTGTAGAGCACACCGTTCGAGGCGCGGGGGATCGCCGAATCGACGACGTTCGAGATCGCCAGCACGCGGGCACCCCGCGCGCGCGCCTCCTTGACCGCCGCCAACGTGTCGGCCGTCTCGCCGCTCTGCGAAATGACGATCACCAGATCCTCCGGACCGACCACCGGGTCGCGGTAGCGAAACTCGCTGGCCAGATCGACCTCGCAGGGGATCCGGGCCGCCCCTTCGATCAAGAACTTACCGATCAAACCCGCGTGGTATGAGGTGCCGCACGCCAGCAGCAGCACGCGCCGCAGGCCGCGCGGATCGATCTCGAAGCCTTCCAGATCGGCGTCGTGCGCCTCGAGGAGCAGCCGTCCGCGGAGCGTGTCGGCGATGGCCCGCGGCTGCTCGAAGATCTCCTTGAGCATGAAGTGCGGGTAGCCGCCCTTCTCGGCCTGCGCGGCGTCCCAGCTGATGGTCCGGACCGGCCGCTGCCGCGGCTTGCCTTCCAGGTCGGTGAGCGTGGCCCCGTCGGCGGTCACCGCGACGACGTCCCCCTCGTCGAGAAAGATGACGTCGCGGGTGTGCTCGAGAATGGCTGGCACGTCGGAGGCCAGGAAGGTCTCCCCCTTGCCGAGCCCCACCACCAGCGGCGACGCGTTCTTGGCGGCGACGATCTGGCCCGGGTGCTTCTCGGAGATCGCCACAAGGGCGTAGGCGCCGTGCACCTGCCGGAGCGCCACCCGCAAGGCCTCGACCAGCGACGGCGCGCCGGCCAGCAGCGCCTCATCGATTAGATGTGCGACGATCTCGGTGTCGGTCTCCGACGCGAACTTTCGCCCGAAGGCCTGCAGCCGCGCGCGCAGCTCTAGATAATTCTCGATGATGCCGTTGTGAATCACCGACACGCCGCCGGCCTTGTGCGGGTGGGCGTTCGCCTCGCTCGGCCGGCCGTGGGTCGCCCAGCGCGTGTGCCCGATTCCCAGCGTCCCCTCGGGCGGCTCGCGGGCGATGAGCGCCTCGAGGCCGGCCAGCTTGCCCTGGCAGCGCAAGACCTGTGTGCCGCGCGGGCCGACCACCGCGACCCCCGCCGAGTCGTAGCCGCGATACTCGAGCCGCCGCAATCCCGCGATGAGAATTGGCATCGCCTGCCGAGGCCCGACGTAGCCGACGATGCCGCACATGGGAGCGCAGCATAGCTAGCCCCGGTCGACCTTGCATCGCAATTGCGCGCGGCGACGCGCGCGCATAGCATCGCCGCTTTCATGCGCCTCCCTTCTTTGCGAGCTTTGCTAGCTTTGGACGACTGGAGCGAGCGGCAGGTCTCGATCGCCGTCATCCTCCTCGGCCTCCTTCTCTACATCCCGCTGGCCGGCTCGTATGGCCTCTACGATCCGTGGGAGACGCACTACGCCGAGGTCGCCCGGCAGATGACCGAGCGGGGCGACTACATCAGCCTCTGGTGGCCGGGCGCGCCGATCGACGCCGACCACTTCTGGTCCAAGCCGGTGCTGTCGTTCTGGATCATGAGCCTGTCGATGCGCCTCTTCGGCCTGGCGCACGCCGCGACCGGGACGATGGCGCTCTCGAGCCGGGCCGAGTGGGCGGTGCGGCTTCCGTTCTGTCTCCTCGGCGTGCTCGGCATGTACGGTATCTACCTGTGCGTCTCGCGGTTCGTGAGCCGGCGCGCCGGCGTCCTGGCGGCGGTGGTGACCGCCACCTCGCCGCTCTACAGCCTGGTTGCGCGGCAGGCGATGACCGACATGGCCTTCGTCGGGCCGATGACGATGGCGCTCGCGCTCGGCGCGCTGGCGCTGTTCGACGACCAAGATCTGCCGCTGCCCCGCCGGGAGGCGCGCCTCGGGCGCTGGACGCTCAGCTGGCCGGACCACCCGCTCTTCTACACGGCGGTCGGGCTATTCACCGTGGTTGCGCTCCCGCAGTTGGTGGTCAACGTCGTGCAACTCCGCTGGACCTTCAACATCGGGCACCGCCTCTTCTCGCTGCCGGGTGTGCTGGTGATGCTGCCGTATATCGCCGGCTTCGTGGTCTTCTTCGCCCTCGTGGCGCGGCTGCGCACCAAGGCACCGATTTACCTCAACATCGCCGCGACGCTCTGCGGGCTCGCCACGCTGGCGAAAGGGATCGCGGGCCTGGGTCTGCCGGTGATCGTCTTTCTGGCCTACCTCGGGTTCACCTGGAACTGGAAGCGGCTGGCGCGCGCGCAGCTCGGCTTCGGCATCCTACTGGCGTTGCTCACCTGCGCGGTGGTCGCCGTCCCCTGGCACCACGCCATGCTGGTCCGCCACGGCAAACCGTTTTGGGACGAGCTGTACGGGGACAACCACTGGCGGCGCCTGGTGGTGGGCCGCCACGGCGACCGCGGGACCTTCGAATACTTTCTGCGCGAGCTCGGCTACGCGGTCCTCCCGTGGATCGCGCTGGCGCCGGCGGCGCTCACGTCGATCGTCATGCGCCGGGCCGACCAGGACCCCCGACGGCAGGGGATGCTCTGGTTCGGCGCGATCTGGTTCGTCTCCGCCTACGCACTCGTCTCGCTGTCGGTCACCAAGTTCCACCACTACATCCTGCCCGCCCTGCCCGGCCTGGCCATCGTGGTGGGTTGCTTTCTCGACGATCTTCTGGGCCGCGCGCGGGGACGGCTCGCCCTGCTGGCCGCGCTGGTGGGGATTCCGCTGCTGCTCCTGGTGACCTTCGACCTGGCCGCGGCCCAGAAGAACGCCCAGCACTTCATCTGGC
>CAYTTF010000452.1:0-3377 GCA_964440665.1 uncultured Myxococcales bacterium | reverse complement strand
CCGACGCCGATGATGATGCCGAGGACGGTCAGGAACGAGCGCATCTTGTTGCGCAAGAGCGCGCGCAGCGCGACGCGGAAGGTTTCGAACGGGATCACGCCGACACCTCTTGCGGCTCGTCGTCGGGCGACGCGGTGGCCGCCAGATCGTCGATCGCTCGTCGGGCGAGCTGGCGCTCGTCGGTGCGGACGCGCCCGTCGCGCATCACCACCACGCGCGAGGCGTAGGCGGCCACGTCGGGCTCGTGCGTGACCAGCAGGATGGTGATGCCGGCCGTCGCCAGCTCCTGGAACAGCACCATGATCTCGACGGTGGTTCGCGAGTCGAGGTTGCCGGTCGGCTCATCGGCCAGGATCAGGCGCGGCCTGGTGACCAGCGCACGCGCGACCGCCACCCGTTGCTGTTGCCCGCCCGACATCTCGTTCGAGCGATGGTGAACCCGGTCGGCCAGACCCACCCGACCGAGCGCCTCGGAGGCCCGCCGATGCCGCTCGCGCGCGGGGACGCCGCCGTAGAGCAGCGGCAGCTCCACGTTCTCGAGCGCGCTGGTCCGCGGCAGGAGGTTGAAGCTCTGGAACACGAAGCCCAGGGTCTTGTTGCGAACGCCCGCCAGCTGGCGCCGATCGAGGCGCGACACTTCGGCGCCGTCGAGGCGGTAGGTGCCACCGGTGGGGCGGTCCAGGCAACCGATGATGTTCATCAGCGTCGACTTCCCCGACCCCGACGATCCCATGACCGCAATGAAGTCCCGCTCCTCGACGCTGAACGAGACCTCGCGCAGCGCGTGCACCTCGACGTCGCCCATCCGGTAGACCTTCGAGACCTTGTCGAGCTCGATGAGGGCCATGGTCAGAAGAGCCGGCGCATGCCGCCCGGCGCGGTCGCCGGCGCGCCGGGCGCCTGGCCATCCGCCGCGGAGGCATCGACGATCACCGCCTCGCCTTCCCGCAGCTCGCCTTCGAGCATCTCGGTCATGTTCCCGTCGGAAAGGCCGATGCGCAGCGGAACCATCTGGGGCTTTCCGTCGCGTAGCGCCCAGACCGAGCGGCGGTCGGTCGGCGCATCGCCGTGCCCGGCCCCGTGCGGTCGCGCGCCGCCCGGTCCGCCCGGTCCGGCGCCACCCCCCGGGGCCGCCCCGCCGCTGTGCGCGCCACCGCCCGCGCCGGGTCCGCCGGCCGGGCCGCCGGCGCGGTTGCCCGCGTCTCGCACGCCGGCCGGCACGGGGATTCCGAGCGCGCTGAAGATCTCCGGCGTGGGACGAAATCGAAGCGCCGCGTTCGGCACGCGCACGACGCCGTCTCTCTCCGCCGCGATGAAGGTGATGTTGGCGGTCATTCCCGGCCGCAGCTTCAGGTCGGGATTGGCGACGTCGATGACCGCGTCGTAGGTGACGACGTTCTGGAGCGTCGTCGGCGCGTTGCGAATCTGGCGGACCTTGCCGCGGAAGCGCTCGCCCGGAAACGCGTCGACGGTGAAGGTGGCGGCCATGGCCGTGGAGAGCTTGCCGACGTCGGCCTCGGCGACCGAGGTGTCGACCTGCATCTCGCGCAGGTCCTTGGCGATCACGAACAGCGTGGGCGCGGCCAGCGACGCGGCCACGGTCTGCCCGACGTCCACGCTGCGAGAGATGACGGTCCCGTCGGTGGGCGAAACGATACTGGTCATGTTCAGGTTCACCTGCGCCTGGAAGAGCGCCGCCTTCGCCTGGGCCAGTGTGCCGCGCGCGGCGGCGCTCGCCCCCTTGGCCACCTCCAGGTTCGCCTGCGTGGTGTCGAAATCCGCCTGGGCGATCAGCTTCCGGTCGAGCAGATCGCGCGATCGTTCGAACTGCCGTCCGGCGTCCCGCTCCTGCGCCTCGGCCTTGAGAAGATTTCCCTGGGCCGCCTCGAAGTTCGCGCGCGCCTGTTCGAGCGACGCCGCGATGAGCTGCGGATCGATCTTGGCAATGAGCTGTCCTTTTTTGACGGGCGAGTTGAAATCGACGAGCAGCTTCTGGATCGTCCCCGAAACCTGCGTCCCCACCTGCACCGTCACCAGGGCCGACAGCGTTCCCGTCGCGGTCACGCGCGCGATGATCTTTCCCCGATCGACGTTGGCGGTGTCGAATTCGACCGGGGCCTTGCGATGCGTCTGCCGCCAGCGCCAGGCGCCGGCGCCGCCCGCCGCGAGGAGACCCACCGCCAGCACCACCACGACCGATCTCCGAACGGCGGGGGTCATCGTGGCTCAACCCCGCCTTCGCGGAGCCGACTGTCGGGGGGTATGCACACGCTGAACATCAAGAACCCTGCGGGGGCGAAAGATTAGATCGTTTCGCCCCGGTTCGCCGCCGGTGTCGAGCAATGGCCGCGGGACGCCCCGGACGGAGCGGCAGGCGAATGGACCTAGGGCCACAGGGCGCGGAGCGCGCCGAGATCCAGGTGGGTGGCCCACTCCTTGGCGGCGCGGGCCATGATCACCGCTTGGTCCCGGCGGCGGATCGACGGGCGGTGCGCGAAGACGTCGTACCCGGCCGCCTCGATCTTGTCGAGGATCGTGGTGCCGACCAGCCAGATGAGCGTCAGCTCCATACGCAGATCCTTGCCGACTTTTTCGAGCAGCGGACGGCCGCGCTCGTAGAGCGCCCGCGTGCGGGTGACCTCGAAGCGCAGCAGATCGCGCAGCGCCGGCGTCAGCTTGAGCGCCTTGATGTCCGCCTCGGAGACGCCGAAGTGGTGCAGATCCTCGGCCGGGATGTAGATGTGGTCGCGGGCGGCATCGGCGGCGACGTCCTGCCAAAAGTTGGTGAGCTGGAGCGCGGTCGACATCTCGTCGGCGTAACGAACCAGCGCGGGATCGCCGTAGCCGAACAGCGCCAGCAGGAGCCGCCCGACCGGATCGGCGGAGCGGACCGTGTAGCCGCGCAGCGCCTGGAAGGTGGCGTAGCGCCGAACCTCCAGATCCATCCGGAACGCGGTCAGCATGTCGTGGAGCGGCGGGATCGACAGGTCGCGCTTCTCGATGGTGTCGGCCAGCGCGACGAACACCGGATGGTCCGCCTCGCCATGCGAGCAACGGTGGAGCGCCTCCTCCCAGCGATCGAGCGCCTCGGTGCGGCGGCCCTCGTACTCGGGCTCGTCGGCGAAATCGTCGGCGCTGCGCGCGAAGGCGTAGAGCGCGACCAGATGCTGGCGCAGCTCCGGCGGCACGAACCGCGACGCGACCGGATAGCTCTCGGTGTGCGCGCGCGCGAACTCCTCGCAGTAGGCGTAGGCCCGCTCGACGGTCCACGGACCGGGCGGCGGATCGAGCCAGCGGATCGGCGGGTGCGACACCGACGCCAGCGGCGGCGCGCCCGTGTCGTCGGCTTCGCGGCCACCGCGGAGAATTTGCCGGAT
>CAYTTF010000451.1:0-3380 GCA_964440665.1 uncultured Myxococcales bacterium | reverse complement strand
CTCCACATGCAGGGCCTCACGGCTTCGTCGAGCTGGGGGCGACCTTCCAGGCGGCTGGTGGAGCGGGGGCCGTCATCGCGTCCGCACTGCGCGCGACGTTGCTGCCGCGGAATCCGACCGCGATCGCAGCAACAAATCCACCCACTCCGATGATGGCCGCGATCAGGATCAGATCCCGCTTCCCACGGCCCACCTTGGCAATCTTCTTGAGGTCCGTTTCGACGCCGTTCGCTATGGGTGCCTGATTCATGCTTGTGGTAAAAGCACGCTTCGTGCCAGAGCCAGCGCCCGCCGAAGGCGGCAGTGAGCTGGCATTTTCTCCGCAGTTCTTGCAGAGAGGACCAGGCACCCGGCAGAATTTGCCGAAACCGACATGAGCCTGGTCACCAGGACGGCCAGTAGCGGAACTCAGGAGCCTGCGATCAGGATTGTCTGCCTTCGAACCGCCCCGAGCGCATCTACGACTGCGAGGGCCCGGCCCGAGCGCGGTAGCGGGCGGGCCCTAGGGTCAGGCCGGCATGCGCTGCGTGCACGTTGACGGGGACGATCACTACCAACAGCAGTATCGGCCCGGCGCCTGGCGCTGTCACAACCGTACGATCGTCGACGGCTTCGCGAGCGACCGGAAACTCGCAGAACCTTCCGCCGCCGCCCGCATCTGAACCCGCTTCACTGTCAAGAAGACGCGAGTTGTTGGACTCGCTGTAGTGACACCCCCAGGATTTCACTCGCATCCCGCACACTCATCCTAGCTGTGAGTTTCTTCGCGGCGTTCCTCGACAGCTGGCTGACGTTCTTTTGGTGCCGCTCCAGCACCCGACGAGCCAGCGCGGCCTTTCTGATGACCGAGCGCGTGTCGGCATCAATGCGGATGTGATCGATCAGCTCAGCCTCCTTCGCGTCCTCAACAAACAGGCCCAGCGCTTCTCTCACCCGCCGGCGAGCCTGCCGGCCCGACACTCGGGCGAAAGCCCGAGGCCGCCAGCCTGACAAGTATCCGAAAGAACGGCGAACATCATGCGCGCCTCCGTCGGCGCCCCTCGGCTTGCGGTTGACCTGGATCGGCCTGACCGTCGGCGCGTTGCTGGCCGCAGGCTGCTTCTGAAAGCGTCGATTGCGTGGGGGACGAACCTTGGGAGCGGATATCGGCTTCGGACCGACGAGGTCGACCTCCTTTCATGTGGAGATCAGCTTCAGTCTCGCACACGAAGAGCCCTACACTCTCTACCGAGCGCCGCCGGAAACCCGTTCGCTTTCAAGTAACCGAATATTGTCATCGACACCCGCCAACTGCGGACTGATCTGCTTGGCCAGATTGTAAGCCCGCGCAGCCGCATCGAGCTCTCCCGAAAGCTGCATCATGGCGCCCAGACTGGCTTCAGCCTCTGGAAATGACGGAAAATGAGCCACCGATCGCTCGAAAGCGCGCCGGCTTTCAGGCACTCGTCCTCGACGGCGCAGCTCGTTGCCGATGTCGTATTCGACGATGGCCAGGACCTCGTCCTCGGTGAGTGCACGATCGTAGACGGACTTCGTCGTAGGTGGCACGGGCCAACGGGCCCTATACCATTCGCTCGGATGCTCCTCGCCCTCGCGCAGCAGCTCGACGTTGCGCCATCGAGAATTGTCCCACGCCCGGACGAAGAAGTGTCCCGGCAGCAAAATGCCGCGCATGGGGATCCCCAACAAATCGCCCAAGGCCAAGTACAGCGTCCCCAGCCCCACGCAGCTTCCACGCCGCGTCCGTAGCACGGAAGGAAGCAACACGAACTCGAGGCCTGGGTCGTCGACCTCCCTTGAAAACCGCTGCCGTCCGAAAACGACACGGTCGACCACTTCGATCGGCGGCTCACGCGGATGATGATCGAGCTCGGCGCGCAGCGTCGTCGCGAGACGCTCGAGCTCTTCGGTGGCTGCGACCTCACCGGTCTCGCGTTCAGCGGTGAGGCCGCGGGCGGCAACGAGGAGACGCTGCGAAATCGAGCCCTCTCCAACTTGCGGAATGCGTCGCCGATCCGCGCAGGCCGTCAGCAGCAACAGGAGGACCGCGCACCGCCTTACTTGAGCTTCAGCGGCTCCCACTCTTCCCAGTAGTTGTAGAGGTCGCGCGCCGTCATGATCCACACCACGAGCTTCTTGGTCGCGAGCGCCTCGACGCCTCGCCTCATCAGCTTCTGCCGGACGTTCGGGCCGCCCCCATAGCTCATCACGAGATCGACCGAAGCGCCGATGTCGAGGGCCAGATGCGCCGAGACGCCCGCGTGCTCTGAATCCGTCAGCTCATAGACGCCGGTAAAGCTGTCGCCCAAAACGACGATCGGGCTGTCCGGATCGTCTTCGTAGGGCGAGCCGTCGCTGCGCAGGACCTGGTGAGCGTAAAGCGTCTCAGGTTTGTACTTGTGCTTCTCGGCGTCAGGCAACCGCGATTGCAGGTCGCCGTGCCGCGTGAATGTCGTCGTCTGAACGTGCAGCTGCTGGCCTCGGGCCGCGAGGTTCGCGTACCATGGGTATTGCCTTATTCGCGCGCCGATGAGGTCAGCAGCGAGGCGCAGCCCCCGATCGGTCCAGTGCGTATCTTGATGCTGAAAAAGTGGCTCGGCAGCGGTCGCGTCCTGCTTGCGGGCCTCGAGAAACGCGGGCAAGAGATCGATCGTCTCGACCCCCGCGGCGCCAAGGTCGAGTAGCAGCTTGCGTTCATAGGGGTTGACCACCTGACCACCAAAGGCTTTGCCGCGGCGATCGATCTTGTCGGGGAGTACCTCGACCTTGGTGGGCACGGGCACGAATAGAAAGTCGACGCCGCGAGACTCCAGCTCCTTCTTGAACTGCACGATGATCGGCAGCGGGTTCTTCCCAGGAGGCTGGATCTCTAGATCGCCGCCCACGGCGTACTCGAGACTGTTGCGGTAAAAGAGGAAGCCGTCGAGACCGACGATGCCTTTGATCGTCGCGGGCGTGGCGCGCAGGACGGCGCGAACCATCGCGTTGAACGGTGCAACAGCGGCCGCCCACTTCTCCCAGGAGCCGTCGCCGCTCGTGTTGAGTTCCGCGCGAAGGCGATCCACGACGTCGCCCGGACGGGGACTTGGCCGCGTCCTCGGCATCGCGACCGCCGCGCTGTGAACCAACGTGGGCCCACTCGACGCTCCACCGGCGATGACAAACACATTGTAAGTGGGCTTTCCTTGAGGCTTTCCCCTCATCACTATCGCCGGCGAGGCGAACGTTCGTCCATGAAGCTCGGCCTTGATGTCGGGCTCCGTCTCGTCGTGCGGCCAGATCGAGCCCGGCACGACAAGATCAGTGTTGTACGAGGGGTACCAGTACCCGGAGAGTTGATTCGCCCACGTCTTGATCTCGGCAGGCGAAAAAGTCTTCTG
>CAYTTF010000450.1:0-3385 GCA_964440665.1 uncultured Myxococcales bacterium | reverse complement strand
ACCAGGAGACGGCGTACCTCACGAAGCTCAGCTGATCCCAATCTGAGTCACGGGGGGTTACTTGGCGCGCCCCGTCTTCCGAAACGAGGTCTTTTCGACCCAGCCGATCGAGCCACCCGTCCTTTTCACGCTCGGCGGTGTACGCCCCTAGCCGGGCTGGCCGTCCTTCGGATCGTCCTTGTACAGAAGCGGCAGGACCG
The DNA here is from genome assembly GCA_964440665.1 of uncultured Myxococcales bacterium. Classification (GTDB taxonomy): domain Bacteria; phylum Myxococcota_A; class Polyangia; order Fen-1088; family Fen-1088; genus JADGRB01. Next base: position 3,185 of record CAYTTF010000450.1, on the reverse strand, counting down.
CCGCCCACGCGTTCAGCCACTCTTGCCGCTTCGTCGCAGCCCATTCCGTTCCCGGCTCCGGCAGGAGCGAGACCAGACCGTCGATCGCAGGATGCTTGGCTGCTTTCGGGGGCTGGTTCCCTCCGCCACTCCCCCCGCCAAATACGAAGTCGGTCTTCTGCGGCTCCAGTTTGTCCGGGATGGGCGGCACGGATGCATTGAACGACGGCAGGACGAGCCGATGCGGTCCTTGGGCGAAGAACCCGGCCGAGCGAGCTGACTTCACAAAGACTTGGCGCGCGCGCTCCTTCTGTTTCTGCGCCACCCCCATTTCGACCATCTCGCGCTCCAGCCCGACTGGCGCGGGGAGTTGCTGACCCTTGTACTTGTCGAAGATTGCGCCGAAGAGTGGGACTGCGAGAAACGCTGTAACTTTCGCGCCCATCGCCGCGTCTGGATCGACGATCTTGCGCCCGTTCTCGGTGAGCGAGTAACGACCCTGATCCAGTTGGATTAGCCCAAACATCCGTGCTGCGCCCAGCTTGGTCCTGAACGCGCCGCTCGTCTGAGTCTGGTTCATCCAGCCAGCGAGTTGGTGAAGCTCCGCGCTGCTCGCTCCAGCGTTCCGATAAAGGGCATCCGCCATCGCCACGGCGTCGTCGAGGTCCGTGTAGGGGAAGCCGATTTTGGAACGCTCCCGCGTCCCGGTCGATTGTGCCTCTTCCTCCGGCTGCGCCATCTGCGTCACGTTCTCTTCCACTTTTCGGGCACTCCACTCTAGATTTCAGGTCCGTGTACCCGATGAACGTACCACCGTTCTGCGGATTGTCAACGAGTTTTCTGCGGATACTGCTTACCGAGGACGCGGCCAACGCCGTGCCTACAATAAGGGGGTAGACGGCAGAAGGGCGCCGCACTAGGATGTGCTCACCCGGCGCGCTGAAGCTCAGCGGTGGTCGGATGGAAGAAGTGGGCGCCGAGGCCCCGGCCCTGGTCAGATCGAAGGCCCCGGCGCGCGGAAAGGAGCGAGTGACGGTGGTTCCCGTCTCGGCTCCGGACGAGCTGGTGATCCCGGCCGTCCGTGTGCCGCTGCTGTTGTTACAGCAGCGCGCCAACGCTACCACCGCGAGCCGGTGGTTGGAATCCCCCTCACGCGAAAGGACAAACTCACCATGTCTCGAACAGGTGAACGCGCCCCACACACGGGTCGCTACCGGGCCGACTTCCATACAGATTGCGCGGACCCGGGCCGCATCATCCACACGACGGCCGGAAACGAACTGCCGCCGTGCCCTCATTGCTTTCGCGCCGTGAACTGGACGTTCATCGGAGCGTAACCAGCAGGTCGCGCCGACCCGTCGTGCGGTCGCCATAGCTGGCGATCGCATGACGCCTCGACCACCTGGGCGACTCCAAAGGACCTCGTTTCGGAACGTCGTATTTCAAGCCAGTTGCGAGCGTGGAGAACGAACCGCAACGGCCCTTCCTTTATGGAAAGTGCCTTGCTCTGCCGCTGAGCTCCGGCTCGGACGCTTTCGTCCTATGACTGGGCGCACGAGCCATTCACGCGAGACCAGCCGGGCAGCAAGCTACTGGAACAGACGCTTCACGGCATCGATCGGCGCGTCATAGAACGCGTCGAAGAGATTCCCTGGCGGGGATTCGATCGCGGTTTCCCATCCCACCCAGCCGCCGCAGAGGCCGCTCACAGTTAGCGTTCCGACATTGAAGATGGGGACGGTCACGCCAGTCTGCGGGTCCCAGATCTCGAGCTGGTCCCCGGGTGTGCCTCGGGGCATGTCGTGCCAGCTTACGAGGCCGTCACCCGCGGCCGGCCAGTACCCTTCGTATGTCTGAGACGCGGTCGACTGCCGGCTGAGCTGAACTGGTTGCAAGTTCGAGACGGTTGCAGTCACGATCGTCTGACCACCCTCGACAGGACTGTAGGTATCGGCCGAGTCCTGCGCCCAGACCAGGCGTTGCCCGTCGATCGCGACTTCATAACCGTACTGAGCGATCTGGGTGGGGCTGCCTGCCCCGACCGCGAGCATGACCCGCGTGTTCGGGTAGAAACCGTTTTGGTCCTGGATGCCCTCGCTGTAGATGATGTTTTCCCCTGATAGGTCGAGAGCCCAGATCGACTCCGCAGTCTGGACCTGGGCGACATTGGCGCCAGTGGCGAGGTTGGTCACGACGATGGCGTTGGCCTGCGGGTGGCCAGGCTGGGCCGACTCGATTGTGTAGGCGAGCAGGTCGCCATCGATCGCCAGTACCGGATGGACCGGGAAGGGCGGCTCAGTATTCGTTTGTCTGGCGATCTCGATCGGGGCCGCAGTCGGGTCCGAGGTAGGCACGGCCGAGATGACCCAGTGGAGCGGTCGGCGCGACGGCTCCGAGCTGCTCGCGGAATCCTGCCGCCACGACGCCCACGCGATCCAGAGCTCGCTCATCACCGGATCACCGAAGATCGCGCCGTGCTCCGGTCCGGCGATGCGCGTCACAGCACCGCTCTGGAAATCGACGAGATCCTCTTCGGTCGCCTCAAAGCCGTCGTATACGGCGCTGCGGCCGCAGAACGACGGGAACCCCGCGCGCGTTCCGGCAGGCACGGGGACAATGCTCACAAGGGATGGATCGAGCGCCTCCACATGGTCGTAGCCGGGGCCGGATTTTGGCGAGCTGGTTGGCTCAGACGTCGGCGCTGGCGTTCGTGTCGTGCGCGGCGATGCCGACGGCCAAGCGGTTGGTGGCGGAACGTCAGGAGTGGTGCTGACAACGGCGTCGCTGGCTGGCGGGAAGCTTGCCGTCGAAGCCCAAGGCGCCGCCGGAGTCGGCAACACTGATGGAGTGGTCGGAGGCGAAGCACTGCACCCAGCCAGGATGAGAATGACTGCGGCTTGGGCAAGAACTTTCATCGCCACGAGAGTCTTGTCGCGTCCGCCGATGACTGCATGAGCCCTTAGTCACAAAGGGCTGGTCACCGGTCGTTTGTACCTGGGCAAGGGTCAGTTTAGGATGGGCCGGGCGTCACCACCGGTGGTAGCAATGCCGGTAGCAATAGAGAACGACGGCGGCGGCCGAACGGCTTGCTGTTCGCCGCGATTCACGCTTGGAATCGGCGTCGATGGACGTTTGCGGACAGTCTGGCGGACCCTGCAAAACCTCTATTCACCGGTTCGAATCCGGTCGTCGCCTCCACTCCTCGA
>CAYTTF010000449.1:0-3398 GCA_964440665.1 uncultured Myxococcales bacterium | reverse complement strand
GCACGTCGCCGCGGTCGAGAAGATCCCCGCCAGCTACGAGCACATCGTCCCGGAGTGGGTCGGCAACCATCGCCATATCGTGGTCTCCGAGCTGTCGGGTCGAGGCAACGTTCGCATGCGCGCCAGCGAGCTCGGCATCGAGGTGCAGGGGAGTGAACGAACGGTGCTCGACCGCATCAAGGAGCTCGAGAGCCAGGGCTACCAGTTCGAAGCGGCCGAGGGCTCCTTCGAGCTGCTCAGTCGCCGCAGCCAGCCTGGCTATGTCCCGCCGTTCGAGGTCCTCGATGTGGTGGTGATCTCCGAACGCCGTCGCGGCAACTCGATGTTCGCGGAGGCGACGGTCAAGCTCAGGATCGGCGAGGAAGTCGTTCACACAGTCGCCGAGGGGACGGGGCCCGTGCATGCGCTCGACAGCGCCTTTCACAAGGCGCTCAATCCAAACTTCCCGCTGGTGCGCGACATACGTCTGGCCGACTACAAGGTGCGCATTCTCGATCCGGAAGCCGCCACCCGCGCCAAGACCCGGGTCCTCATCGAATCGGCCCGCGGCGAGGAGCGGTGGAGCACGATCGGGGTATCTCAAAATATCATCGAAGCCAGCGCCGCCGCCTTGGCCGATGCGCTCGAGCTACCTCTGGCCCGGGTCGCCACCCCCGCCTTCCAGAAATCCCCCCAGGTCGGGCTCGCCACCGGCTGAACCGAGTCAAATCCCGTTCCGAACCCGGACGTTGCAGAGGCGTCACGGATTACCTCTTTTACTATCGAGGAAGTTCCCGTATTATTCTCACTTCCTGCCGATGTTGGGAGAGTGGGAACAAGGCGACGGATTGGCGTTAGATTCGGCGTGGGCGGCCTGACGGTGCGGGTGACAGCATGAGTCGGGCGATTGTAAATCGAATAGATCGAACAAAGTTACAGTAACAACGTACCCGGGGAGAATTCACACATGGAAGCGAACAAGGACAAGACGACAGACGGCACCGAGAGCAGCACCACCCAGTCCGAAGGACTTCCCGCGCCGGCCGCCAGCCAGGACACGGAGTTCAAGATCGAGATTCGGAAGCTGGAAGTGCCCGTTCGTCCGCGCGGCGTTCTCGCGGAGTAAAGCGGCCGAAAGCCCTCGCGCGGGGCTTGACAGCGCGAGGGCCAGCAGAGAAAAAGGGGACGGATGGGTCAGCCGCCACTCGGAAAGCACCCGATCTATTTCGGGGCAGCCGAAAGGCCACTTTTCGGTTTCTACCATCCGCCTTCCGGATCTGGTGTTCGCCGGTTGGGCGTGGTCTTGTGCAACCCCATCGGGGATGACCTGATCCGGGCGCACCGCGCGTTTCGCCATCTGGCGGAAGCCCTAGCGAACGCGGGGTTTCCCGTGCTGAGGTTCGACTTCGACGGCACCGGGGACTCGGCGGGCGACGAGCGCGATCCCGATCGGGTCGCGACCTGGCGTGCCGACGTCAAGCGGGCAGCGGTCGAGCTCCGCGCCCGCAGCGGCGTTCAGGCGCTGGGCCTGGTGGGGCTGAAGCTCGGTGCGACGCTGGCGACGCTGGCGGCCGAAGATCTGGGCGGCGTGGAGGCGCTCGTACTGTGGGGCGCGCACGAATCCGGCAGCGCGTACGTCTCCGAGGCGACCAAGGCGCATCGGATGCACACGATGCTCGAGCCCGCGAGCTTCTCGGGGGGCCCCCCCTCGGTCGAAGGTCAGGAGGCCTTGGGCTTTCTTCTCACCAAACAGACCGTCGATTCTCTGGCGGCGGTCGATCTGTTCACCATCCAGCGATCGCCCGCGCGACGGACCTTGGTGGTCGACACGGCCAACCTGTCGTCGGCGAATGCGCTCGCGGCGCACCTGACGGGCCTGGGTGGTGTCGTGACGACCCGACACATGCCGGGTCAGAAGTTTTTGATCACGAGGCCGCAGGATTCGGAGGTGCCCCGGGCCATCATCGAGGCCGTCACCGGCTGGCTCGGCGAGGACTCACCCTGGCAGGAGCGTCCGGCGATCGCAGAGGCACCCGGGACGGCCATCTCGGCTGCGGCCGCCGAGGCCCCGAGCCTCCGCGAGAGCGCCGTCATTTTCGGCGGCCCGCGCAAGCTGTTCGGAATCTTGACCGGCCCGCCGCCCGCCGCGAGGCGCGCCGACCTACCCGCGATCATCATGCTCAACGCCGGATCCATTCATCGCATCGGCGCGCATCGGCTCTACGTTTCGATGGCGCGGCGATGGGCCGCGCTCGGATTTCAGGTGTTGCGCGTCGATCTCTCTGGAATCGGAGACAGCCCGGTCGGGGCCGGGGCGCAGGAGAACCTGACCTATCCACGCGACCGAGCCGAGGACATTGCCGCGGCGATGGATTTCCTGTCCGACAACATCAAAGTCGATAGGTTCATCCTCACCGGGCTCTGCTCCGGTGGCGACATCACCTTCGAGATCGGCTTCCGGAACCCACGCGTGGCGGGCGCGATCATGATCAATCCGAGGACGTTCTGCGTGAACGATCTCAGCATGGTCGACTCCTATCAGCAGGCGCGCGCGTACCAGGGATCGCTCTTGCAGACGGATTCATTGAAGAAGCTTCTCCGCGGTGACGCAGACGTCGCGCGCGCGGCCCGCATCGTCGCACCCAAGGTCGCGGACCAGTTGAAACGGGCCGTCAGCAGCGCCGTCAGCAAAGCCTTGGGTGGCGGGCGCAACAACGACGGCGACTCCTCCTCGTCCGAGAGACCGCGCGAAAACAATGTTCCGAAGTGCCTCCAGATCATGGCGGAACGTGGCGTCGATACCTTTCTGGTGGTGACCGAGCACGATCCGGGGGTCGACTACGTCGACGCCAACTACGGCCGCGAGATGCGCGCGCTGGCCTCGCTTTCCGGCTACCTCCGAACGGAGGTCAAGGGAACCGATCATACCTTCACGGCCCGCTGGGCCCAGGACTACGTCTCTGGCGCGATCACCGACCATCTGAAGCAGCGGTACCTGACCTCGCGGGCCGCCTAGATGGCAGTCATCAAGGCGCAGGCTGCGCTGGCGAAGGGCGCCGCCCTGGAGGATTTTTCGTACCAGCCGGACGAGCTCGGCCCCAACGACATCGAGATCGAGATCTCGCACTGCGGCCTTTGCCACAGCGACATTCACCTCATCGACGACAGCTGGTCCCGCAGCAAGTATCCGCAGGTCCCCGGTCACGAGATCGTCGGCACCGTCGGCGCGATGGGGAGCGCGGTCAAGCACCTGGAGCTGGGACAGCGGGTGGGCGTCGGGTGGCAGCGAAGCGCCTGCCTCGAATGCGATCTCTGCCTCGGCGGCGAGGAGAACCTCTGTCCCCGCCAGCAGGCCACCTGCATGGGCCACCATGGCGGGTTGGCGGATCGGATCCAGATCGACGGACGCTTCGCCTTCG
>CAYTTF010000448.1:0-3400 GCA_964440665.1 uncultured Myxococcales bacterium | reverse complement strand
GGTCATCGAGGCGATCTCTTCCAGCAGCTTCGGGTTGACCGGCTGGCGCGGCTGACCGCGCGCGGCCGCCGCCTCGCCGTCGTCGTTGCCGGCCAGGACGGTGTAGATCTTCACACCCAGCTGTTGCGCGTAACGCGCCGCCTGCTCGGGCGAGATGTTGCCGGCGTTGTTTTCCCCGTCGGTGAGCACGATGATCACCTTCGACTTCGCGTCCGACTTCCGCAGCCGGTTGAGCGCGACGCCGATCCCGTTGCCGATCGCCGTGCTGCGCCCGTCGATGATCCCGAGGTGCAGCTCGCCCAGCATGCGTAGAAATGTCCCGTGGTCGAGGGTGAGCGGGATGTCGGTGAACGCCTCGCGCCCGAAGATGACCAGGCCGATCCGATCCGACGGGCGGTGGCGCACGAAGTCTTGGATCACCGTCTTGGCCGCCTCAAGCCGGTTCGGCACCAGATCGGTCTCCTGCATCGAACCCGACAGATCGAGCGCGATCACGATGTCGATCCCTTCCAGCTCCAGATCCTCGGTGACCCGCGTGCTCTGCGGCCGGGCCAGCGCCACCCCGACCAGCACCACCGTCGCGAGCCGCAGCACCGTGGGCAGATCCCGCAACCGCGCGACCAGCCCCGCCGGATGCGCCGGAAGCTCCGCCGCGCGCGAATAGACGAAGAGCCCGCGCCGGTCGGGCGCACGCGCCAGACCGGCCCACGCGCAGAGGGCGACCGCCGGTGGAATCAGCGCCAGCGCGAAGGGGTGCGCGAATCGGAATCCCTCGACGTCGCGCAGGAGCCAGAAATATCCGGCGGCGAGCGGCGCGAACACGATCGCGATGAGCGCGTACGGGATCTGCCCTTGCCGGGCCTTTCCGCCGTCAGGCACGCGTCGCCTCCGCCGCGCCCGACGCGGGCGCCACCACCGTCTCTACGACGGGCCGGGTGGCCGTCACGATCCGGATCGCGCTTTCCAGCGCCCCCCGCGCCTCCGCCGCGCTGGGCGAAATCTTGGCGAACTTCACCAGGTCGCACGCCGAGAGCCAGCCTTGGATTTCACCCACGACGATCTCCCGTCCGGAGCTGCGGCGCAGCTGAGCGACCAGCTCGTCGGTGGTGAGCTCCAGCGAGTCGAAGCCAAACCGCGCCCCCAAATACTCGCGGATCACCTCGGACACCGCGAAATAGAAGGGCCGATTGTCGGCGTTTTCGAGGAAGCCGTAGGCGCCCAGGCGATCGAGCCGTTCGAGCGCGACCTCGTGCGCCGGGCGCGGCGGCGGTCCGGGGCGGTCACCGCGACGCGCCCGCAGCCGCCGCACGATCGCGATGGTGAGGAGCGCGCCCAGCCCGGCCGCCACCAGGCCGCCCGCGACGTAGGCCGGCCAGAGGTTCTCCTCGATCACGGAGACCGGCGGGGCCGCGTCCTTGAGCGCCGGCTCCGGCTCGTTGGCGATCAGGCTCCCGATCTTGATCGCCACCGGCGAGGTCCGGGCCGTCCGCACGTCGCCCCGCGGGCCGAGGTAGGTGACCTCGATCGCCGGTACCTCTTTGGGACCCGGCTCGTAGGCCGCGATGGTCAGCGTGAACACCCGCCGGATCCGCCCATCGCCCAGGTTCTGCTCGGCCTCCTTGCGGTCGAGCAGCGAAAACGGATCCAGCTCCAGCGTCGACGGGAGATTGACCGGCACGGCGCTCTTCGCGATCGCGACGATCTCGAGATGCACCGGATCGCCGACGTGCGCCTCGGCCCTGTCGACGCGCGCCGCGACGGTCGGCGCGTCCGGATCGGGGGTCTCGGTCGCACCACCGTCGCCCGCGCGCGCCGCCCCGCCCAGATCCGCCCAGAGCGCCATCCCGAGCACCGCGATGAAGGCGCGACCGTGCCTCAATGCCGCAGCCTCCGGGCGCGCGACTCGAAGAAGCTCGTCAACGCCGGCAGGTAGGGCCGATCGGTCCGCAGCTCGATCGGATCCATCGACAGCCGCTTGAACAGATCGCGCCGCGCCTCCGCCATCCGCCGGGCCGTGCGCGCGAAGGCAGCCGCCTCCGGGCCACCCGTGTCGAACACCATCGTGCCGCCGGTCTCCGGATCCTCCAGCTCGATCAGACCCACGTTCGGCAGCGCCTCCTCCAGCGGATCGCCGACGGTGACCGGAATCAGATCGTGGCGCCGCGAGGTGATGCGCAGCGCGCGCTCGTAGTCGGCGACCGGCTCGAGAAAATCCGAGATCAGAAAGGCGACCGCCCGCCGGCGCGCGACCCGGCTCAAGAACTCCAGCCCGGCGCCGAGCGACGTGCGCCGGCTCTTCGCGGAGAACGACAGGATCTCGCTCACCACCCGCAGGACGTGCCGCTTCCCCTTCTTGGGTGGCACGAACTTCTCGACCTCATCCGTAAAAATAATCAGCCCGACCCGATCGTTGTTCCTTATCGCCGAGAACGCCAGCACCGCCGCCAGCTCGGCGGCCAGATCCCGCTTCTCCCGCACCCGCGATCCGAACCGCCCCGAGGCCGACATGTCGACCAGCAGCAGCACCGTCATCTCGCGCTCTTCGGTGAAGAGCTTGACGTAGACGTCGTTCATGCGCGCCGACACGTTCCAGTCGATCATCCGGATGTCGTCGCCCATGATGTATTGCCGCACCTCGGAGAAGGCGATCCCGCGGCCCTTGAACACGGAGTGGTACTGGCCGGCCATCCGATCGCGGACCAGGCGCTGGGTCACGATCTCGATTCGGCGGATCCGTTTCAGAAGCTCGCGGGGCAGCATGCGGCGCTCGGGCGGTGCGGGTTTCGCTACGGAACTTCGACGCGCTCGAACAGCTTGCGCACTACCGTCTCGGCCGTGATCTCCTCGGCCTCGGCCTCGTAGGTCAAGATCACCCGGTGGCGGAGCACATCGTAGCCGATGGCCTTGATGTCCTCGGGGGTCACGTAGCCGCGGTGCCGCAAAAACGCGTGCGCGCGCGCCGCCTTGTTCAGGAAGATCGAGGCGCGCGGGCTGGCGCCGAAGGCGATGAAGTCGGCCAGCTCCGCCAGGCCGTAGGCCTTCGGCTCGCGCGTCGCGTGCACGATGTTGACGATGTAGTCGCGGATCTTCTCGTCGATGTAGACCTCTTGCACCACCGCCCGCGCCTCCGCGATCTCCTGCGGCGAGGCGACCCGCTCGGCGCTCACCTGCATGGGCCCGGTCATGCGGTCCATGATGGCGCGCTCTTCTTCCTTGGTCGGGTACCCGACCTTGATCATCAACATGAATCGGTCGAGCTGCGCCTCGGGGAGCGCGTAGGTCCCCTCCTGCTCGATCGGGTTCTGCGTCGCCATCACCAGGAAGGGATCCGGCAGCGGGTGGGTGGTGTCGCCGATCGTGACCTGCCGCTCCTGCATCGCCTCCAGCAGCGCCGACTGCA
>CAYTTF010000447.1:0-3403 GCA_964440665.1 uncultured Myxococcales bacterium | reverse complement strand
CTCGGCCCGCGCGGGTTCATCGTCCTGCCCGGCGCGGGGTGGATCAACACCAACCGCGACCGGAAGAGCGGCGTCATCGTCGACTCGCCGATCAAGGCGCACCACGCGACTTTCGTGGACAAGAACGGCAACTTCGCGCAGGACCCCGGCGAGGACCGCCGCGCCTGGGAGGTCGCCGCCACCGCGGTCAAGAAGGAGGCCCGCGTGTTCGTGCTGGCCGACTCGGATGCCCTCTCGGACGAGGTCATTCCGATCGCCGCCAATCAGCTGCTGGCGGTCGACGTGGCGCACTGGCTGATGGGGGACGAGGCCTTCTCCGGCATGACCTCCACCGAGGCCGACGCGCCGATCTCCCACACCCGCAAGCAGGATGTCCTCTGGTTCTACGGCACCATCTTCCTGGCGCCCGCTCTGGTGATCGCGGCTGGGATGCTGGTGACCCGCCGCGGCCGACGGCGGGGGCCGCGCGGGGGAACCACCACGCCCGGCGCCGCCGCGGGCAACCCGCAAGGGGCGCAGTCATGACCGGGCGCGCGGCGGCGATTCAAGGGGGCCTGGCGGCGGCCGGTCTCCTGGCGGTCTACCTGACCTGGCAACGCGAGCCGGAGCGTCCGCCCGGCGCCGTCACCGTGATCGAAGCGGTCAAGGCCGACATCACCCACGTCCACTACACGGACGACAACAACGCGGTCGACTTCGACCGCGGAAGGGAGAGTGGCGGACCCCCGGTCTGGATTCACCTGGTGCCGACCGCCAAGGCCGAACCGAAAGCGAACGCCGGCAAGGACCAGAAAGACCAGAAAGACCAGAAGAACCAGAAGGACCAGGCCGACAAGGCCAAGACCCCCGAGCCGCCGCGCGATCTGCTGGGTGGCGAGCCGGCCACGAAGATCTTCGAAGGTTTTGCGCCGCTGATCTCGCCCCGCGCCTTCGGGGTCCTCGACGCGGCCAAGCTCAAGGAGCTGGGTCTCGACGCGCCGACGCGCAAGCTGGAGGTGACGGTCCGGGGCGACGTCCGCCGCTTCGACATCGGTCAGCCCGACAAGGCGCCCGGCGGCGAGGCCTTCCTGCGCGACAGCCGCGATGGCCGCGTCTATCTGCTGCCGCGCGGGATGCTGGCCGATTTGGAGAACCCGAGCCGCCTCGTCGACCGGCGGTTGCACGCCTTCGAGATCGCCGACTTCGATCGCCTGGTGCTCTCGTCGGGCGGCAAGCAGAAGGAATTTCTCCAAATCAACCGCGAGGTGCGCGGAAAGTCCTTTTTCGCTCCCGCCAAGACCCCCGACAAACCCGATCAAATGGCGAAGAACTGGCACGACGCCATGTGGCGGGCGTTCCCGTCGGAGATCCTGGGGCGGGGCGAAGAGCCACCCACCGGCAAACCTGCCGTGGTCGTGCGCGTCGACTACTACGACGGCAAGACCTCCGTGGGCTACATGGAGCTCGCGCGTCCCGAATCGGCGGGGGGCCTCTCCGAAGAGGCCCCGAGCGGCGACGTCTACGCCCGCACGGAGCACACCGCCGGATGGCTCAAGCTCGCCACCGGCACGCAGCTCGTCGCCGACGCGCAGAAGCTGATCGCGGCACCGTAACCGGCCGATCGGCGTCCATTCGCCGGGCCGGGCCCAACGCGGAGCGGTGAGCGGGCCGATTATTACCCGTGCCAAGAGCCGGGACGTGTTGACGCGGCGGCGCGTGCGGGAAAGAATCTACCGGTGAAACGCGTTTTGGCCCTGCTCTTCGCGGCGGCCGTGCTGATGCTGGCGTGGGTCGTCGCGCGTGCCGTCGAAGCGGGACGCGCCCGGACCGTGCAGCGCGAGGCTTCGCGGGCGGCCGAGGCGGGCGGAATGCGCGCCACCGACGCGCTCGAGACCCACGTCCGCGAGCTGAAGTTGGAGGCGCAAAACGCGGCCTCCAACCCGCGCCTGGTGGCGGCGCTGCGCGGAAACGCGGACGCGGCAACCCTGCAAGATCTGTTTCGCAACGAGGAGTGGTGGGAGCCCTACCGGAATGCGTTCAAGGTCTATGCGGTGGCCTTCGAGACCGACAAGCTCGACGTGATCGAAGGGATGAAGAACGCCGACTTCTTCTCCGACCTGCTGGTTCGGGAGGCGCGTGAGCGGCATGAAGCGGTGGCCCACATCGTGATGGGCAAGGGCTGGCCGTTTGCCGCCGCCGCTTCTACCGTCGATCTGCCGGGGAGATCGACCCCCGCCGTCCTGCTGTTGGCAAAGCCGATCGACGACGGCGCCGTGCGCAAGCTGGCCGAAAAGGCGCGCGGCGCGGTGCTGCTCTCCGACGGAACGCACGCGGTCATCGAGGCGGGGACGGAGCCCGAGCGCGATCTCCTGCGGACCGCGATCGGCTCCGAGGCGCGCGGGCCGATCTTCCAATCGGCGGACGGCACCTGGGCGGCGGCGGTGAGCCCCCTTCTACCCGGCCTCTGGCTCTGGTCGTACGCCAGCGGCGCCGCCGCGGCGCACGAGGCGGAGAGCACGGCGGTCGCCACCACCGCGATCGTCTGGTCGGTGGCCGGTCTGCTGGCGATCCTGGGGCTCTTCGTCGGGTTGCGCCGCAAGGACACGCCGCCCGAGACACCGATGGTCGAGGGCGCCGCGGGAAATGAAAGTGACTTCGCGTCCGGTCGACCGGCCACCGGGGCGTCGCCCGCGTTCCGGACGCGGCCAGGGCTCGGCGGTCCGGGAAGCGCGATGGCCGGCACGAATCCCAGGGTGAGCCGCCCGGTCGTCGGAAACGCACCGACCGAGCTGCACCGCACCGACGGCAGGTTGGCGCGGGCGCCCGGCACCACCACCTTCGGCCGTTACCTGCTGCTCGACCAGCTGGGGGAAGGCGGCATGGCCCAGGTCTACACGGCGGTCACCTTCGGCGCCGAGGGCTTCCGGCGCACTTTCGTGGTCAAGCGCCTGCGCGCCGAGCTCTCACGCGATCCGGCGGTGGTCGCGCAGTTCATCGACGAGGCGAACCTGGGATCGACGCTCGTCCACTCCAACGTCATCCCCGTATTCGACTTCGGCAAGGTCGGCGACGAGTACTACCTGGCGCAGGAATACATCCTGGGCCGCGATCTAGGTCGCGTCACCATGCGGATGCTCGAAAAGCAGCACCGCCCCCTGCCGCCCGCCACCGTCCTCTATGTCGCGTCGGAGACGCTGCTGGCGCTCGAGTACGCGCATTCCAAGCTGGGCGAGGCGGGACGACCGCTCGGCATCGTTCACCGCGACGTCTCGCCCAGCAACATCCTGGTTTCGGCGCGCGGCGAAGTGAAGCTGTTCGACTTCGGGATCGTGAAGGCCGAGGGGCGCGTCACCAAGACCCAGCACGGCGTCGTCAAGGGGAACGTGAGCTTCATGTCGCCCGAGCAGGCGCGCGGCACCAACAT
>CAYTTF010000446.1:0-3407 GCA_964440665.1 uncultured Myxococcales bacterium | reverse complement strand
CAGCCGAGACGATAGAGCGTCAGCGGGCGCAACCGGCTCTGTGGGTAGCGCGCGAGGAGCGTTTCCCACATCTGCACCGCTCCGTCGTAGCTCTTGAGGCGAAGGTCGAGCAGATCGAGCGATCCGGCCAACGCTTGAAACGCCGGGAAGTCGGTGGTGGCCGCCGCCGCCTGCGCCACGTAGCTCAGCGCGCTGCGCGGCGGGAACTCGAACCGGTATCGGTAATAGGACTCGGCCTGTAGAAACAGCCATCGCTCCGCGGGTGGCGGCTGCTGCTGGTCGATCAAGACGGCGGTGCTGACCAGGCGAGCCTGTGCGCCGCCGAAGGTCGCGTCGTCGGGCCGGATCAGGACCGAGCTGGCGCAACCCGTCGCTGCGATCACGACCAAGGTGGCCAGGGCAATCGGCTGTGGTCCGCTCACCGGACGTAGGTCTTCAAGATGTCGATGAGCTCCCGTGCGCCCTTGGCCGGACGCGACGACGGACTCTTGTCGGGATCGACGATATGGGCACGGACGTGCCCCTCGAGGAGCTCGACGACGAGACCCCCCATCGCTCCTCGGCAGGCGACGAGCCTCTGCAGGACCTCTGCACAATCGTTCGAACCGTCGATGGCTTTCTCGACAGCGTTGAGCTGTCCGCGAATCCTCCGGACGCGGTTGAGGAGTCTCTCTTTGTCTTCGGCGAGGTGGGCCACGTCGCTCGCTATACCATAGGGGGTATGGTAAGTGAGCGCCGGTGACGAGGCACGACGAGGGCCGGGATCGAAAAGCGGCCTACCGCGCGATCCTGTTCTCGGCCGTCGGGCTGGCCATCACGGGAGGGGTCGAGCTGCTTCTCGCGCTCTACACGGGATCCGTAGCCTTGCTCGGAGACTCCTTGCACAATCTGGCCGACGTCTCGACCTCGGCGGTCGTGTTCGTCGGCTTCCGGGTCTCGAGGCGCCCCGCGACGAGGATGTACCCCTACGGGTACGAGCGGGCCGAAGATCTCGCGGGCCTCGGCATCGCGCTCGTCATCTGGGGAAGTGCGGTCTTCGCGGGTTTCGAGAGTTACCGAAAGCTAATCTCACGCCAGGGTACCACCCATCTGGGGGCCGGCGTCGTGGCGGCCGTCCTCGGGATGGCCGGCAATCTCGCCGTGTCGCGCTACAAGGCGCACGTCGCGAGACGCATTCAGTCGGTCACGCTCGAGGCCGAGGCGCAGCACTCCTGGCTCGACGTGATCTCGTCGTTCGGTGCCCTGGTCGGACTCGCCGGAGTGGCCTTCGGCTGGCGGGTTGCCGACCCGATCGCTGGCCTCTTCGTGACCCTCTTCATCTGCCACGTCGGGTACGAGGTCACGAGCAAGATCGTCCACCATCTGATGGATGGTGTGGACGTCGAGCATCTCTCGGCGGCCGAGGGGGCCGCGCGCACGGTGCCGGGCGTGGAATCGGTGGTGGCCCGAGGTCGGTGGATGGGCCGATCTCTCTTGCTCGACATCGAAGGGGAGATGGAGCCGAGCACGCCCCTGTCGCGTGCCACCGAGATCGGCCGCCAGATCGAGGATGCCGTTCACCTGGCGGTGCCCGAGGCGCGGCAGGTACGTTGGACCCCGATCGCGAACAGGTAGCGGAGAGCGCCCCGACTCAGAATCGCATGGGAAGGGGCAGGTGGTGCTCGTACATCCGGTCCCGATGCCGAAGCAGACCAGTCGGGACCGCGTCGCGAACCGTCTTGTCGAGCGTCTCGAACGCGTGCCGCACCCGTTCGGGCATGGGGCAGGCTTCGGGCGGCAAAGTCGCCACGATGTTGGTGGCGGTGGCCGCATAGATGTCCAGCGCGGTCGGTTGATCTCCGAAGAAGTAGGCGAGCCCCGCGCGCTGGCTGGCTTCCAGCGAGCGCCCGAGGAGCCCGAGGACGGCAATCGCGCGGTCTCGCGCCCCGGCGGCCCGTTCCGGCGCGTAGCCGTACTTCGGTGCCAGGAACGACGCGACGGATGAAGGCCAGCCTTCCCGGCCGTCGGTGGTGACGCTGGCGTGGACGAGGAGCAGCCGCACGCTCCACCCGAGGCCTCCCTCGCCGAGGAGCTCGTGCGCCAGCCCGAACGTCTGCACTCGGGCTTCGTCGCTCTCGGGGGTGAGAGATATCCGTCCGCCCAATCGCTCACCGAGCGCCAGGATCTCCGCCCAGCCCGTCCGCGGCGGCTCAGCGTCGTAGACTGCGACGGGCGCGTTGTGCGATCCCGTCCAGGCCCGGACGGCTTCCGCCGCGGGCCGGAGGCGAACTGCCAGGTAGTCGAGGCCCTTCAGGTCGAAGATGCCCATCGCCGCCTGGGACCAGGGGCTCGGGACGTTCCCGGCGATAACCAGGCGCAACCCCGAGGCCGCCCGTGCCTCTTCGATGTCGACGAAGCGCATCCGTCGAGAGTAACAGGAACAGTCTTGTCCCGAACGGCCCGCGGTCGTCGCCGGCAACGGGCTGCTCAGAGCGGTTCGCGCGCTCCGTGATAAATGCGAAGGACGCGAAGAACGTCGCCCTTCCGGTCGTAGTAGATCCAGTACGGTGGTACTGGCCATCTCCGAACCGGCCGTGCGCGCGAGGTGACCGTCAACTCGGGACCGGCGAAGTCGCCACGGTCGAGAGCTTCGAGGCTGCGTTCGAGTTTGTCGACGTACCGGATGGCTGCGTCACGGCCGAATCGTTCGAGCGAGAAATCCACGACCGCGGCCAGATCGGCCTGGGCCTTCTTGGTGACCTTGTAGCTCACCCAACGCCGTGAAGTCGCCGGCGCATCTCGGCGAGCGCGGCCGCCCCGTCCACCAACTCGCCCCGGTCTGCCTCGTCGATGGCATCGCTCAATCCCTTCTCCTGCTCGGGAGAAAGAGGCGATACGACAAGCTCGACGACGCCCTGAAGCACGTCCATCCGCTCTTCGGTCGGAAGGCGCCGTACTTCGTCGAGGATCTGCTCCGCGCGCGTCATAGATTCATTCTACAGCGCGACGGCGGGAATTGCCCATACCGCCCCCCAAAGACGTGACTGAGGGCGCGCATCCCTTCTTCTATTGTCTTTCAGATCGGCGCCGGAGGCGCGCCACCTCGGCGCGGAGCGCTTCGATCTCTCGGCTCTGTACCTGGATTGCCGCCACGGCCATGCTCATGTAGCCGTAGAGGTCGACGGTGTTGCCATCGGGGTTGATCGGGTACTGCGTCTTCGTGTCGTCGATGATGAACCCCAGGTGTCGCTTCGCCTCCTTCGGATCGACTTTGTACGCGTACGTCGTGAGTTGGATCTCGCGCAGCTCATCGTAGATGCGCTGCAGTGCAGGGTCGTCGACGCGCTGGATGTCGCGCTTGAACATCCTCCGCGACATCGGGCATCCCCCGCCCGTGCAGCAGACAACGCCGCAAATGTTCAGCCCTC
>CAYTTF010000445.1:2918-3410 GCA_964440665.1 uncultured Myxococcales bacterium | reverse complement strand
CAACGGCGACGCCAGCAAGTCCTACAACCCGAGCTACACGGTCACCGACATGACCTCGGGCACGATGCAGACCTTCGTCTTCGACCTCCGCGGAACGAAGGTGGACGTCACCGTCGGCGAGCGGATGACCAGCAACTTCACCGCGTCGTACCTGTCGCTGATGGGCCTCGGGGAAATCCTGGGAGACGATGTTGTCAGCATCACCGGGACGCCGCCCAACTACGTGCAGGCGGCCTCGGCAGAGACCAGCTCGCTCATCACGCTGCTCAACCCGCCCCAGCGGTTCCCCGCGGTCGACACCTCGGTGCGCCTGGTGCCGGGGGCCACGCCGCACCCCGCAGACGTGGGCGGGACCGAGCTGACCCCGGATGAGTACTACCTCTTGGGCCTGAACATCGACATGGGTGCCCAGTTCTTCTTCCGGGAAAACCTGGACGAGTACACCAACTAAATGGCAACGGGAGCAACGACAATGCGAATCAACATGAACGC
>CAYTTF010000445.1:0-2908 GCA_964440665.1 uncultured Myxococcales bacterium | reverse complement strand
GAGGCTCGCGGTGGTCACCTCGTTCGGTCTCATCCTGGCGGCGGGACAGGGCGCCTACGCCGGAAGAGGTGGCAGTCCACAGGCAATCCAGCAGGCCATCAGCGCCAACTCGGTCGACGCCATCCAGGCGGAGCTCGAGCGCGCCGAGTTCTTGGTCTGCGCGGCCTGCGTCGATCTGGTGACGCCACTGGTCGACCACCCGGACGCCCGCGTCCGGCAGGTGGCCGCCTGGTGGCTCGCGCGGCGTGCGGTGAGCCGGCAGGTCCAGACGGCCATGATCACCCGCCTGTCCCAGCCGGACTCGACGGCGGCGCTCAACGCCGCCGACGTGCTGGGCGAGCTGCACACCGTCTCCTCGATCGCCCCGCTCGGGGCGGCGCTGTCGAACCCGATCTTCTCGGGCGCGGCACGGGCCGAGATGGCGAAGGCGCTGGGGACCATCGGGCGCCCGGCGGGGACGCCGTTCCTCACGGCCGCGCTCAGCGATGGCGAGCCGCAGGTGCGCGCGGCTTCGGTCGTCGCGCTGCGCACCATCCGGGGCAACCGGGATGGCAGCGTCGCCGTAGCTCTGGTCGGCGATAGCGACGCAGGGGTTCGTGCCGAGGCCGTGACGACCCTCGGGATGTTCAAGTATGCGGCGGCGGCCTCGGCGCTCACCACAGCGCTGGCCAGCGATCCCTCGGTCGATGTTCGCAAGAAGGCGGCCTGGGCGTTGGGCGAGATCGGCGCCCCCTCCTCGGTCGCCGGTGGAACGCTGCAGACGGCAGCCGCCAGCGATCCGAGCCCCCTGGTTCGGTCGCTGTCAAAGGCCGCGCTCACGAAGCTCACTCAGTAACCCAGAGCTAGAGCAGACAGAACGGATGACGAGCGGCAGGGCCGGGTCGGATGACCGGTGCCTGCCGCTTCGTTTGCCAGCAACAGTCGATGGATACAAGTCGATCCGGCTTTGATACAATCGACGTTCCCTCATGCGCACCTTCGCAAAGGGTAGGGCCTTGAGCACCCGCTTTGGCTGGCTGGGTTTCGCCGTGGCCGGCGCCGCGGCGGTCACGGCCGCGGGCTGCCACGTCAAGGAGCCGGCCGAGCAGCACTTCTACGACGTGCACGTTCAGCCGATCTTCAACAGCTTCTGCGTGGGCAACACCTCGCCCTGCCACAAGATCGACCCGGCCACCGGCACGGCGCTCGGCAATCTGGATCTCTCCTCCTTCGAAGGCGTCCAGAAGCGCCGCGATGCCCTCCGCACCTACGGCAGCTACCCGCAGCCGTTGATTCTGCTCAAGGCGCTCCCCGAGGCGAACGTTCAGATCCCATATCAGCAGAGCTTCTACGTCAGCGAAATTCGCCACACCGGCGGCAAGCCGATCGCGCTCAACACCGAGGCCTACTTCGAGCTCAAGAACTGGCTAGACAACGGGGCCAACCGCGACGGCATCGCGCCGCAGGCGGTTGCGAACATGGGGACCGGCGTCTGCAACGTCGCCCTGCCGCCGGTCAGCCAGCGGATTCCCGTCGACACCACGACGCCCGCCTACAAGGACTTCATGGCAAACGTCGCGCCGGTCTTCAAGTCGTCCTGCGCCTACGGCACCTGCCACAGCTCGCCGCAGGCGGACCTCTATCTCACCTGCGGCGATACCGACGAGCAGATGCAGTTCAACTACGCGCAGGCGGCCGGGTTCGTCACCCTCTCCCCGATCAACGTCGATCAGAGCGAGATCCTCCTGCGCCCGCTCGGCACCGCAGCGGGCGGCGTCAGCCACACCGGCGGCACCTTCTTCCCGTCGCGCATGGATAAGACCTGGCTCTCATGGGAGGCCTGGGCGACCGAGGTGCAAGCGACGCCGATCACCGTCGGACCCAAGACCGCCGGCCAGACGTTCTTCGAGGAGAACGTGATGCCGAAGCTGCTCCAGCGCGGCTGCGATCTCGAGGGATGCCACAGCCCGGACGGCTTCAACGACTTCCGGTTGCGCTCGGGTGCGTTCGGGTTCTTTGCGCCGGCGGCCCTCACCCGCAACTATCGCGCGCTGGCCGACGACTTCATGGCCTTCGATTCGGTCGACGTCCGGCAGTCGCGCGCCGTGAAGAAGAACATCATCGGGGCCTCGGGCGGAATGACCCACCGGGCGGGGTCGCTGCTCGAGGACCAGGGCGCCGCGGTCGAGGATCCTTGCCCGCAGCCTTTCGACCCCACAACCAACACACGCGCCTTCTGTGTACTGAAGGCCTGGCACGCCCTCGAGCGACAGGATCGGGCCGCCACGGTCTCGCCGATGAACGCCGGTGACATCCTGCCGCTGGCGTTCGTCTCGCGGCCGCCGAACGGCGACGACCTGCTGCACTTCGACACCTTCGAAGGGGGCGCGGATCTCAAGCTCGCCGACGCGACCATCGATGGAACCGGGAAGGTGACGGCGGTCGGCAACGTGCGGAGCGCGCTCGGGCCCTGCGCCGGCCTCACCCCGGGGGCGAACCTCGATGTGCGGGGGCCGGAGTGGAGCTACGACGGGACCAAGGTGGTGTTCGCGGCCCGCCCCGGCGCGGCGAGCGGCCTCGACCTCTGGCAGCTGGACGTCGGCGCGGGCAGCTGCACCCAGCTCACCACCGACGCCGGCCGACAGGTCGGCCCCAACAACGTGCGGGTGCACAACTTCGATCCCGTGTTCGCTCCCGACGGCAGCGTGGTCTTCGCCTCGACGCGCGGGGGGTCGCTCACCCTCAAGAGCTTCCTGCCCAACGCCGACCTCTACCGGGTCGTCGCCGTACCCAACCAGCCGCTCAATTTCTCGAACCCGCAGCAGATGACGTTTCTGCTCAACTCGGAGCTTTCGCCGGCTTTCATGCAGGACGGCCGGGTCAGCTTCACCGCCGAGAAGGCGACGCCCGAGTTCTATCAGCTCTCCGG
>CAYTTF010000444.1:0-3433 GCA_964440665.1 uncultured Myxococcales bacterium | reverse complement strand
CAGCGGGACCGGCGGAAACGGCGCCGGCGGCCATGCCGGCAGCGGGGACGGCCACGGGGGAACGGGCGGTTCTGGCGGCGGCGGCACCGGCGCCGTGGGGGGCACTGGCGGCGGGGGCGGCACCACCACCTGCACCGCCATGACGAAGTTTGGCCGCACCGCGACCGGCACCTCCAACGTCGGTTACACCTCCGGCATCGGCGTTCGGACCACCAACGAATTTCTAGTCTTCAGCGGCTACGTCGGGCCACCGGCGACCGACGGCGGAGCCGGAGTCGACGCCGGCGTCGCGAGCCACATCGAGCGGGTCGACGTCCAGCACTTCGATCTCGCGACCGGCGTCAGCAAGGGGCCGTCGTTGCCGCTGTTCAGCTCGGCGGCGAACGGCACAGGAACCAACGCCGGCATCACCGTGAATGGCGTCGCCGTCGCGCCCAGCGGCCAGATTGCGGTCATCTACGACGCGGCGTCAGCCTCGGCGGCCGGGAGCGCCGTCTACCTGACGTTCCTCGACAGCAGTCTGGTCGTCGGGCAAACGACGCAGCTCGAGGCGGTCGGGTTCGACAGCTTCGGTCGGCAGTCGCACGTGCAGTGGCTCGATGGCGACTTCGTCGCCTCCTGGCTGCCCAACAATGGCCCCATGAAGATCGCGCAGTTCGCCACCGACGGATCCCCGGCCGGGAACACCATTATCGTTCCCACCAATGACCCGTCCGGCTTCGTGGCTAACGCGTCTGAAGCAGATGGAGACCTCGCCTTCTCGGGGGGCGTCTTTGCGGTGACCTATCAAGCCGTTCCACAGGCCTTCCCCCAAATGACGCTTCTGAATCCCAGTGGTACCGAAGTCGGAAGCCCAGCAGGAATCCCTTACGGCGGCCAGAATTCTCCAATCTCCGTGGCGAGCACCTCCCAGGGCTTCGTCGTGCTTTCCAACGGAATCGATTCGGGCGACGGAGGGACCAACGTCGCGTCGGTGCTGGGGACGTTTTTCTCCACTTCCGGCATCGCGGGATCGACGTTCAGCTTCCCGGGAGGTTTCGCATACTCCTACAACAGCGGCGGCACCATCAACGTCTACGCCGTCCGCGGGACCAGCGATGGCAAAGGCGCGGGGTTCGCCATCCTCTATCCCGACGGCTCCCAGAGCTTCCTTTACGTAGCCGGCGACGGCTCGAAGCCCGGGAACCCCCAGCCGATCATCCAGCAACAGAACCCCCCCGGCCAGTCCGACGAAGGCCACATCATGAATTTCGGCGGCAGCTTTGCGATGTCGCTCTACAGCGCCGCCGAGCACCTAACCCGCGTCGCGGCCACCGGCTGCCCGTAAGCTCACTCGGCGGCGGCCCGCTCCGTCGTCGGTACCACCTGCGCGACGGGAGCGAAGTGGTCGGCGAGCAGCGCATTCACCTCGGGCGCCCGCTGGATGGTCACGCCGTGCCCCGCGTCCGCGATCTCGACGAGCCGGGCGCCCGGGATCGCGGCCGCCAGCTCCCGCCCGTAAGCGGGCAGCGCGATGCGGTCGCCGGCCGCGCTCACCACCAGCGTGCGAATCGTCGCCAGGGCCGCCAGGCGCGCGCCGGCGTCGTACTTCGACATCGCGCGGAGCTGTTTCATCACGATGGGCGGCTGGTCCGCCAGATCGTGCCCGAAGAAGGGTTTCAGATCGTGGGCCAGCTGCATGCGATCGACGGTCTTCAGATAGGACGGCGGCATCACCAGCTCCAGGAAGGCGTTCCGCCGCGCGTTGCGCGTGCCGATGCGCGTCCGCAGCGCCGTCCCCAGCATCCCCAGCGTTGGCCGCGATCCCTGCTTGCCGTGGGCGAAGGTGCAGAGCAGGGCCAGGCTTTCGATCCGTTTCGGGACGGTGAGCGCGACCTGCTGCGCGATGAGCCCGCCCATCGAGTGTCCGACCAGGTGGAACCGATCGATCTTCTCGGCGTCCATGATGGCGATCGCGTCCGATGCCATGGCTTCGATGGTCAGCTCCGCCTGCCTCGCCTCGGAGAGGCCAATGCCCCGGTTGTCGAACGCCAGCATGTCGAAGCGCGCACCGAGCTCGTCGATCTGCGGCCGCCAACCTTCGCCGACGACGCCGACGCCCTGGATCAGCAGCACGGCCGGCCCGGTACCACTCCGGAGATACGACAGGCGGGCCCCCGCGGTTTGTAGAGACGGCACGCGGGAAGTCTGCGCGCCGGGATCGATTCCGTCCACCCGCGGCGGCATCCTGGACGCGCGAGGCCTCCGGATCTGCTAAACGAACGCCATGGCGAAGCTTCAGATCATCATCGCGAGCACGCGACCCGGTCGGATCGGGCTGCCGATCGGAACCTGGTTCAGCGAGGCCGCCCGGCGACACGGCAAGCTCGACGTTCAGGTGATCGATCTGGCGGCGGTGAATCTGCCCATGCTGGACGAGCCGAAACATCCGCGGTTCGCGCAATACGAGAACGCGCACACCAAGGCCTGGAGCGCCACCATCGTCGAAGCCGACGCCTACGTCTTCGTGACGCCCGAGTACAACTACGCCGCGCCGCCGACGTTGATGAACGCGCTCAACTTCCTGTCCCGCGAATGGGCCTACAAGCCGGTCGGTTTCGTCAGCTACGGCGGAATCGCGGCCGGCACCCGCGCGGTACAGATGCTCAAGCTCTGTGTGACGGCCCTCAAGATGATGCCGCTGCCGGAAGCGGTCGCCCTGCCCTTCGCCGGCAAGCAGATCGAGGATGGCGTGTTCAAGCCGACGGAGGCCAACGGGCAGGCGTCGTCGACCATGCTCGACGAGCTGGCCCGCTGGGCCGAGGCTCTGGCGCCGATGCGGAGAAAAACGTAGCGACGTCGGGCGCCCGGCGATCGCTCGGCCGGTCAGTCACCCAGGGTGTGGCGGACCACCGGCGTCGAGAAGCTCTCCTCGCCGCTGGTGACGTAGAGCATCCCCTCGGTGTGAACCAGCGTCCATTTGGCGTTGCGATCGGTCGCCGCGGCCAGCGCGTCCAGAAACGCGCCGTCGAGCGCATAGACCTCGATGCTTTCGGCCTTGTGGATCGATCGCTCTCCCGCGGCGGCCTTCAGCAATTCGGGATCGTTGTGCGTGAAGACCACCAGCCGGGGTGACGCCTTGCTGGCCTTGTGCAGGCGGTCGGCGGAAGGCGTCCCGACCTCGATCCAGACCCGCAAGGTCCCCTGGAGATCCTTCACCCAGACCGCCGGCTCTTCGGTGGTCGACAGGCCCTTCGAAAAGGCGATCCCCTCCTCGTAACAGAGGCAGTAGGCGATGACCCGTGTGAGCAGGTAGCGCATCGTCTCGGACGGGTGTCGTCCCAGGCGGAGATCGAGCGCCTCGTACACGCCGCGGTCGACGTCGGAGAGCTCGATCTGAAGGTGATAGACGGTCGCCGAGAGCGCCACGGCCGCGCACTCTACCCGGATTGCG
>CAYTTF010000443.1:0-3435 GCA_964440665.1 uncultured Myxococcales bacterium | reverse complement strand
CGCCGCGGCCCCGCCGCCGACCACCTCCTGCCCCCCGGCTTCACCGAAGGCCAGTACCTCAAAGTATTGTTCTGTTACGTCGTTTAGCGCCTACGGCGCGGGATGGACGCCGCTGGGCGTGCTGTGCAGCATGGCGAGGTAGTAGACCAGCATCGCGATGATGGTCGCGAGCGAGATCCATTCGAAGGGGATGCGGCCGAAGAGCTTCCAGCGCGGCGCGAAGAACCGGCCGTGTGAGCGCCGGTAGATCTGCTGCTTGATGTCGGGCAGGAAGCTGGGCGGCGCCGTTCGCTTGAGCTTGCCCAGCGAGCCGACCGTGCGCCGGAAGGACTGAAGCTCGGTCCGACATTGAATGCAGGCGGCGAGGTGCTGCTCGACCTCGACCCGCTCGCGTTCGGGAAGAGACCCGTCGAGGAAGTCGGAGAACGTGCTCTGTGCCTGCGCGTGGTCCATCGGCTATTTCGTGTGGCTATCGAGCTCTTCCTTGATCGACATGCGCGCCCGGTGCAACCGCGATTTTATGGTCCCCTCGGGCAGCCCGGTGATCTCCCCGATCTCTTGATACGACATCTCCTCGACGTCCCGCAAAATCACCAGCAGCCGGTGGTCCTCGGGGAGCGCGGCGATCGCCCGCTGCATGATTGCCTCGGTCTCCGCCGCCTCGAAGAGCAGGTCCGGGCCGTCGATCTGCGCCCGGCTCACCGATCCCGCCGTCCCGGCCGCCGCGCGCGCCTCGAGGGCGTCGTCGATCTCCCCTCCGTCCGTCGGCCGCCGTGAGAGGTACTTGATCCGGTTCTTGCTCTGGTTGGCGGCGATGCGCAGCAACCAGGTAGAGAACTTCGCCTCGCCGCGAAAACCATCGACGGTCTTGAACACCGTGATGAAGACTTCCTGCGCGACGTCTTCGGCCTCGTGCCGGTTGCCGAGCATGCGGTAGACGAGGCTGAAGACCTTGTCGCCGTAGAGCTCGACGATCTCGTCGAAGGCCCGTCCGTCGCGCTCCTTGAGGCGGGCGATGAGGAGCCGCTCGGCGAGGCTCATCGTGTAGGGGCCCCGTTCCCGCCGACGCGCCCGCGCGAAACGGAGCGTTGCCTCCACATCTCTACGGACACCGGCCGTGACAAAAGGTTCCCTCGGGTCACGGAACGTTCACGGCGGTGGGGGCGCTTGCTCGGCGGGCACGAAGAGGCGCAGGCTGACCCCCACCACGGTCTCGCGCGGGCGCTCGACGCCCGGGCTCACCTCGCTGCGGAACAGATCCTCACGCAGGCCCGCGTCGAAGGCGCCGACCTCGGAGATCGCGGAAAAACCCAGCGTGAAATAGCCGTTGCCGGTCACCGCGTCGTAGCCGCCACCCGCCCGCACGCCGATCCGTTCGGCGATCGTGAGGTCGGCGCCCGCCATCACCGAGGTTCCTTTGCGCCCGGTCTGGTTGTCGGGCGTCAGGCGCGTGAGCCCGTCCAGCGCCACCACCAGGTTCGGCGTCGGAATCAGCGCCGCGCCGTACCCGACGCCCTGGGTCGCCTGGCTGTTGCCGAGATCGCGCAGGTTCGAGCCGACCAGCGCCAGCGAAAGCATCGGGGCCGGCCGCACCGTCGCGCCCAGATCGAAGGTCAGGCCGCCGCTCTTGCCCGCGAAGACGTCGTCGTCCTCGATCCTGAAGTACTTGATCGTGCCGCCGAGCGACACGAACTCGCCGAACGGCAGCGCCAGGGCGAACCCCCCTTCGTGGCCGTGCGCCGAGACGCCGCCCCCGCGATCGGCCGTGTGGTAGGTGTAATAGAGGCCGCCAGCCAGGTTGTACGACGAGGTGCTGTCGACGATCGACGCGTGCAGGAAGCTGTCGGCGAGACGGTTGGGCGTCGCGGATGCGGGGAGATTCGCGGCGCTGGCATAGCCGTAGGTCGCCTCGATATCGTAGGTCTTGGCCACCGTCATCCCCGACGGGTTGAGCAGCGGTCCCTCGTCGCCGATCGCCCAGGCGCGCGAGGCGCCGCCCATCCCGAGCGAGCGCGTTCCGGAGAAATCCTCGAAGGCCCACGCGGAAGACGCCAGCGCGGTCGTCACCACGATCGCAAGAAGGAGCCGGCGCACCGCCGGAGTCTACGGCGGCGGCGCGCTACCTCCAATTGCGCTCTGCGAGGCTGGCGTACCCTTCCCAGCCGACGACGACGTGATCGAGCACCGGAATGCCGCAAAGATCACCCACCGCGCGCAACCGAGCGGTCAGCTCGATGTCGGCCCGCGAGGGGGCCGGATCACCCGAGGGGTGGTTGTGGCAAAAGATCACCGCGGCGGTGGCCTGCCGGATGAGGGGACGGAAAACGTCGCGCGGGTGAATCTCCACCCCGGTGAGCGATCCGCGGGCCAGGCAGTGCTCGCTCTGCACGCGGTGGCGCACGTCGAGGCCGAGCGCCCAGAACTCCTCGACGGACAGCGGCGCCAGGCGGCTCCTGAAATACGTCCAGACCTCGGACGCGCCGGCCACCCGCTGGCCGCGTTCGGGTCGCCCGGCCACCGCGCGCCGGCCGAGCTCCAGCGCCGCCAGCACCTGCGTCGCGCGCACCGGGCCGATCCCGGCGAAGGCGGCCAGCTCACTGGAAGTGGCGCGCAAAAGGCCCCCCACGCCGCCCGAACCGCGCAGAACCGCGGCCGCCACGTCGAGCGCGCTTGCGCCCCGCGTCCCGGCGCCGAGCACCAGGGCCAAAAGCTCCCCGTCGGTGAGCTGCTCGGCGCCCCGCGCGACGAGCCGCTCGCGCGGGCGGGCGCCCGGTTCCAGGGCCGCGATCGACGTCATTTGACCGCTCACTAGGGCAACGGGCATGCCACTACAAACCCGCCCAGGCCCTCAGATCGGGGGACCGCGAAAATTTCCGCCAAATTAATGACTTGGACTTCGAGAAAAGGCGTGTTAGGTTTTCCTTCGACGTTCGTGGTTTGCGGCATTTTTGGCCGCACCGGCGTTTTGGCGGGTCGCAGTCGTTTGAACGACCCCCGAATGCGGTCTTTGGCGATTTTCGCAACTGGGGTGAACGAGGGTTGGGTTGGCTGGCGGGCAAACGCGCCCGATTTCACAGGAGTTGAGACTGAGTTCCGACGACGAATTGCGGGCTGCCGCAGGCGCTGACAACGCCGCTGGCCCCGAGCACGAGACAATTGCTTCCTTGCCACTGCCTTCGGGCTCCCCGGTGCCATCGCCCGGGCCGAGCTTCGATGACGGGGTGCCGACCATCGTGATCCGGCGGTCGGAGGACGAGGTCGAGCCGGCCGCGCCCGCACCGGTGGCGATCCCCTTGCCGGAGGCCCCGCCCTCCCCCGCCCTCCTGCGCGCGCTCGAGAAGATGCGCGAGGTGTTCCGGATCCGCGAGCTGCGTCCCGGACAGGCGGAGATCATCGAATCGGTGCTGGCGGGCCGCGACACGCTCGCGATCATGC
>CAYTTF010000442.1:0-3436 GCA_964440665.1 uncultured Myxococcales bacterium | reverse complement strand
TCTCGACGCGCGCGCAGTACATGAGCTACGCGCCCGAGAAGCTGTCGATGGAGCGGGTCGAGGAGCCGGCCTTCTCGCCCGAAGATCGCATCGGCGCGCTGGAGATGCAGAACCTATCGGTCGGCGACAACCGCAGCCTGCTCCTGCATCACCTCGATAGCCTGCGGGCGCTCGGCGCGGGACGCGGTGGGCCGAGCCTGGGCGCGCTGCTCGGGGAGGGCGAGCCGGAGGGCGGCGACGGAACGGGTGACGGCAAGAGCAAGGGCGGGGGCGACAGACCCGGCGGGAAGTAGCTCAAAGGCCCGCGACCCCATACAAGAGCTACGGCTTGGTGGCCATCTCGGCGCGGTCCAGCTGCAGCGTCACCGGACGGCCGCCAACGAACAGCGTCCCGCGCGCCAGCGTCGGCCCCGGCTTCGGATCGCGGGCCTTGCATTGCATGCGGCACCGGATCTCGTGGAGATCGCCGGCGGCCTCTGGCCGCGCGCACACCTTGCTCGCGTCCAGCATTTGCGGATCGCACACCTCGCCGCCCATCGCGATCCCCCCTTGAATCACCTCGTCGTCGCCCTCGGGGCTCATCTGCCCGTGATAGCTCGCCTTGAGGTTGGTCCAGTAGAGCTCGATCTTCCCATCACTGGGATTCCCACCCGCGGCGCCTCGAGGATCGTCCGCCGTCGCGCACGCGGCGAGACCGCACGCGAGGAGAAGCGCCGAGGGGGCTGACAGGCGACCCAAGGTCGCGACTCTATCAAGCGAAAGCCGGCGGCGGGCGGCCGGCGTGGAGACGGGGGCGTCGGACCGTCTAGGAGGGAAATTCCTTGATTCCGGTATTGCGGTGGCCGCCGCTGAAGACGCTCTCGGTGGTGTGCGGGAGATCGGCCTCGGGCGGACGGGGCGGGACCGGCAGGTCCTTGAGCAGGGCCTGACCGGCGTCTGCGCCAGCGCGTGGTCCGCGCGCCTCTTGCCAGAGCACGGCCTTGAGCGTGTGGATCGCCTTCGTTTTCGGGGCGTTCGCGATGACGTCGCCGATGCTGATGATTCCGCACAGCGTCCCGTTGGCGTGGGTGAGCACGATGCGCGCCTTTCCCTCTTCGGTCATGAGGTCCTCGGCCATCTGGAGGTCCGCGTCGGCGAGGCAGGTGATGGGCGGGACCGACATGATCATCGCGGCCGAAGTCTTGGCGGGGTCGAGCCCCTTGGCCATGGCCCTGACGACGATGTCCCGATCGGTCACGACCCCGATCACCTTTCGGCCGGCGTCACAGACCGGCAGAAAGCCAACGCTCGCGTCGGCCATGACCTTGGCGGCGTGGGCGATGGTGTCCTTTTCGGTCAACATCTCGGGCTTCGTTCCTGTGAGATCGCTGCACTTCATCTGACACCTCCCGCGCGGCACAAGCGATCCGCGCTCCCCGAACATAAGGCTGGTGTGGCCCGCCGGCGCGGGATCGGGCTACTGAGGTGAAAAGAATCGGATCACGTCATTCAGGATATTCGCCACGGACATCCTGGATCTGTGACGCTCGGGGTTCATTGCTTCAAGTGGCACCAAACACATCTGCGCGCGCGATGGCATCCGTTATAGTGGGCCTGCGTGCACACAACGTCGATCGTTGTGTGATCGTTCCACGCGGCGGCGCGACACCAGCTGGGGGGCGGGGAGTCATGAGATGGACGGGAGACCAGAGTCGACGTTGCACTCTTCCGATCGTCGGGCAGGTCGCACGCGCCCGGGAATCCTCATCACCCCGGTCGTCGCGTTTTCGAGCCGCGCCCTGGGCTGGGACGGGGTGGTGGTCGAGCGGGGTGTGCGCAGCCGTTTCGAAGGCGAGCACATCGCGATCGCCGGACACTGGCTGGGGATCAACCTGAAGTGTCCGCTGATCATGCAGACCAAGGACGCCGACGGGTTCCACCCGGTGACCATCGGAACGGGGTGCTTCGTGATATTGCCCGCCGGCGCGGCGTTCGATCATCACAACGGACCGTCGGAGTGGGGAGCGGTCGAAGTCTCTCTCGACAAGATCCGGCGCGTGCTCGGGACCGACCTGCGTGTCGTGCCGATGCATGGTCTCTCTGACGAGCCGCTGGCGGCCGTCGTTATCGCGCTCTTGCACGAAGCGGCCACCCGCGGAGCGGCGGGTCGAGCCTACCGCGACGCGCTCGTGCTGGCGCTCGTCGCGCGGCTGGCTGGCCTGTTCGATCTGATTGCCCCGCCCGCGGATGCGTTTGCCGGACAGCGTCTGGCGATGACCTGCGCGCTGGTCGACGAACGCCTGGCCGAGCGGATCACCGTCAAGCACCTGGCGCGCGGAACCGGGCTCTCGCCGGCGCACTTCTCCCGCGAGTTCAAGCGATCGACCGGCGAAACACCGCACGCGTTCGTCATGCGCCGCCGCCTCGAGCACGCGCACGGATTTCTCTCCGACGGAGGATCGATCGCCGAGGCCGCTCTGTGCTCGGGATTCGCCGATCAGGCGCACCTGTCGCGTCTCTTCAAACGGCGCTATTTCGTCACGCCCGGCGCTTTCCTGCGGGCGCGGCAATGAATGAGCAATACCTGACAGCAGACCAATTCAAACCGGCAGCAGCTGGGTTCAAGATCCAATTTGTCCCCGGGCTTACTTCGTTCGGGTGCATAAACCCGATGCCGAGCTCCCGCTTGTTTGTGTAGGTTCACCTCTCACGCGGGCAGGCGCTCGACTCGCCCGCCGCGGAGAATTGGTCGGGACGCACATCCGACCGGGCCCGGCGATTGGTTGTGGCGTCGCGATGCTCCTGGCGGTGTCACTGTCGGCCTGCGGACGCGTCGGTGACGGCTCTGGCGACGGAGTCACCGAGGTTTCGAGCGCCGTCGTGACGGGCACCGCGCCGGTGCTCGCGGTCTCGGGGGGCTCGACGATCTACGTCGCGCAGTCGTCCGCCGTCGCGGTGGATCCGACCCTGTCGCTAACCATCTCCGACGCCTCCGACATCACCGGCGTGCAGGTGTCGATCTCGACGGGCTACGTCTCCACCCAGGATGTCCTGAGCTTCACGGCGCAGGGCGGGGTGACCGGCTCGTTCGCGACCGGGACCGGCATCCTGACGCTGTCTGGACAGGCGCCGGTCACCACCTACCAGACCGTGCTCCGATCGGTCACCTACAACAACACGGCGGGCGCCGCCCCCAACACCCAGGCCCGGCAGATCACGTTCTCGATCGGCGCGAGCAGCCTCTTCTACCCGGGGACCGGCCACTACTACGAGTTCGTCGGCACCAACCTGAACTGGGCCGCAGCCCAGCCGGCCGCGGCGGCGCGCACCTACTATGGCCTGCAGGGTTATCTCGCGACAGTCACCAGCGCGGGCGAGAATAGCTTCATCAACGGCAAGCTCGCCGCGACTGGATGGATCGGGGCCAGCGACCAGGCGGTCGAGGGTTCCTGGCGCT
>CAYTTF010000441.1:0-3446 GCA_964440665.1 uncultured Myxococcales bacterium | reverse complement strand
ACGGCACCCTGGCGCTCGAGCCGGCGCTGCCCGGCGAGGTCGGCTTCTTCACCAGTTACCTCCGCGACGGCCACACCGTCAGCTACTACGGCGACAACCACCCGATCTACGCGGGATCGGTCGTGCGCGCGATGGCCTCGGCCAAGGACGGCGCGCCGCACGTCGAGGCGCTGTTCTCGGGCGAGATCGCCCGGCTCGACGCCGCCGCGCAGCCGGCGCGAGACACCGCGTGGCGGGCATTTGCCGCGCGCCTCGACGACGACTGGCGCGCAACGGTGGTGCGCGTCGAGCGGCTGACGCCGACCATCGTCGAGGTGGTCGTCCGCGCGCCGGCGGCCGCGCGTCACTTCGAGCCGGGGCAATTCTTCCGGCTGCAAAATTTCGAGGCGCTGGCGCGGGTCGTGGGTTCGAGCCGCCTCGCGATGGAGGGCCTGGCCCTGACCGGCGCCTGGGTCGACAAGGCGGCCGGGCTGCTTTCGCTGATCGTCCTCGAGATGGGCGGCAGCTCGCGCCTGCTGGCCAGCCTGTGGCCTGGCGAGCCCGTGGTGGTCATGGGCCCGACCGGCACGCCGACCGAGACACCGCCCGACGAATCGGTGGTGCTCGCCGGTGGCGGGCTCGGCAACGCGGTGTTGTTCTCGATCGGCCGGGCGCTGCGCGCGTGCGGGAGCAAGGTGCTCTACTTCGCCGCCTACCGCCGGCGCGAAGACATCTACAAGATCGACGAGATCGAAGCGGCCGCCGATCAGATCGTGTGGAGCGTCGACGGCGGGCCGTTGCCCGAGCCGCGGCGCCCGCAGGACCGGGCGTTTCTGGGCAACGTCGTCGACGCGATGCACGCCTACGCGCTCGGCAAGCTGGGCGAGACCCTGGTGCCGTTGCCGAGCTGTCACCGCATCATCGCGATCGGCAGCGACCGGATGATGGCCGCGGTCAAGAACGCGCGCCACGCGTTGCTGGCGCCGTACTTCCGCAAGGACCACATCGCGATCGCCTCGATCAACTCGCCCATGCAGTGCATGATGAAAGAGATCTGCGCGCAGTGTCTGCAGCGCCACATCGATCCCGTCACCGGCAAAGAGACGATCATCTTCTCCTGCTCGAACCAGGATCAGCCGCAGGACTCGGTCGACTGGAAGAACCTGGCCGATCGCCTGCGCCAGAACACGGTTCAAGAAAAGCTGACCGACGCCTGGGTCCGGCGGCTGATTCAGAGCTAGGGGACTTGGCTAGGGGGCAATCTCGAGCGTGGTGGCGGTGCGTGGGGACTTCGACTGGGCGTCGAAGACGATGAACTGGGTGGGTCCGAAGATCTCCTTGATGTGCACGGTCGTGACGTGACCGGCTGCGACGTCGATGCTCACGCAGTAGGGTCGCTGGCAGATCAGGTAGCTGCCGGGATCGAGCGCCTGCGCGTAGCGTTGGTCGGCCTGGATGGTCACCGTCGCCGCGCTCGCGTCCACGATCGCTTGTGCGCCGGTGTCGTCGGTTACCGGGCCCGATGTCTTCCAGATCGCGAGCGTTGCGGTGCCGAGCGGGCACGCCTGGCAACCGTTGCCAATGGCGTCGCTCTCCGACGCGACGACCCCGGCGATTGATGCCTGGCCAGTGTCCGCCACCGGTCCAGCCGTCGCGTCGCACCCCGCGCGATTACAGAGAGTGCAGGCCGGCACCATGGCACCGAGGCAAAGGAAAAGGACGAGGAAGCTAGTCGATTTAGTCATCCCGTCAGAGTGGGACGACTCGTCGTTGGGATCAAGACGGTCGGACGAGGGCAAGGTCGGACGAGGCGCCGCCGCCGGTCGCGCCGCCGCAGCCTGACACGGATGTCGCGCCTGGCCGTGCGATCCGGTGGCCAAACCAGCGTCTTCGCATGCTGGCAACCGCCTTGCAGGCGTAGGCTCGCGACGGCCGCATGCGAAACGACGGAGGCACGAAGTGGGTATGGCAGGGGGTCGCGCTGTGGGCGGCGCTCCTGCCCCTGACGGGCTGCCTGGGCGCTCTCGGCTATGAAGACGACGTCACGGAGACCCAGAGCGCCGTGAGCCAGATGCAGCTCGAAGACGATCGGATCGAGGACAAACACCCCACGTTCGATCCCGCGCGCACGGTCACCGAGACCTTCGACTACTGCCAGGTGACGCTCGACAAGAGCGCCACCGTGACCAAGCTGGACATCGTGCCGTTCGCGGCGGCGGAATCGGCGCTCGACGGAAAACTCTTCCCGGGCCGTACGCAGGCCCTCGCCGCCGCGGCGACCGTCGCGAGCGGCGAGGATGTCATTCCGTCGATGGAGGTCGTCAACGGGTATCTGAAGCCGTTCAACGATGGCCTCTACGCCGCCGTCGAGCTGGCGGCCGACAGCGGCACCGTCGCCGCCGACGGTAGTGCGGCGCCGAACAAGCGCCTGCTCCTGACGACACTGCTCTCGCGCGTCAACGATCTCCTCGCCGCCGACAGCGCGGACGCGGCCGAGCGACCGGCCGAGGAGGACGCAGCGGTGCTGCTCGGCGCCGCGCAGATCCTGGGCGGCGACGTCCCCGCGCTCTCGGCCGATCTCGCCGTCCGCGCGCAGGCGCGCGCGGACACCTTCACGGGCGAAGTGCGATACGCGCGACCGATCGCCTTTTACACCTGGACCTCGGCGCTCGAGAAAATCTTCACGCGCGACAGGTTCTTGCAGAACGGCGACGGGTCGGAGACCTACGGCGCCTACGCGACGCTGGCGTTCGTGCTGGGTCAGGACGCTGCGTTGCTGGCCGACTATCAGCGGGCGACGACGCTCTACACGGGCCTCACCAATCCGTTCGTCGCTTACGCGCTCGACGCGCTCATCCCTTACGTTGTCGATCACGCAGCGCTGGCCGATCCGAGCGCGATCGAGAATGCGTTCGCCGCACAGAATCCGCCGCGCAAGGCCTGCGGCGGCGCGCTACTCGCGTTCCTGCCGGCGTCGAGAAGCAAGGAGAGCGACTATTTCGATGAGACGTTCTGCGAAGGCCTTCCTGCCGGGACGAACTTGCTCGACGCACTGGTCGCCGCGATCCGGTCGGGCGCGGTCGACCTGACGCCGGGGGCCGACGCCGGCTGGTACGACTACCAGGAGCGGGCGCTCGAGACCCTCCTGCTGCCGGATCTCGCAACCGAGGATCAACACCTGCTGCTCACCGCCAGCTACAAGAAGAAGCTGGTCGAGACCTTCAAATCGATCCTGATCCAGGACCGCGAGACGCACGTCAAGCAGCTGTCCGGAAGCGAGGCGTCGAGATTCGAGGCGCCGCCGATCGACGTGTACCCGTTGTTTCCGGTCGAGCCCTTCCCGACGTTCTATCTGCGCACCGCACGTGGCTACCGTTTCTTGCGGACCTTTTTGGCGAGCGCGATGGGCGCAGGCTTCCTCGGCGGCTCGAATCGGCTGCTGGAGACGGGGACCGTCGCTGGCGCGA
>CAYTTF010000440.1:0-3459 GCA_964440665.1 uncultured Myxococcales bacterium | reverse complement strand
TCTACGCCGAAGCCCGCCGCCGGCTCGAAGCCGCCGCCGAGGCCGATCCCGCCGACCTGCCGGTGCGCGACGCCCTGATGCGCCTGCTCGACGCCACCGGCGATCGCGCGGCGCTCGCGCCTTTGCTGAGCACCAGCTACGACGACTGGAGCTCCGGCCGAGTCGATCGGACTCGCCCGGCGGCGCTGATCGCGATCGCGACCGCGGTCCGCCTGGACGACAACTGGAAGGACGCCAGCGACGTCCTGCGCGAGGCGGTTCTCGCCGACCGGCGGGACGTCGCCGCGAATCTCGACTGGGGCACGGTGCTGCTGGAGAAGCACAACGGCGCCGACGCCGAGGCTTCGTTCAAGGCGGTCCTAGCGGTCGATCCCGAAAACCCCGACGCCCACTTCGGCCTCGGGCGGGTGGCCCTCGAGGATCGCTACGACGCGGCGACGGCGCGCGCGGAGATCGCCCGCGCGCTGGCCGGCAATGCCGCGCATGCGGGCGCACTGGCGCTACGCGCGGAGCTGGCGCTCGACGCCGAGGATTTCGCCGCCGCGCGCGGCGACGTGGCCGCCATTCGCCGCACCAACCCGCGCGATCCGGGCGCCGCCCGCGTCGAGGCGACGGTGGCCCTCCTGCTCGACGATCGCGAAGGGTTCACCCGCGCCCGCCAGATCGATCTCGACGTCCACCCGCACGACGGACGGTTTTTCGCGTTCGTCGCCGAGGCGCTCTCCCGGCAGCGTCGCTACGAAGACGCGCGCGCGATCGCGGCGGATGGGGTCGCCGCCGATCCCGACGACGCCGGCTGCCTATCGACCCTCGCCACCACGCTCCTCCGGCTCGGCGAGGAAGGCCCCGGCCTCGACGCCCTCCGCAAAGCCTGGAAGCGAGATCCGTACAACCTGCGCACGTTCAACCTGCTCGACCTCTTCGAGAAGGTGATCCCCACGCGCTACGTGACCATCGCCAGCGCCCACCTCCGCTTTCGGATCGAGCCCGCGACGCGCACCGCGATCGAAGAGGTCGTCGTTCCGTTTCTGGAGGAGCGTTACCGCGCATACGTCGCGCGCTACGGGTTCGAGCCGCGCGGCCCGGTTACCTTCGAGCTGTACGGCGACCCGCGCCAGTTCGCCGTGCGCACGGTGGGACTGCCCGCGATCGGCGTCTCGGGCGTCTGCTTCGGGCGCGTGATCACCTCGCAGGCGCCCAGCAACCACGCCTTCAACTGGGGGATGGTGCTGGCGCACGAGCTGGCGCACGTGTTCGCGATCGAGCTGTCGCGATCGCGGGTGCCGCGCTGGTTCACCGAGGGGCTGTCCGAAGTCGAGACCATGCACGCCCGACCAGAGTGGACCCGCCACGACGACGTGGCCGTCTACGGCGCCATGCGACGCGGTGACCTGCCGCCCCTGGCCGGCCTGTCGAACTCCTTCATGGAGGCGCGCAACGGCGACGAGGCCACTCGGGCGTATGCCCAGGCCGCGCTTGCGGTCGATTTTCTCGAGCGCCGCTTTGGATTCGCGGCGATCCGGAGCGCGCTGGTCGCGTACGGGCGGGGCGAGCGCGGCGTGGCGGTGCTCGAACGGATGACGGGTCAGCCGGCCGCGGAGATCGAGGCCGGCTTCCCCGCCGACCTCGCCGAGCGATTCGCCGGCTACGAGAAGCAATACCTGCCCGCGCAATCTTTGGGCGGCACCGCCCCCGCCGCGGAAAAATCGGTGAAGGGCCTGAAGTCCGCGCACGAAGCCGCCCGCCGGGGCGTCGCGGCGCTGGCGACTGGCGATCTCGAGGGCGCCAAACGCGCGCTCGCGGCGGCGCGCGCCGCCCCGCACCCATCGCCCGACGACCAGGCCGACACCCTGTTCCTGGCCGGGGAGATCGCGCTCGCACGGCGAGATGCCGAGGCCGCGGTCGCGGCGTTCGAAGGGCTGCTCGACGGCGGGGCGGCGTCACACGACGGCTACGACGTGCAGGTGCGGCTGGCGCTGGCCGAGATCCACCGCAAGCGCGAGGCGGCGGCCGAGGCGCACCTCCGGCGCGCGGTCGGTTTCGATCCGGCGCGGGTCGAGCCTCACGCGCTCCTGGCGGAGCTCTACGGCAGCGAGCAGCGCGCGGCCGACCAGCTCGGCGAGCTGGAGGCGGCCTTCCGGCTCGATCCCCAGAACGACGCGGTGGCCAAGCAGATCGTCTTCAACGAGGCGCGGACCGGCCGGCCGGGGCGGGTCCTCGAATTCGCGCCGATCGCGATCTTCATCGATCCCGGCGACGCCGACCTGCACGCGGCGCTAGGCCGCGCCCTCGCCGTGACCGGCAAGACCGCCGCCGCGACCAATGCCTTCGAGCGCGCCCTCGCCTTCCACCCGGCCGATCCCGCCGCGCTGCACCTGACGCTCGCCACCCTCTACGTCCAGCTCGGTGACCGCGCCAAGGCCGCCGCCCACCGCGCCGCCGCCGGGCACTGACGAGGCGGCGGCCGGGAGCGCGCCGCCGCGGGGCGCTCCCACCGCGGCGGCCGGGAAGGCGACCGTGAACGTCGTCCCGCGGCCGGCCACGCTCTCGACATCGATCTGGCCCCCGTGGTCGACGACGATCTGCTGCACCAGCGCCAGGCCCAGTCCCGTCCCGCGCTCCTTGGTCGAGAAGAACGGATCGAAGATCTTCCCCAGATCCGCGCGGTCGATCCCGGACCCGGAGTCCGACACGCGCACGGTGAGGCGTCCCGCGGCGCGGTCCACCGCCACCACGATCACGAGGCGCTTGGCCGGTGCGGTCACCATCGCCTCGCGCGCGTTGCGTACCAGGTTGATGAGCGCCTGCCGCAGCTGCGCCTCGTCCGCCGGCAGCTCCGGCAGGTCGGGCGCGATGTCGACCGAAAGCTCGATCCCGTCCTGCGCCAGCTCACCGCGCGACAGGTCGACGACCGACCGGACGATCACCCCCAGGTCTTCGCTCTCCAGCTTCGGCCGGGGCAGGCGCGCGAACCGCAGGTAGGTCTCCGTGATCTCGGCCAGGCGATCGACCTCGCTGATGATCGAGGCGATGAGGCGGCGGGCCTCGTCGGCCCCGACCGCCAGCTCGTCGCCCAGCAGCTCGGCGTTGAGCCCGATGGAGGAGAGCGGGTTCCGCACCTCGTGCGCGATCTGCGCCGCCATCCGCCCGACCGTCGCCAGTCGCTCCGACCGGATGAGGCGCCGCTCGCGCTCCTGGATGGCGTCCGCCATCGCGTCGAACTCGCGCGCCAGATCGCCGATCTCGTCGTGCGACGTCACCCCCGTTCGCTGCGCATAGTCCCCGCCCGCGACCTGCTGGGTCCGCTTGCGCAAGACGCCCAGCGGTCGCAGCGTCCGCAGCGTGAACACGAAGACGGCCAGAGCCACCGCCAGCCCGGCCGCGCCGAGCGCGATCGCCATCGACAGCGCGGTCTCCTCGTCGTCGGACAGCCGCTGTGCGATCTGCCCGCTCTCGCCG
>CAYTTF010000439.1:0-3463 GCA_964440665.1 uncultured Myxococcales bacterium | reverse complement strand
CGCCGGCGTGCTGGGATTGGTCTACGCCATCCGGAAGATGCAAGAGACACGAATTCTGCCCGAATCCGGGGTGGAGGCCGCCCGCAGCGTGAGCGCGCTGGGCCAGGCTGCCCGCTCGAACGGCTTGACGGCCCCGTGACGACAACTTGACCAAGAGAACGCGCATGACAACCAACAACATCGACGAGCTGGCACGCGCCGAGGCGGAGGTCGAGCGCACCCGCGAGCGGGTGGCTCTGTCGGTGGTCGCGTTGCGCGACGAGGTCGTGCGTCAGACCAACTGGCGGAACTGGTTCGCGCGCCGGCCGGGGACCTTTCTGGGCGCGGCGTTCGTGGTGGGGTTTTGGTTCGGGAACCGGCGGTAGCGGCGGTGCGTAAAAAAAACGAGGAGAGAGCCATGGAAATGACGGATCAGATCGAAGCAACCGCGCGTGAGATCGGCGACCGGGTGCGGCCGCAGATCGAGGACGCCAAGCGACGCCTGACATCGCTGAACGACAAGGCGATCGATTACATCAAGGAAAACCCCGGAACCTGCCTGGTGGGCGCGGTCGCGCTCGGCTTCCTCATCGGCAAGATCGCCCTACGGGTGTGAAGCGGCACACGGAGAAAGGGAGAAGACCAATGCAAACCCCGGAAAAAAATCCGCCCAACGGGCGAGCGGCCGAAAACGACGGCATTCACACCATAGGCCAGCGGGTCGATCGGGTCAGCGATTCGGCGCAAGAGGCGTGGTCGCAGACGCGTGGGGCGTTCTCGGATCTCACGGACGCCATCGACATAAAAGGGCGCGTCAAGCGTCGGCCCTACGGCTCGGTCGCGGCGGCCCTGGGGCTGGGATACGTGATCGGGGGCGGCATCTTCACGCCGCTGACCGCACGGATTGTGCGGCTCGGACTGCGGATCGGCGTGCGGTTGGCGATTGTGCCGCTGCTCAAAGATCAGATCGCGGGGCTCGCCACCGTGCTGGCGGATGGGGACAGCGGCGTAGGACGTGGAACGGGCAAGGGCCACAAGGCCGGTAAGTGAACGTGAACACAGGAGGCATTCCGATGAATCTCAAGGACATCAAGAATCTCGACAAAGACGAAATCCTCGGGCTACTGGGGCTCGAGACCAAGAGCTCGACCGGGGCGTGGCTGGCGGGGACGCTCGGCACGTTTGGCGTCGGGCTGCTGGTTGGCGCGGGGATCGCGCTCATGCTGGCGCCGAAACCGGGCCGCGAGCTTCGGGAGGACATCCGCGATCGGCTCCGCCGCGCGCCGGAGGCCCTCGACGAGGCGGTGGCGTCGGTGTCGGGCCGCGAATCGGCCAGCGCCAACAAACCTGCGTAGCGCCTCGCTTCTTCGATGAACCGACGCTCCTCCCCGGGGCGTCGGTTTTTTCGTGAGCGCTCGGGTTGGGCCCCGGGCTGGCTGGTGAGGGGGCAGGAAAATGGACGGGCCGCTACTCCGGTCCGATACTGGCCCTGCGGGAAGCTCGCATGCGCCGGGAGACCAAGACTTGGGCGGGGCGGCTGGGCGCCGCTGCGGTGGTGGCGTTCGTCCTCGCCTACATTCCCTACCACCTCTACGCCCGATCGGGTTTGGCGCGGACCATCGCGTTGCGGCGCGATCTGGCTTCGCTGCATGCCCGCAACCGCGAGCTCGCCGCGGAGAATGAACGGTTGA
This sequence comes from uncultured Myxococcales bacterium, assembly GCA_964440665.1. Taxonomy (GTDB): domain Bacteria; phylum Myxococcota_A; class Polyangia; order Fen-1088; family Fen-1088; genus JADGRB01. The sequence goes on along the minus strand of CAYTTF010000439.1, from coordinate 1,793 downwards.
CCCGACAAGCCGACGCGTTGCGCGACGATCCGTCGGCGATCGAGCGGGTCGCGCGCGCGGAGCTCGGTTGGGTGCGGCCGGGTGAGATCGTCGTCGATCTCTCGAAACGACCATGAAGGAGATGCGGCGCAGTCGCGCGCGGGTTCGGCGTGCGTTGCGCGATGGAACGCTGCGCGGGGCGCCGCTGTCCGAGCGGATTGGATACCACGTCGGCCGGGTGTTCCGCGCCGTGCTGGCGTTCGGCGTATGTGCCGCTTTCTTGTTTCTGTTCTGGCGGGGGTGGTTCCCGGATCTGCGCTTGCCGGGGGCGGATCTCCGGCGGGTGGCCGCCGCGGCGGTGCTCACGCTTCTGCTGGCCTACAAGATCTCGGCACGGGTGCGGATCGCGGAGCGCCGTCGCACGCCGCGCCGCGAGGCGATCTCCGACGCGGAGGTTGGCCTGCTCTTGCTCACCACGGTCTATCTTCTGCTCGCGTTCTCGGGCGGCGTGGTGTCGTCGATCTATCCGCTGGTCTACGCGGTGGTCAGCTTCCTGGTGACCTTTCACCGGCTCGCGGTCGGCCTGCCGCTGGCCGGTGCCGCGATCGGGTTCGAGGCGGTGCTCTCGTTCGGGCCGACGGCCACGCCGGAAGCGGCCGCCGCCTTCCCGGGCCACGTCGGGTTCATCGCCGTGTTTGCCCTGCTGAACGTGGTGTTCTTGCACGCCGAGGTCGCCCGCCAGCGCCGCGAGCGCCGCCGGCACCTCGAGGGAGAGGTCGCGGCGATGCGCGAGGAGGCGCGCGATTTCCGGTTGATCTCGACCGCGCTGTCGAACGAAAGCCGCGTGCGCAGCCGCGCAGAGGAGCAGGAGAAGCTCTCTGCCGGATCGATCCAGACGATCCACCAGCAGCTCTACTACAACCTCGATCTGCTGCGGTCGGCGCTGGAGCTGCAAACCTGCGCGCTGCTCTGGCTCGACGAGAGCGGCGAGCGCCTCAAGGTCAAGGAGCTCTGCACCGAGTCGACGCACGTGGTGGAGGGGGCGATCGGCGCGGGCGAAGGGGTCCTGGGCGCGATTCTGAAGGAGATGCGTCCGTTTGTGCTGGAGGCGCCGCGGCTGTCGTTGCTGCCCTACTACAGCGGTCCGGCGACGGTGGGCGCGTTCGTGGGCGTGCCGGTGGTCGAGGGGCGGGCGGCGCGTGGCGTCCTCGTCGGCGATCGCGCGGGGGAGCGCCCCTTCGACGACGCGTCGCTGGCGCTCATGGCGAGCGCGGCCGATCAGGTGGTGCGGGTGGTGCAATCCGAGCGCGTCTTCCAGGCGGTCGAGCGCTCGAAGGACGAGCACGAGCGTTTCTACCGGGCGTCGGCGGAGCTGAACCGCGCGCTCACGCTCGACGAGGTGTACACCGCCGCCATCACGGGCGCGCGCGGCGTCTGCGAGTTCGATCTGGCCGCCATCGCCACCTACGACGCGCGCCGGGGCAGCCACACCATCCGCTGTGTGGTGGGCGAGCTGGCCGAAAAGCTGCTCGGATCGACGCACAAGGATCCCTCCTCGATCGCGTCGATGGCGGCCAAGAACAAGCTGGCGTTGCCCGCCGGCGGTGAATGGCGCGAGCGCGACGTGCCGGTGTTCTCGCACCCGATGCGGATCAAGGACCACGAGTCGCTGCTGGTCTTACCGTTGCTGGTCAAGGATGAGGTGATCGGGACTTTCACGGTGGCCGCCAAACGCGCGGGCGCCTTCCCCTCCGACCGCCGCGAGATGCTGGGCGTGATCGCCAACCAGGTCGCCATCTCGATGCAGAACGCGC